>JANNTE010000315.1:0-20838 GCA_031403365.1 Betaproteobacteria bacterium | reverse complement strand
GACGCTATGCACGGTGCTGGTGATGGTGGTGACGGTGTTATTCGCGTTCTGGTTGGTTTCCGAATCCAGGGTGAAATAAACCACATTGTCGACCACCTTCAGCAATGCGGTCTGATTGTTCATCGCCATCAGTTTCGGGCTCGACAGCACCCGCGTGCTGCCAAACTGCTCCAGCAGTTTCAGGGTCGCTGCGATATTGCCCAGTGTTGACGTGGAGTTCGCGTAGCCAACCACGACATTCGGGGGTGCCGCCAGATTGGTGCCCAGCAGGCTCTGCTGCAAATCGAATCCGGTATTGCCGGGCCCGCGAATCCGGCTCCAATCCACGCCGGCTTTGTACGCGTTCGACAATTGCACTTCGACAATCGTAGCTTCGATCAAAACCTGGCGCTGCGAGGCATGCGTGACGCTGTCCAGATACTGCTGAACCAGACTATGCTGCTTTTCGGTGGCGAGCACCGTGACTGTGCCGGTAACCGGATTGACCACGACGTCAGATGCACCCACGCCCTTGTCGCCGGCGAATGCGGTACTGAACAACGCCGCCGCATTTGCGCCCGCACCAGCCGCGGCCTGCACCTGTGAGCGTCTTTCCTCGACCGCCGCCTTGTTGGCCTCGGCGCGTTGCCGCCGATCCTCTTGTGACTGCTCGAGCTGCTGGGTGCCCTTCAGGATGCTCAGAACATTCTTCTCGAGAATTTCCCAAAAATTATTTTGTGAACTCGATCTGACCGTTGTGCTGGACGTGCCGCCGGCGCTGGCGACTCCGCCACCTGCTGCGCCCCCGGCGGACCCCTGTCCCGCGCCACTTGTGCCCCCACCTCCGAGCTCACCCGCGACGGTGACCAGGGAATTCGATTCCCGGGAAATGTTGACGTAATTGACTCGGTATGTCTTGGGGAAAGGCGTGTCGGGCACGATCATCAGCGTCCGGCCTTCGCTGCGGTACCGTATATTGACCTGCTGAGCGACACGTTCGAGAATTGCCGGCAGGGTTTCGTCGATGGCATTCAACGAAACCAGTCCCTGGATGGACGGGTGCACGTCAATGTTCTGCCCGGTGTCACGCGAAAGCGCGAACAGCAACTCCTTGACCGGCACCTCGTTGACCACAACGCTGTAGGTCGGAACTTTGACTTGGGGCTTGGGCGCAGGAACGAAGTTGTTGCTGGTAACCGGTGCCGGGATCTTTTCTTCCGCTGCTTTTGCGGCTACGCGGCCGGAGTCGAGGTGACCTTGGGATGGCGGAACTTTGGGCTTGACGGCAGCGCACCCGCCGGCGGCAAGCGCGAACAGGCAGACTGCCGCTGCGGCCTGGGTCCTCAGAAGAACGCTCCACGAGGCCTCAACCCGCGTCACGGATCGCAAGGCCGAACCGCTACGCGGCTCGTTTCCTCCCGTTTCATTGGCCATTTCGAACCCGCGAAAACGCACACGGCATTCTGGGATGCAACTTGTTTGGTTAAGCCGCATTTCCGAGCGTCCAGTTGCTGTCCATTACGATTTTTGACGGGCAATCTCAGAGCGGATGCCCTGAATAGTCCGGTAATAAGGGCGGTTTATTTTTAACGCTTCTGGCAAACCTTGCAGTGCTCGCGCCACCTCATTACGGGTCCCGAAAGTCCCGTAGAGCACTGTCAGGGAAGGGCGTCCGTTGGCAATGGTACGGTACACATAAACCTTTTCAATTTCAACAAATTTGGCGATCGTCTTCAAATACTCCCTAAGCAGATCGTGTTCGTTGGCTCCGAGCAATTGCAGGCTGTAGGCTTCGTCATTTTGTTCGATTAACCACTTTTCCGTCGCCTGCATGCGCTGTTCCAGCAGATCGACATTTTCATCGGCCTGCGAAATCTCGGCCGGCCCGGGTGCGGAAGTCGCGGACGGAGGCAGTTCTTGCGCCGGACGATGGCCAGCCGCCGACCCGACTGCGCGCGCGAGCGCAACCGGAGGCAGTGGTTCTCGCGAAGGGTCTGGAGTTGCTCTCGTCACGGGCGGGGCCGGCAAGTCGGGCGTGATTGCTGTTGGGGTTGTTTGGGGTGCGGCAGGCGGCGGCTGCGCGGAGAGCGGCGGCACAGCTTCCAAAGTCGCCGGGTCTTCCGCCATCAGCGTCTGATAGGCGGCAAGGACCGCGATTCCAAGCGCACCGCCAATCGCCAGTCCCGCAACAGCGTAGCGAACAGGCGTAGCGTTTGGACGCGGCGGTTCCGCCCGGCTGAATTCGCTGTCGCGAACCGCGGATTTGACGTGCTGCAAGGTCACGTTATAAGTCCCCTGCGCAAACGCCGCCAGGAGCGCCTTGTCGGCAACCAGATTCAGGCGTCGCGTCAAGCCGCCGCAGGCTTTGGCCATATAAGCGATCACTCTGCGGCTAAACAAATCCGGGCCGTGATATCCGGCGGCGCGCAAGCGAAAAGTCAGGTAGGCCCTGACGTCATCCGTGTTCAGCGGCGCCAGGCTGAAACTATGGGTGATGCGTTCGCGCAATTGCCGGATGTTTTGCTGCCGCAGGTTATCGTCGAGCTCGGGCTGGCCAAACAGAACGATCTGCAGCAGTTTGTGCTCCTTGGTTTCCAGATTGGAAAGCATCCGTATTTCTTCCAGCGTGGAAATCGGCATGCCCTGGGATTCTTCCACGAAGACGACAACCTGGCGCTGCTGGCCATGACGCTCGATCAGATATTCGTTGAGCGCATGCATGACTTCCAGGCGCCCAGCGTCCTTGGACACCGGCAGCCGCAGTTCAAAGGCAATGGCATGCAGTATTTCCTCGGGCGATACGCTCGGATTCGCCAGGTAGACCGTCTCCACATTGGGCGGAAGGCGAGTCTGCAACACGCGGCACAGCATGGTTTTGCCGCTGCCGACCTCGCCGGTCACCTTGATGATGCCTTCGCCGTTCGAAATCGCGTAAATCAGGGCTTCCAGTATGGGGCCGCGATTGCCGCCCTCGAAGAACACGTCCGTATCGGGCGTGATCTTGAAGGGCGGGCGGGCAAGGCCGAAATACTTGTAGTACATCAGTTGCCCTCTTGCGCGCCGGACGCATAATTCTGCATGCGGCTGTAGAGCGTCGTGCGATGAATGCCGAGCAGTTTCGCGGCCTGGCTGAGGTTGCCGTGAGTAATGTCCAGTGCCGCTTCGACATAGCTGCGTTCAAGATCGTGCAGCGCCTCGTCGAGCATGAATCCCTTCTGTGTTTGCAAGTGTTTGCGTGCGGCTTGCATCGACGTCTTGATGTCCCCGGCCTGGCCGGCATCGGTCGGGGAGGACATCGGATCTTCCCAGTCGAATTCGCCCATCAACTGGTCGGTGTTGATGGTTTGTCCGGGGAACTTGGTGCTTAATCTGATCACGATATTGCGCAATTCGCGCACGTTTCCGGGAAAGCCATACTGCGCCCATAACTCAAGGGATTTGCTATCGAGCTTGAACGGCTTGGACTGGCTTTGGCGCGCGTAAATTTCACAGTAGTGCTCAAGGAGCTTCAGCTTGTCATCGCCCAGTTCGCGCAATGGAGGCACCGAAATCGAGAACACCGAGAGCCGGTGGTAGAGATCAGGACGAAACCGCAATGAGCGCACTTCCTGCCGCAAATCGCGATTGGTCGCGGTGATAACCCGTGCATTGGAGGTCCGGCTCTGTGTTTCGCCAACGCGCTGATACTCGCCGTTCTACAGCACGCGCAACAATTTTGCCTGCAATTCCAGCGGCAATTCGCCGATTTCATCCAAGAAGAGCGTGCCGTCCTGCGCATCTTCGAAGTATCCCGAACGCGACGACGTTGCACCGGTGAACGCGCCCTTCACGTAGCCAAATAGCGTGGGTTCGACAAGCGTCGGGGAAATGGCGGCGCAGTTGAGGGCAAGATAAGGTTTTCCCGCCCGCGGGCCCTGCTCGTGCAGGGATCGGGCCACCAGCTCTTTGCCGCTGCCCGATTCGCCTTCAATCAGCACCGGAAACGGGGCCGCAGCATATTGCGCGATCTGTTGATGCAGCTTGCTGATGGCAGGCCCGGTGCCGATGATGCCGGTATCGACCTTGGCCGATTCCTCCTGCACGGCCGCCATGCGCATGGCCTTGGCGAGCATCGACTTGAGCACTTCCGGTTCGCACGGCTTGGCGATGAACTCCACCGCACCCAGAGTGCGGGCATAGCGGGCATTGGATTCGTCGCTTTGCCCAGAGAGAACCAGGATCTTCATCGATGCCGAGTGCGCCAGCAGATCGGTGATCAACTGGAATCCCTCATCAGGACGATGTGGCGACGGGGGCAGTCCCAGATCAACCAATGCCAGTTCCGGCGCGGCATCAAGCTGGCGCAGCAGGCTCTTCACCTGGGTTCTGGAGGACGCCGCCAGTACGTTGTAATCCTTGCCCAGCACAAAACTCAGAGTATCTATGATGAGCGGGTCATCATCGACGATCAGCAGGTCCGGTTTGGTTGTTTTCTTGGTGTCCATGTGGCTTGCAAGTGCGGCGGTAAACAATTCAGGAGTCTGATTGTGCCAGAAAAGTCAGCCGCCACATAAGGTTAGCCACGCTCAAGAACCAGAACGGGCCAGGCGCCTCTGCGGGGCGCGGCGGCGCAGAAGCGCGATACTCAAGTCGGCAAGGCCATTTCCAGGCGGAGGCAGGTACGGTTTGACCACGACTGCGCGCGGGCCATGAGCCGTTTGCGGCAGACTGCGGCGAGTACCGGTCTCCGCTACAATGCCAGCCGTCTTCTGCCACGGACATCACGGTGAGTGCCGACAATCTCGTTGAAATCAGCGGTCTGAATTTCTGGTACGACAAGCGACGTCCGATTCTGAGTGGAATCGACATGGCCATTCCGCGGGGCAAAGTGGTGTCGATGATGGGCATCAGCGGATCCGGCAAAACGACACTGCTGCGCCTAATTGGCGGCGCGCTCAAACCGCGCACCGGAGAGGTCAGGGTGGCCGGCAGTGTCATTCACAAGCTCGATCGCGAGGGCCTCTACCAGATGCGCCGGCGCATGGGCATGTTGTTCCAGTTCGGCGCGCTGTTTACCGATTTGTCAGTGTTCGATAACGTCGCTTTCCAGATGCGTGAGCATACCGACCTGTCCGAGGCAATGATCCGTGACATGGTGCTGATGAAGCTGCACGCCGTTGGGCTGCGCGGCGCGCAGGCGTTGATGCCGTCTGAACTTTCGGGCGGCATGGCGCGACGCGTGGCGCTGGCGCGCGCCATTGCGCTCGACCCGATGCTCATCATGTACGACGAGCCTTTCGCCGGACTCGATCCGATTTCGCTCGGAGTTATCGGCAATATTATCCGGCGCCTGAACGATGCGCTTGGAGCGACGTCCATTGTGGTAACCCATGACGTGCAGGAGTCGCTGAAAATAGTGGACTATGTCTACTACCTTTCCGACGGAAAAATCGTAGCCAAGGGCACGCCGCAGGAGATGCAGGCTTCCAGCGATCCGCTGGTGCATCAGTTCATTCATGGCGAGCCCGACGGGCCGGTGCCGTTTCAGTACCCGGCCGCGCGGTACCGCGACGATCTGATGCTCGGGGGCTGACAATGCCAAAGCGATCCGCGACCGTGAGCGTCGGCAATATCGGCCATCACACCATCAACGGCGTATGGCGGCTGGGCTATGCCAGCCGCTTTTTCCTGTTGATCCTGTTGCAGTCCGGAACCAGTTTTCGGCGTCTGCGACTCGTCATTCGCGAGCTTTATTTCACCGGCGTCATGTCGCTTATCATCATTCTGGTGTCTGGCCTGTTCGTGGGAATGGTGCTGGGACTACAGGGTTACCATACCCTGCAAATTTATGGCTCCGAGTCCGCACTCGGAGTCCTGGTTGCCTTGTCTCTGGTGCGCGAACTTGGTCCGGTTGTGGCAGCGCTGTTGTTCGCCAGCCGCGCCGGCTCGGCCATGACCGCCGAAATCGGTCTGATGAAGGCGACGGAGCAGCTCTCCGCGATGGAAATGATGGCGGTGGACCCGATTGCGCGTGTGGTGGCACCGCGTTTCTGGGCCGGGGTGATTTCCATGCCCTTGCTCGCCGCCATGTTCAGCGCCATGGGCATCTTTGGCGGTTATCTGGTTGGTGTGGTGCTGATCGGCGTTGACGAAGGTTCATTCTGGTCCCAGATGCAAAGCGCAGTTGATTTTCGCGGTGACATCGTCAACGGCGTGATCAAGAGTTTCGTCTTCGGTGTGGCCGTGACCTCGATTGCCTTGTTCGAGGGTTATGATGCTCCGCCGACCGCCGAAGGCGTGTCGGGCGCCACCACACGTACCGTGGTGACCTCGTCGCTGGCCATTCTCGGGCTGGATTTCATATTGACTGCATTCATGTTTCAGGGGGTGTGATGGAACGCTCAATGCTCGATTTGTGGGTCGGAATATTCGTCTGCGCCGGTGTCGGCGCCTTGCTGGTTCTGGCGCTCAAGGTCGGAAACATGGGCGGCGGCAGCGTCACCGACAGCTACCGGGTGACCGCCGATTTCGATAATGTCGGCGGTCTCAAACCACGCGCGCCGGTGAAAAGCGCGGGGGTACTGGTCGGCCGCGTAGCCGACGTATCCTTCGACAACAAGACTTTTCGTGCCCGTGTAACTTTAAACCTCGACAAACGTTATCAATTCCCGAAGGATTCCTCGGCCTCGATTCTGACCGCCGGACTGCTTGGCGAGCAGTACATCGGTATGGATGGCGGCGGGGACGATGAGCTCCTGAAGGACGGCGACCGTCTGTCCATCACGCAGTCGGCGGTGGTGCTGGAGAAAATTATCGGACAGTTTCTCTACGGCAAGGCAACGGAAGCCGGAACGGCAAAGTGAGTCACGGAAGACCATCGGCATTTTCTTGGGAGTCGGCAATGCAAAAGCGAAACGGCATGGCGGTCGGCAGCAGGTCACAGAATTGGCTGGCGGGGATGCTTTTGCTGGTTGCGGCCGCTCTGGCCGCATCGGAGGCGGGGGCCCAGGCAATTGCGCCGGATGTGCTGGTGCGCAGTACCACGGAAGAGGTACTTACCATCGTGCGCGGCGACAAGGATATCAAGGCCGGCAAGGTTGATCGCATCGCGGTTCTGATCGAGGAGAAAATCGCGCCGCATTTCGATTTCCCCAGAATGACCAGGCTCGCCGTCGGGCGTGCATGGCGCGAGGCAACCCCGGTGCAGCGTGAAGCCTTGATTAAGGAGTTTCGTGCCCTGCTGGTGCGCGCCTATTCGGCGGCGTTTACCGCCTACACCAACGTCACTGTTGACTATCGGCCGTTCAGATCCCAGTCAGGCGACACTGAAGCCAACGTGCAGACCCTGATCAAACTTCCCGGCGGCGCGGAGCCGGTTGCCGTGGACTACGATATGGCGCTGATCCCTGAAGGCTGGAAAGTCTACGACGTTCGGGTCGCTGGTGCCAGCCTCATCATCAACTACCGTAACTTGTTCGCGCTCGACATCGATCGCGGCGGCATTGACGGGCTCATCAAGAGTCTCGTCAACAAGAACAGCGCCAATTCCGCGCCAGGCGCCAGGAAATGATCCGTAAACAAGGCGAACGCTATCTGCTGGAAGGCCCGGTGACGCTGGCCGGCGTCAGCGCGCTGCTCGAAGAGGGCAGCCGGAGTTTCGAAGGCAGTTCCGTGGTGGTAGATTTATCCGGGGTGACGGAGGCGGATTCCTCCGCCATCAGTCTGCTGCTGGAGTGGGCACGGCGCATGCGGGCTGGCAAGCGGGAAATCTCATACGCCAATTTTGGCGAAAACCTGACCAGCATCGCGAATCTCTACGGGGTCGCCGAGTTGATTCCTGTTGCGGCCAAATAGCCTCCCGGACCAGCATCCGGTAAATCCAACCCGGAGTTTCGCTGTGATCCCGGCCATCCAGATTCGCGGCGTCTCCAAGTCCTACGCCAGGGTGCAAGCGCTTTGTGGTGTCGATCTGGAGATTCCCCAGGGTGAGTTTTTTGCCCTTCTCGGCCCCAATGGCGCGGGCAAGACCACGCTCATCAGCCTGCTCGCCGGCCTGGCGCGCCCGGACGCCGGCAGTCTCACCGTAATGGGCCACGATGTGGTGGCCAATTACCGGCAGGCGCGACGCGCGCTTGGTGTAGTGCCTCAGGAACTGGTGTTCGATCCGTTTTTCACCGTGCGTGAAACGTTGCGCTTCCAGTCTGGCTACTTCGGTCTGGTCCGCAATGATGACTGGATCGACGAGGTCATGTCCCGGCTCGATCTGACGAGCCGCGCCGACTCCAACATGCGCGCCCTGTCCGGCGGGATGAAACGGCGCGTGCTGGTAGCGCAGGCGCTGGTACACAAACCTCCGGTTATCATTCTCGACGAGCCGACCGCCGGCGTGGATGTCGAACTGCGCCAGGGGTTATGGCAATTCATCCGCCAGTTGAATGGCGAGGGCCATACTGTGGTGCTGACCACGCATTATCTCGACGAGGCCGAAGCCTTGTGCAGCCGCGTCGGCATGCTCAAGCAGGGCAGGCTGGTCGCGCTCGACTCCACGGCGAATCTGCTAAAGGGCCATTCCGGCGCACATTTGCGCCTGCGCCTTGCCCAGGGAGAGTTGCCAGACGCGTTGGCTCCGATGAAGGCGCGCTCCGTTGCCAACGGCGAATATCTGCTGGTGTTGCGCGACTATGCGCAAATCGAAACCGTGCTCGCCGAACTGCGCCGGCACCAACTGTCAGTGGCGTTCATGGAAGTCGAGCAAGCGGATCTGGAAGAAGTTTTTGTCGGCATCATGCGCCGGGAATAAACCATGACCACGCTCATGTCGGTACCGATTTCCGGTTTCGCCACGTTATTGCGCAAGGAGGTTACGCGCTTCTGGAAGGTGAGTTTCCAGACCATACTGGCTCCGGTGCTGACGGCATTGCTTTATCTGCTGATTTTTTCCCACGTCCTGGAAGAGCATGTGCAGGTTTATCCGGGCGTGCGCTACACCACGTTTTTGGTCCCCGGTTTGGTCATGATGTCACTGCTGCAAAATGCCTTCGCCAACAGCTCATCGAGCCTGATCCAGTCGAAAATCACCGGCAACATCATTTTCATCCTGTTGCCGCCGCTGTCGCATTTTGAGTTCTTCGCCGCCTATGTGCTTGCTTCCGCGGTGCGCGGTATTGCAGTCGGCCTTGGTGTTCTCGCGGTAACCGCGTTTTTTGTGCCGGTTTCGGTGCAGAACCCGCTCTGGGTATTCTCGTTCGCGCTACTCGGTTCCGCATTGCTCGGCGCGCTCGGTCTTCTCGCCGGCATCTGGGCGGATAAATTCGACCAGATTGCCGCGTTCCAGAATTTCGTCATTATTCCGCTGACCTTTTTGTCCGGGGTGTTCTATTCCATTCATTCCCTGCCGCCGTTCTGGCAGGAGGTCTCGCACTTCAATCCTTTTTTCTACATGATCGACGGCTTCCGCTACGGCTTCTTCGGCGTGTCCGACGTGGCGCCGAAAATCAGTTTTGCGATTGTGGGCGGCTGCCTTTTGGCCTTATCATTTGCCACCTTGGCGCTGCTCAAACGCGGTTACAAGCTGCGCCACTGACAAAAACCGGCTTTATGGTCACTCCCGAGCAAGTCAAGTCCTATATCGAACAAAACCTCGCCTGCGAGCACGTTAACGTGACCGGGGACGGAGCGCATTTTGAGGCGGTTATCGTCAGCGCGGCGTTCCGCGGCAAGTCGCGGGTGCAGCAACACCAGGTCGTATACCGTGCGCTGGGAGATCGCATGCGCGAGGAAATTCACGCGCTGTCGATGAAAACATTCTCTCCGGAAGACTGGGCCGCTCAATAGCCCCGGGCGCATCGTGGACAAACTCGTCATCCAGGGCGGCACGCCGCTGACCGGGGAAGTGCGCATTTCCGGCGCCAAGAATGCCACACTGCCTATTCTGTGCGCCGCGCTGCTCACGCGCGACACGCTCCGGTTGCAGAATGTTCCTCATTTGCACGACGTGACCACGATGCTGGGCTTGCTGGCGCAGATGGGGGTGGAGATATCGCTCGACGAAAAGCTGGGTGTTGGGTTGACTGCGCAATCGCTCCACAACCTGACTGCCCCCTACGAACTGGTCAAAACCATGCGCGCCTCAATTCTGGTGTTAGGCCCGATGGTTGCGCGATTCGGCGAGGCACGGGTTTCCCTGCCGGGCGGCTGCGCAATCGGCCAGCGGCCGGTTGACCTGCATATCAAGGGATTACAGGCGATGGGCGCAAACATCGACATCGAACAGGGTTATATTCATGCCCGCGCCGGACGCTTGAAGGGCGCGCACATCATTCTGGATTTGGTGACCGTGACCGGGACCGAGAATCTGATGATGGCCGCAGTGCTGGCCGATGGCGTGACGGTGCTGGAAAACGCCGCACGGGAACCGGAAGTTGTCGACCTAGCCGTATGCCTGAACGCGATGGGTGCGCGGGTGAAAGGCGCCGGCGGCGACGTCATCACCATAGAAGGTGTCGAAGAACTGCATGGCGCAATTCACAGCGTGATGCCGGATCGAATCGAAATCGGGACATTTCTTTGTGCTGCTGCGGCGACAGGAGGGCAGATCAAGCTGAAAGGCACGCGTGCAAATATTCTCGATGCTGTCGTCACCAAGTTGCAGGAAGCCGGCGCGCATGTTGAAGCAGGCCCCGACTGGATCAGTCTGTCGACCAACGGGCCCCTGAAGGCGGTCAGTCTGCGCACCGCGCCGTATCCGGCTTTCCCGACCGATATGCAGGCGCAGTTCATGGCGCTCAATGCCGTGGCGCAAGGCACCGCAGTGGTCACCGAAACCATCTTTGAAAATCGATTCATGCACGTGCAGGAGTTGCGCCGTCTCGGTGCGAAAATCGAAGTGGAGGGCAATACCGCGATCGTACAGGGCGTGAGCAGTTTGCAGGGCGCCAGCGTCATGGCCACCGATTTGCGTGCCTCAGCAAGCCTGGTCCTGGCCGGGCTGGTGGCCAAAGGGGAGACTCTGGTGGACCGCGTCTATCATCTGGACCGCGGCTACGAGTGCATTGAGGAAAAGCTGGGCCAGTTGGGAGCGCGCATCAAACGTGCACACTGATGTTCTTTGCCGCGAAGCATTCCTCGACGGCGCCAACAGTTTTCGTTTGCGCAGGTTAACAACATGAGCGTCAGGATTGCCCTGTCGAAGGGGCGCATATTCGCAGAGACTGCGCCGCTGCTGAAAGCGGCAGGGATCGTTGCGGCAGAGGATCCGGAAGTCTCGCGCAAGCTGATCATTCAGACCAATCGCGACGATGTCAGCGTGATCCTCGTGCGGCCTTCCGATGTACCAACCTATGTCCAGTACGGCGCCGCAGACATTGGCATCGCCGGCAAGGATGTATTGCTCGAGCATGGCGGCATGGGCATCTATCAGCCGCTCGACTTGGGCATCGCAAAATGCCGGATGATGGTGGCGGTGCCGGAACGTTTCGATTACGAAGCCGCTGTGCGCCAGGGCGCACGGCTGCGTGTTGCCACCAAGTATCTCAAGACTGCGCGCGAGCATTTTGCGTCCAAGGGCGTCCATGTCGATCTGATCAAGTTGTACGGTTCCATGGAACTTGCGCCCCTGGTTGGGCTGGCTGATGCGATTGTCGATCTGGTGTCCAGCGGCAATACGCTCAAGGCAAATCAGTTGCGGGCGGTTGAAGAGATCATGCCAATCAGCGCGCGTTTGATCGTGAACCAGGCTGCACTCAAGCTCAAGAGGCTGCAGATTCAGCCGGTAATCGACGCCATTCGCGCGGCAATTGTGCCAAAGGCACCATGACCGGCATCGCGCGCCTGACCACCCGTGACGCGGGATTTGACGTCAGACTGGCGAAATTGCTGGCGTTTGATAGCGGCCAGGATCAGCGCATCGAAAGCGCGGTCGAGGCAATTTTGCGCGATGTGCGTCTGCGCGGCGACGAGGCGGTGCTGCATTACACGACGAAGTTCGACAACATGACGGCCGGGTCGCTTGGCCAATTGGAGATATCGCGTGCCGACCTGGACCGGGCGCTCGCGAATTTGCCGGCATCGCAACGCGAGGCGCTCGAACTGGCGGCTGCGCGCATACGCAGCTTTCACGAGCGTCAAGCGCTTACATCATGGCAATACACCGATTCCGACGGGACTATGCTGGGGCAGAAGGTCACAGCGCTGGATCGCGTGGGAGTGTATGTCCCGGGCGGCAAGGCCGCCTATCCCTCGACGGTATTGATGAATACGCTGCCGGCAAAAGTCGCCGGGGTGTCGGAGATCATCATGGTCGTGCCAACCCCGAACGGCGAACGCAGCGATCTGGTTTTGGCGGCGGCCAGCCTGTCCGGCGTGGACCGTGTGTTCGCGATCGGTGGCGCGCAGGCGGTCGCGGCCCTTGCGTATGGCACCACGGCCATTGCGCAAGTGGACAAGATCGTTGGCCCCGGCAACGCCTATGTGGCGGCGGCGAAACGCCGGGTATTCGGGGTGGTCGGCATAGACATGGTTGCGGGACCCTCCGAAATCCTGGTGATCTGCGACGGCGACACCGATCCGGACTGGATTGCAATGGATCTTTTCTCGCAAGCCGAACACGACGAGATGGCGCAGGCGATTTTGCTGTGTCCGGATGCCCGGTTCATCGATCAGGTTGCTCTCAGTATTGATCGCCAGCTCAAGGACATGCCGCGCGCAGGGGTAATTGCCGCCTCGCTGGATGCCCGCGGGGCGCTAATCGAAACCCGCGACCTGGATGAGGCGTGCGCGATCGCCAATCGCATCGCGCCGGAGCACCTGGAACTTTCCGTCGAAGAACCGCTGCGATGGGCGGAAAAGATTCGCCACGCCGGTGCCGTATTCCTCGGCCGCTATACTTCCGAAGCGCTCGGTGATTACTGCGCCGGACCCAATCATGTGCTGCCGACGTCACGCAGCGCGCGCTTTTCCTCGCCGCTGGGCGTCTACGATTTTCAGAAGCGCACCAGTCTGATTAAAGTCTCGCGGGCCGGTGCCCGCAGGCTGGGCGCAATCGCCGCCGAGCTGGCAATGGGCGAAGGGCTTGCCGCACATGCCAGATCGGCTCAATACCGCATACATCGATGAGTCGCTACTGGAGCGCCGTCGTCAGTGATCTGACGCCTTATGTCCCGGGAGAGCAGCCCAGGCTGCCCAACCTGATCAAGCTCAATACCAACGAGAATCCTTACGGCCCCAGTCCGCGCGTGCTGGAAGCGCTGCGCGCCGAAGCGGGTGATTCCCTGAGGCTGTATCCCGATCCCGTGAGTGAGCGGCTCAGGCAGGCCATCGCCATGCGGCATCGGGTGGCGGCTGATCAGGTATTCGTGGGCAACGGTTCCGACGAGGTTTTGGCGCATGCCTTCCATGCGCTGCTCAAACATGATGCGCCGGTATTGTTTCCCGACATTACCTACAGCTTCTACCCGGTGTATTGCCGGCTTTATGGAATCGCGTATCGGGAGGTCGCGCTTGGCGCATCGTTCGAGATCCGGGTCGAGGACTATATGCAAACCAACGGCGGGATCATATTTCCCAACCCCAATGCACCGACCGCTCGGGTGCTGGCGCCATCGGAAATAGAAAAACTGCTGCAAGCCAATACGGCTTCCGTGGTGGTAATCGACGAGGCTTATGTCAATTTTGGCGGCGAATCCGTCGTGCCGCTGGTATCGCGTTATCCCAATCTTCTGGTGACACATACGCTTTCAAAATCGCGCTCACTGGCCGGACTGCGCGTTGGCTATGCGATCGCTAACCCGGATCTGATCGAGGCACTGAACCGGGTCAAGGACAGTTTCAATTCATATCCGCTGGACCGTTTTGCCCAGGCCGGGGCCGTGGCGGCAATGGAGGATCAGGCTTATTTCGAGCAGACCTGGCGCAAGGTCGTTCACAGCCGCGAACGACTGGTTGCGGGATTGGATAACCTTGGCTTCGAAGTGATCCCGTCGAGCGCGAATTTTGTTTTTGTCCGACATGCCAGTCGTGCTGGCGCGGATTTGGCGCATAGTCTGCGTGAGCGCGGTATCGTAGTGAGAAACTTCAGGCACCCGGCGCGTATTGCCTCGCACCTGCGAATTACCGTCGGGACGGATGTCCAGTGCCAGGCGCTTCTTGACGCTGTGAGAGAAATTCTCGATGCACCCGCCCCTGCCTCTGCTTCGGGGTGATTTGAGTTAGGATAAGAACAATTTTGGACTGCATATTTCAATGCGCCAGGCCCAAGTAACCCGTAACACGCTGGAAACACAGATCGAGGTGCGGCTTAACCTCGACGGCAGCGGCAAATCCAGGCTCGCCACCGGCGTCGGATTTTTCGATCACATGCTTGATCAGGTGGCGCGTCACGGCATGATTGACCTCGATATCGTGGCCAAAGGCGATCTGCATATCGATGCCCACCATACGGTCGAGGATGTCGGGATAACGCTGGGTCAGGCTTTTGGTCAGGCCATCGGCGACAAGAAAGGCGTTCGCCGTTACGGCCATGCCTATGTGCCGCTGGACGAGGCGTTGTCGCGGGTGGTGATCGACTTGTCCGGGCGGCCGGGACTGGAGTATTCAGTCGACTATGCCCGCGGGCTGATCGGTGAATTCGATGTCGACCTGGTGCACGAATTTTTTCAGGGATTTGTCAATCATGCACTGGTTTCGCTGCATATCGACAATCTCAAGGGGCGCAACTCGCATCATCAGGCCGAGACAATTTTCAAGGCGTTTGGCCGGGCATTGCGAATGGCTGTCGAGCTCGATGCGCGCGCTGCCGGTACGCTGCCATCCACCAAAGGCCATCTATGAAAATCAGGGGCCGTCTCTGAGCATTCGTGGGGTATGGAAATAGTTGACACGACAGGTCAAACACCGGTTCATGATTGATATCGCGGTGGTCGATTACGGGATGGGCAACTTGCGCTCGGTGGCAAAAGCGCTGGAACATGTTGCACCGGCGAAGGTCATCGCGGTCACCGGTGATCCGCAAGCCATTCTGGAGGCGGAACGGGTCGTCTTTCCTGGCCAGGGCGCGATGCCGGATTGCATGCGCGAAATGGAATCGCGAGGCCTGCGCGCGCCGTTGCTTGATGCTGCCCGTAGCAAGCCTTTTCTCGGCTTATGCATCGGTCTGCAAATGTTGTTCGAAAGCAGTGAGGAAGGAAATACGCCCGGGTTGGGTGTGCTGCCCGGCAAAGTTGTGCGCTTCTCGGCAACCCGGGGTCCGCAAGGCGAAAAACTCAAAGTACCGCACATGGGCTGGAACCAGGTCTTCCAGACCATGGCCCACCCGCTGTGGGAAGGCATTGCAGACGCCAGTCGTTTCTATTTCGTGCACAGTTACTATGTCGAGACGTCCGACCAGGCGCTGGTGGCGGGTACCAGTCACTACCCGTCGAGCTTTACCTGCGCCGTGGCAAGGAATAACATTTTTGCCGTTCAGTTTCATCCGGAAAAAAGCCAGTCCGCCGGCCTGCGCCTGCTGTCCAATTTTGTCTCCTGGGAAGGAGCCAAACGCGCATCGGCAAAAACGCGTACGGTTCCGACTGTTAACGCCTGATACGATCTGCATTCATGCTTCCGGTAACGGCATACCGCATATTTTTCTTCGGCCAGCGCGGCGAAACGATTCCATATCATGTTGATCATCCCGGCAATTGACCTCAAAGACGGACACTGTGTCCGGTTGAAGCAAGGTTTGATGGCGGACGCCACTGTTTTTTCGGAAGACCCCGGCGCGATGGCAAAGCACTGGCTTGCCAAGGGCGCACGCCGCCTGCATTTGGTCGACCTCAACGGTGCTTTCGCCGGAAAGCCAAAGAACGAGGAGGCCGTAAAGGCCGTCGTCAAGGCGGTCGGGGGTGATATTCCGCTTCAGTTGGGTGGCGGCATTCGCGATCTGGATACCGTAGAGCGCTATCTCGACGATGGCATCAGTTACATCATCCTGGGCACTGCAGCCGTGAAAACGCCCGGTTTTTTGCACGATGCCTGCTACGCCTTTCCAGGACACATCATGGTTGGGCTCGATGCCAAGGATGGCAAAGTCGCGGTGGACGGTTGGTCCAAAGTGACAGGACATGATGTGCTTGACCTGGCCAAAAAATTTCAAGATCTGGGCGTTGAGGCGATTATTTACACCGACATCAGTCGCGACGGCATGATGGGCGGTGTCAACGTCAAGGCGACCGTTGATCTGGCCCGCGAATTGTCGGTTCCGGTGATTGCCAGCGGCGGCATTACCGACCTGAAGGACGTGCAGGCGTTATGTGAGGCAGAAGGCGAAGGCATTCTGGGCGCCATTACCGGCCGAGCCATCTACGAAGGAACCCTGGATTTCACGCAAGCTCAGAAACTGGCGGACCAGATTGCGCAGAAGAATTCGCGAGAAGCGCCGGGCAAGGCTTGAAGAAATAATCCTGATTTCGCACTGGCTGTTGCCCGCTGCGTCCCGTGATTGCCAGTTGATTCGACCTGAAGGTCGGATAACCTAACCTATCCCCTAATTTTTCGTCATGGGTCTTTCCAAACGCATCATTCCTTGTCTCGATGTGACGGCTGGTCGTGTCGTCAAAGGGGTCAATTTCGTCAATTTGCGCGATGCCGGAGACCCGGTCGAAATTGCGCGTCGCTATGACGAGCAAGGCGCTGACGAACTGACGTTTCTGGACATAACCGCGAGTTCGGACAATCGCGGTTTGATTCTACGCATCATCGAAGAAGTGGCGGCGCAGGTGTTCATTCCGCTGACGGTGGGCGGCGGAGTGCGCGAAGTCGAGGATGTGCGGCGATTGCTGAACGCCGGTGCCGACAAGGTCAGCATCAACACTTCAGCGATACTCGATCCCGCCCTGGTGGAAGAGGCGGCGGGGAGATTCGGTTCGCAATGCATCGTGGTTGCGGTGGACGCCCGGCGTGTTGCGGGTTCTGCGCCCTTGCGCTGGGAGGTATTTACGCACGGGGGCCGCCGCGCGACCGGGCTGGATGCATTGGAGTGGGGCAAGCGCATGCAAAAAGCCGGTGCAGGTGAAATTCTGCTGACCAGCATGGATCGTGACGGCACCAAAGCCGGTTTCGATCTAGAGCTCACACGCGCTTTTTCCGAGGCACTGGAAATTCCCATCATTGCCAGCGGTGGCGTCGGGGGCCTTCAGGATCTGGTTGACGGCGTTGTTCTCGGCAAGGCCGACGCGGTGCTGGCCGCCAGCGTGTTTCACTATGGCGAGCTGACTGTGCAACAAGTCAAGCGCTTCATGGCGCAGAACCATATCGAGGTCAGGTTATGAGTGAAACGTGGCTCGACGAAGTGTCCTTCGATTCCGCGGGCCTGATCACGGCTATCGCACAAGAGGCCGCAAGCGGCCGGCTGCTCATGGTGGCATGGATGAACCGCGAAGCACTGGCCGAGACGGTGCGAAGCGGCCGGGCGGTATACTGGTCGCGTTCGCGCCAGCGCCTGTGGCGCAAGGGCGAGGAATCGGGCCATGTGCAGCGGGTTAAACAAGTGCGGCTCGATTGCGATGGCGATGCCATCTTGCTCGAAGTGGAGCAAGTGGGCGGCATCGCCTGCCACACTGGCCATGCGCGGTGTTTTTTCCGCAAACTCGAACAAAGCCAGTGGGTTGAGGCCGAGTTTGTGCTGAAAGCCCCAGGGGATATTTACGAATCGAAGTCATGATTGACGCCGAAATACTTCATCGCCTTGCACAAACCATTGCAGCCCGCAAAGGGGCGGATGCACGAACTTCCTATGTGGCCGGCCTGTTTTCGAAGGGTCACGATGCAGTGCTCAAGAAAATCGTCGAAGAGGCAGGCGAGACGCTGCTGGCGGCAAAGGACGGTGATAAACTTCACATCGTTCGCGAAACAGCCGATCTCTGGTTTCACTGTTTGGTGATGCTGGCGTGGCACGGACTCGGTCCGGACGATGTGCTGGCGGAGTTGAAACGGCGCGAAGGCATTTCGGGCGTCGATGAGAAGAACGCCAGGAACGGATGAATCGAGCGTAGAGAAGCATGAGCGCAACGGCCGACAGCTGCATTTTCTGCAAGATCGTCAGGGGCGAGATACCCAGTCGTAAGGTTTATGAGGACGACGAGGTGCTCGCGTTTCACGACATCAATCCGGTGGCTCAAGTGCACTTCATGCTGATTCCCAAGGAGCATGTCGAGTCCCTTCAGCATTTGCAGGATCGCCACCAGGCAGTGCTGGGGAAAATGCTGCTGCTGGCCGGCCGACTTGCATGTGGGCAGGGCTCGCCGGATGGATTTCGCACCATTATCAACACGGGTCGCATTGGCAGACAGGATGTGTTTCACGTACATATGCATGTACTCGGTGGCAGGCAGCCTCTGCCGGGTATGATTCAAAGCTCAACCTAGCAATCATTTTTAGAGGTAACCCAACATGGGCTCATTCAGTATCTGGCATTGGCTAATTGTTCTGGTGGTGGTGCTCCTGATTTTTGGCACCAAGAAGTTGCGCAATCTCGGCTCTGATCTGGGTGGCGCGGTGAAGGGCTTCAAGGAAGGCATGAAGAGTCCCGAAGACGACAAACCGGCGGCAAAGCTCGACAGCGCGAATGTCGGCCAGACCATCGAAGGCGAAGTAAAGGACAAAACCAGGAGCTGACCGGACGTCTCAGGTTTCCGGCCGCAGTCATGTTCGATATCGGGGCAGCTGAGCTATTCGTTATCGGTGTCGTCGCGCTTCTCGTGATCGGGCCCGAACGGTTGCCGCGCGTGGCGAAGACGCTCGGCCTTGTGTTCGGGCGCTTGCAGCGTTATGTTGCCGAAGTGAAATCGGATATCAACCGCGAGATTGAGTTTGAAGACCTGCGCAAGCTGAAAGCCACCGTACAGGATGCGGCCACTTCCGTTCAGGAATCCATCACATCCCAGGTCAATTTCATTGACAGCGAAATCAGGCAAGCAGGCGATGCCATGCAACAGCAGGTCGAATCAACTGTTGCTCCATTGGGTGGAATTCAGTTGATGTCGCCTGCCGCGGCGGATGCTCTGCCGACGGAAACCCCTCCGCAAGACAATCTCCAGCAGGAGCTGCCACTCGCAGGCGGGGAAATGCCGGGCAGCGTCGCGCGGGCACCCACCGGAATCTCGCCCGCGAACGACAAGCCGGTCTGACCTTCGGCCTGATTCTCCAATTCCGCATCAGACTCAAACTGCGATGGCCGAGCCGGATTCATTCATGTCTCATCTGATCGAGCTGCGCGATCGGCTGCTTCGATGCGTGCTGGCTCTGCTGGCCGTATTTATTTGCCTGTTTCCGTGGGCAAGCGATTTGTACGCCCTGCTGGCGCAGCCGATGATTTCGGCCCTGCCGGCCGGCGGGCAATTGATCGCCACCGAGGTGACAGCCCCGTTTTTCGTGCCGGTCAAGGTCACGATGATGGCGGCCTTCGTTATTGCCTTGCCATTCCTGCTTTATCAGGTCTGGGCGTTTATCGCTCCGGGGCTGTACGTGCATGAGAGAAAGTTGGTTGCTCCACTCGTCATCACAAGTACGTTGTTGTTCATTGGCGGCATGGCGTTTGCGTACTACCTGGTGTTTCCGGTCGTATTTCACTTCATGGTGTCGGTCGCCCCGGATGGGGTGGCGGTAATGACGGATATCGGCAAGTATCTGGATTTTGTGCTGAGTCTGTTCCTCGCGTTCGGCGTGACTTTCGAAGTACCGGTCGCGGTTGTGATCCTGGTCCGCATGGGGTTGGTTACGGTCCAGAAGCTGCGCGAAATTCGTCCTTACGTCATCGTTGGTGCCTTCGTCATTGGAGCGATATTCACACCGCCGGACATCGTGTCCCAGTTTATGCTTGCCATTCCGCTTTGGATTTTGTACGAACTGGGCATTTTCGTGTCGCAATGGATGGGCAAGCCGGCATCCGGAGTAACCGATTCCGAATCGGCAAGCTGACTATTCGTTCCCGTTCGCACGCTTGGGGCGGGGGCGCTTGCCAACAGTGATCTTCACCAGCATCTCATTTCGGTTGCGCAGTATTTTCAGCGTTGCCTGTTTTCCCGGTTCGAGCGCGGCTACCAGATTGAGCATGCTGGTTGAATCGACCACCTGACTGGGGCCCACCGAAACCAGAATGTCCCCGGGTTTGATGCCGGCCCGATCGGCCGGTCCTCCCTGCAGAACGCCAGCGATCAATGTGCCGTTCTGATTAGACAACTTGAACGATTCGGCCAATTCCGAAGAGATGTCCTGCACCTCGACTCCGATCCATCCCCGCGTCACCGAGCCGGTGCGCACGATTTGCTCCATGACCTGCCTCGCAAGATCGGCCGGGATGGCGAAGCCGATGCCAAGCGAGCCTCCGCTGCGGGAATAGATCGCGCTATTGATGCCGACAAGGTTGCCGGCGGCATCTACCAGCGCGCCGCCAGAATTTCCGGGGTTGATCGCCGCGTCCGTTTGTATGAAGTTCTCGAAAGTGCTGATGCCGAGGTGGCTTCGACCCAGAGCGCTGACGATTCCCATGGTCACCGTCTGCCCGACTCCAAACGGATTTCCGATGGCGAGCACGACATCGCCAACCGAAAGTCTGTCGGGATTTCCGAAGGTTACCGAAGGAATTCCGGATATATCTGCCTTCAATACCGCCAGATCGGTCTCCGGATCGGTTCCGACAACCTTTGCCGGCACTTTGCGGCCGTCCGCGAAAGCAATTTCAATTTCGTCGGCCGCCTCCACCACATGATGGTTGGTCAGAATGTAACCTTCCGGGCCGACAATGACGCCCGAACCCAGGCTGGAGCTGGGTTGAGTCTCTCCATCGAGTTGATCGCCGAAAAAGCGACGAAACAGCGGGTCGTCCATGAAGGGGTGGCGCGGGACCTT
>JANNTE010000314.1:0-7857 GCA_031403365.1 Betaproteobacteria bacterium | reverse complement strand
TATCGATGCGCCCCCATCGCTGCTGCGCAAATCGCACCGCCGCTGCAATGGTGGCTTCATCGGTGACATCCGCCTCGAAAGCCACGCAATGCGCGCCCTCCCTTGCCGCCAACCCGGCCGTTTCTTCGGCGGAACGAATGTCGCGGTCCACGGCGAGAACCTTTGCACCTTCTTGCACAAAGCGCATTACGGTCGCGCGTCCGTTGCCGATGCCTTCACCCGGACTTTGACCGGCACCCATGATGAGCGCGACCTTACCCTCAAGACGCATGGCAAGCTCCCTTGTATTTCCCCGTCGTGATATTGACTGTCATGGCGATGAGATCCTCCCGGCAAGGCTTCCGGTCAGATCCCGGGGCCAGCGCGCATCGTGAAATCAAGCGTGACGAAGTTGGTTTCCAGACTCAGCGTGAGAAGTTTTCCGGGAAACTTAACCTGGCTTCAGAAGTCCCACCGGTAGGGCGCACGATTATTGAACGGGTCAACAGCGAAGGCAAGCCCAAGCCTGGGTCGTCTGCTTCCCGGCCTGCCTCTGAGCTCCTGGAGTACAAATGTTTCCCGGCACGATCTATGCGTCGTTATCGGGAAAGCAATCTGGCGCATCGGCTGTCGGGGGACTGCACCGGCGGCAACTGGAAACATGGGCCATAGGCGCTGCGCCAACTCACAATTGCGCGGCGACTTGGCGGGCCGACTCGGCAGGGCAACTTGCCCCGATATGGTGCAGAGGGGCCAATGTGAGCGGTCAGCGCCAGGACGGCCAAACCCGACGAGGGTAGCCGAGAGAGTATTCGCAATTGATAAGGAGTATGTCCGTGCTGGAAAGAGTACGCATCAGCCTGCGTGTCGTCTGCGCGACGATCTTTTCACTTTACGGCGCCAGCGCCTGCGCCGCCGCGCCGGAAGAGATTTTTCGCATTGCGAGACCCAGCATGACCAAGGTCGCCGCGGTCAATTCCGAAGGTCGCACGTTTATAGGCACGGCCGTCGCATTGCCGGACGGACGCCTGGTCACCAATTGCCATGTCACGCAGCTTGCCCAACGCGTTTATCTCATGAACGGGGATGCAACGGCGACAGCGCATTCCCAGTCCGACGACGTGGCACACGACTTGTGTGTGATTTCCGTGCCAGATTTCAAATTTCGGCCTGCCACCCAGCGCAGTTCAAGCAGCCTGAAGGTCGGCGAAGTGGTGGTTGCCGTTGGATTCAATCACGGACTCGGGCTGACTTATCAGACCGGACAGGTCACCGGCCTGTTCGATCACGACGGCGCATACGTGATCCAGACGAATGCGGCGTTCGCCAAGGGCGCCTCCGGCGGCGGTTTGTTCGACGCTGACGGACGTCTGGTCGGCATACTCTCTTTCGTGCGGGTCGAGAACGGTCGTGATTTCTTCTATTTCGCACTGCCGCTGGAGTGGTTGGGCTCCGGTGCAGGGGAAAAACCCATCGGGCCCCTGGCAGGCACCCCATTCTGGGCCGAAACGCCTGAGAAGCAGCCGCTGTTCATGCGCGCCGCACAACTGGAGACCGATTCCCGCTGGGTGGAGTTGATCGCGGTAGCCCGGGAGTGGAGCGCACGCAGTCCGGCAGACGGTCAGGCGTGGTTCAGCCTCGGCAAGGCCTTGCGAAACAGCGGGGACACAGACGCCGCCCGGGAGGCATTCCGCCGTGCCGCCGAATTCGGCGTATTGCAGTCTTCCATGCCCTGAAGCCGCCGCGCAATATTGCCCGGCGGAAACCGAAAATCAACGCACAATGATCTCCACCCGCCGGTTGCGCGGTTCGACCGCGGAATCGGTCGTTCGAACCACCGGTTCGCGCTTGCCGCGCCCGATGGCCTGGATCATTTTTGCCGGAACTCCGCGCTTGACCAGCAGGTCTCTGACTCTGAGGGCACGTGCCAGGGAAAGGTCGTCGTTGTAGGCATCAGTGCCGATAAAATCGGTATGGCCCACCACGCTTATCTCCGGCACTGGTCGCGCGGCCATCTCGGCAATCACGCGATCGATGGCGCGTTTTGCCTCGGGTTTAAGCTCTTCGGTGCCTTCCACGAAATAGACCAGAACCGTTGTTGGCACGGTGGGGAGTGCCGCGAGGGCGCTGCCGAATACATCAGCAACGCTCTTGGGATCGACGCGAGAAGTCCGCACCGTTTTCGTATCCCGAAGACTGGCCTCAACATAGGGCTTGTCAAGCAACACCGCATCGCCCCCGTCCAGTGGCCGTACCATGACGGCGCCGACATGGCCGTCGGGCAGCTTGGGCAATACCACGACCGATACGCCGGGTCCGGCGCGGCGCGGTGGCGACTGCACGCACGCGCCCAGCAGCTCGAGCCCGAGCAAAGCGGCAACCAGCGCTGCACCCATGGCCCGATGGCGAATCCCGATGCGGAATATCCATTGCCCCGTCATTGTCGTCCCGTCCCCCTGGTCCACATCGTCTTTCGTTATACCTTTACGGGTTTCTGCGCGTCCGTCCCCATCTTCGCCCGGTCGAGCACGGTCATCGCACTGGCGATAAAACTCGCGGCATCGTTCAGATTCGAGGGAATGATCAGCGTGTTGCCCGCCTTGGCGAGTTCCTTGAACGCACCGACGTAAAGCTCGGCAACCTTCAGGTTGGCCGCGCTCAGGCCCTCGCTGGTGCCAATAGCCTGGCCGACCACGCGTACCGCTTCGGCCTGCGCTTCCGCGATCATCTTGATGGCGCTGGCTTCGCCCTGCGCCTTGTTGATCTGTGCGGTTTTATCACCTTCCGACGACAGAATTTTCGCCTGCTTCTCGCCGTCCGCCAGGTTGATCTCTTCCTGGCGCTGGCCTTCGGATTTTGCAATCAGCGCGCGCTTCTCCCGCTCCGCCGTGATCTGCGCCTGCATCGAGCGCAGAATCGCCTCCGGTGGTGTCAGGTTCTTGATTTCATAACGCAACACTTTCACGCCCCAGGTGCGCCCGGCTTCGTCGAGCACGGCGACCACTTGCTTGTTCATCTCGTCGCGGCTCTCGAAGGTCTTGTCGAGTTCCATCTTGCCCACCTCGCTGCGCAGCGTGGTCTGCGCGAGCTGTGTGATCGCGAATACGTAATTCGATGTGCCATAGCTCGCCAGACGCGGATCCGTCACCTGGAAATAAATGATGCCATCCACTGAAAGCTGGGTGTTGTCCTTGGTGATGCAAACCTGCTCGGGCACGTCCAGCGGAACTTCCTTCAAGGAGTGACGGTAGGCGACGCGATCGATGAAAGGCACAATGAAATTAAGACCGGGCTCCAGAGTCGCATTGAACTTGCCCAGACGCTCCACGACCCAGGTATTCTGCTGTGGCACGACTTTCACACCTTCGATGACGAATACCACGCCGATGGCGATGATCAGAAAAGGCAAGGCATAGCCCCGCGTCGGCTCGAACATGAACATCATGGCCGACACGACCACGACAACGATCAGTTTTGGAAGCACGTTGGATCTCCTGTTGTGAAGAAATTAAAGTACTGAGACCGGGCGGGCCACGGAAATTTTGAGTCGACTGCCATCTACTGCGACAACGTAGAGCTGGGCACCAGCCGCAATCTGATCCGTACCGAGGACTTCCGCGTCCCAGGTAGTGCCGCGATAGCGCACGCGCGCAAGCCGCTGCGCTTCACTGACCCAGCTCTCTACGACCACCAATTCGCCGATATCGTTCGCGACATTTTTTGGAGAGCTGGCATTCGCGGCGCCGTGATAGCGGCGCACCAGAATGCCTCCGGCGATGGCGGCAATGGCTGCGCCGAGTGCCTGCACGAAGAAAGGTAAACCCAGATAAGCCGCCACTGCGCCGATGCCGGCAGCAATGCCGAGCATCAGCAGATAAAAGGTGCCGGTCAGCATCTCGACAGCAATCAGGGCAAGGCCAAGCAATAGCCAGGCTAAAGCGGGTTGCATGTGTTTGCCTCCAGGAAATTTTCGGTCCGCTGCGGTTGCATGGCTACTGGGCGGGCAAAAATCCTTCGACCGACAGATAACGCTCGCCGGTGTCGTAGTTGAAACCAAGGATGCTCGCGCCCTTGGCCAGTTCCGGCAGCTTCTGGGCGATGGCGGCGAGTGTGGCGCCTGAGGATATGCCGATCAGCATACCCTCCTCGCGCGCGGCGCGGCGAGCCATCTCGCGCGCGGCCTCGGCTTCCACCTGAATTACTCCGTCGAGCAGGGCTGTGTCGAGGTTTTTCGGAATGAAGCCCGCGCCGATACCCTGGATCGGGTGCGGCGAGGGCGCGCCACCGGAAATGACCGGCGAAGCGGTGGGCTCCACCGCGAACACTTTGAGCTTCGGCCAGGTTTTTTTCAGCACCTGGGCGCAGCCGGTGATGTGCCCGCCGGTGCCCACGCCGGTAATCAGCGCGTCGAGCCCCTGCGGGAAGTCGGCGAGAATTTCCTTCGCGGTGGTGCGTGCATGTACTTCGATATTGGCGGGGTTTTCAAACTGCTGTGGCATCCACGCACCGGGGGTTTGCGCGACGAGCTCCTGCGCGCGCGCGATCGAACCTTTCATGTCTTTCTCGCGCGGCGTGAGTTCGAACTTGGCACCGTAAGCGAGCATCAGGCGCCGGCGCTCGACCGACATACTGTCGGGCATGACCAGAATCAGCGGGTAACCCTTCACCGCCGCGACCATGGCAAGCCCGATGCCGGTGTTGCCCGAGGTCGGTTCGATGATGGTGCCGCCGGGTTTGAGCTTGCCACTTTTTTCGGCGTCTTCCACCATGGACAAGGCGATGCGATCCTTGATTGAACCGCCCGGGTTCGCCCGCTCGGATTTGATCCAGATGTTTTGCCCGGCACCGAACAATCGATTGATACGGATGTGCGGGGTGTTGCCGATGGTGGCGAGAATACTTTCAGCTTTCATGGCATCTCCTTGAAAAAATGCTGGCCTGCGAATTCAGACGGCCTACTCTACCTTGATTCGCCGCTGTAGATTGCCAGTGGCGGCTTGAGTTTTTCCGGCAGCACCCGGCCCATGCGCGCGCGCTTGTGCAGATGATGCACGAGTTTTGCCGCAGAAAGCGTAATGGATTTCTCCTTGCCGCTACGCTGCGCGATGCCGCTTATGGTGAGTTCGCCTCCGCCGGTCACCATGACTGCGGCCAGCTTCTCGCCTTCGTCGAGACCCATAAGGATCATGCCGCGCCCCCGGGCCAGCGCCTTGAGCTCATCGATGGCGAACAGCAACAGCCGTCCGTTGGCGGACAAGGCTGCTACCTGCCGGGCTTTTGATTCATCGTAAATAAACGGGGGCAGCGGCACATGGCCTTCGTCCACGGCCATGAACTCGCGCCCCGCCTTGCGGTTGGAAATCATGTCGCCCACCGTGCTCAGAAATCCATAACCCGCCGTGGTGGCGACCAGCACCTTCGTGTCCGGCCTGCCGCTCAGGCAATAAAGGATGTGCGCGCCATCCTGCACCTCCACCAGCGAGGATGCCGGTGCGCCATCGCCGCGCGCCGGCGGTAGTTGCCCGGCCTCGACAGTGTAGGCGCGGCCGCGCGAATCGAGAAAAATTACCACATCCACGGTGCGACACTTGATGAGCGCCATGAGGCCGTCGCCTTCCTTGAACGACAACGCCGCAGGATCGACTTCCCAGCCCTGGCGCGCGCGTACCCAGCCCTTGTTCGAGAAAATCACGCTGACCGGCTCATCAATAATGGGCGTTTCCAGAACAGCCTTTTCCGACTCCTCGATGCGCGTGCGGCGCTTGTCACCAAATGCCTTGACGTCGGCCTCGATCTCGGAAACCACCAGTCCGGCGAGCGCTGTCTTGTCCTTGAGTATCTTTTCCAGGCCCTTTTGCTCTTTTTGCAGATCCTTCAGTTCCTGTTCAATCCTGATGTGTTCGAGCTTGGCCAGCTGCCGCAGGCGGATGTCGAGAATGTCGTCGGCCTGGCGCTCGGAGAGTTTGAACGCCTTGATGAGTTCAGTTTTCGGTTCATCGGCGTTGCGAATGATCTTGATGACCTTGTCCACGTTGAGCAGCACCAGCATGCGCCCTTCGAGGACGTGGATGCGGTCGAGCACCTGCGCCAGGCGATGCTTCGTGCGCCGTGTCACGGTTTCAAAACGGAATCGAATCCATTCCGCAATGATGTCGCTCAGATTTTTCCCAGTCGGCCTGCCATCCAGGCCGACCATCACCAGGTTGATCGAGACGTTGCCCTCCATGCCGGTTTTCGCCAGAAGCAGGTTGGTAAACTCGGTCTCGTCCACTTTCGAGGTCTTTGGCTCGAACACCAGGCGCACCGGGTGGGTGCGATCGGATTCATCGCGCGCCTTGTCGAGCATCGAGAGCATCAATTGTTTTTCGCGAGTCTGCTCCGGGGTGAGCGATTTCTTGCCCGGCCGGTTCTGCGGATTGGTGATGGCGTCGATCTCTTCCAGAACTTTCTTGGCCGATGTGCCGGGCGGCAATTCATGCACCACCATCTGCCACTGCCCGCGCGCGAGACGCTCGATGTTCCAGCGTGCGCGCACCCGCACCGATCCCCGGCCGCTGGTGTAGGCCTCCTTGAGTTCGGCGCGCGGCGTGATGATTTGCGCACCTCCGGGGAAATCCGGGCCCTTGATGTGTTTCATCAGCCCCGCGATGCTGATCGCCGGATCGTGGATCATGGCAATCGTGGCGGAGGCGACTTCGTTCAGATTGTGGCTGGGAATTTCCGTCGCCATGCCGACCGCGATGCCCGATGCGCCGTTCAAAAGCACCACCGGCAGGCGCGAAGGCAGAATGGTCGGCTCTTCGCGAGTGCCATCGTAATTGGGGATGAAATCCACCGTGCCCTGATCGATCTCCGCGAGCAGCACTTCGGCGAATTTGGTGAGCCGCGCTTCGGTATAGCGGTAAGCCGCCGCTTCGTCGCCGTCGCGCGAGCCGAAGTTGCCCTCGCCATCAATCAAGGGGTAGCGCATGGTGAAATCCTGCGCCAGCCGCACCAGCGCGTCGTACACCGACTGATCGCCGTGCGGATGCAGTTTGCCCAGCACCTCGCCCACCACCGCCGCCGATTTGGTGCGCTTGGTGCCAGCGCGGGTATTGTTCGACCACATGGAGTACAGAATGCGGCCCTGCACCGGCTTCTGTCCGTCACCCACCCGCGGCAGAGCGCGGTCTTTTACCGTGGCAATGGCATATTGCAGGTACTGTGTGGAAGCGTATTGCCCGAGCGGCAGCACATCGCCCAGTTCTCCCGACAGTGGCGCGAAATGCGGCGGCAGGCCGCCGCCCGCTCCGCCGGCAGCAGGCACCACGCCCTGAGACTTGCCGGTCTTCTCAGCCACGACTGAACCGCCCTCTCCAAACAGATCCTTCTGATCCGGCATCGTCTTAGTCTTTCCCCTGATCCCTGGCCCCAAACCCCTGTTGACCTTCGTCCTTCGCGCCCAGCGCCTTACGAAACATCCGCTTCGATCAGATTCCCATAGGTCTCCATCCATTCGCGGCGCTGCGCGGCATTCTCGCGCGACATCATCATATTGAATATATCCACCGAGACATTTGCCCCGGCGTCCAGGCTCACCGGCAACATGCGCCGCGTATCCGGATTCAGCGTGGTTTCCCAAAGCTGCTCCGGATTCATCTCACCCAGACCTTTAAAGCGGCTGACAGTCCATGCCGAAGGCTTGAAACCTTCGTCTTGCAGCTTCTCCTCGATCCCTTCGAGTTCCTGTTTGTCCAGCGCATAGAGTTTGCGTGCCGGCTTGCCCTTGCCTTGCGAGGAGACATCGATGCGGAACAGCGGCGGTTGCGCAACGTAGACATGACCAAGATCGATCAACCGCGGAAAATGCCGGAAGAACAGCGTCAGCAGCAACACTTG
>JANNTE010000313.1:0-3669 GCA_031403365.1 Betaproteobacteria bacterium | reverse complement strand
TCTTCCTTCATCATGGGGGACGGTTCGGTTACCGCGCGCGTCATGTTCACGATGAGGTGGCGCACCACGGCGTCGTTGAACTTGTAGGCATGCTCGAGCTCGGTCAGGGTTTCCTGGTCGCACTCGATGTTCATGAGCACGTAGTGGGCCTTGTGCACTTTCTGGATCGGGAATGCCAGTTGCCGGCGGCCCCAGTCTTCGAGGCGGTGGATGCGTCCGCTGCGCGATGTGACCATCTGGCGGTAGCGCTCGATCATCCCGGGGACCTGTTCGCTCTGGTCGGGATGAACGATAAAAACGATCTCGTAATGCCGCATTGAGTTTGTCTCCTTATGGATGAGCCCGGCGGGAAAATCCCTGGCAGGGCGGAAAGCCTTCCGGAATGCGGGCCCGGTAAGGCAAGGAAGGGCGCGATTATACCGATTTGCCCCTGAAGATCAATCAAGTTGCGCCGGCCGGCACCGGCATCCGCGATTCAAGGGCCGCCTGACGGACCCTGCCTGGAGAGGTGTCGGCAGTCGCAGACGGCGAAACCTATCGGCTTGCAGCCCCGCAGGTGTTCATTCCCAGCAGGCTGTAGGCGGGGCACCAGCCGATCAGCCCGGTCGCCAGCGGTACAATGCCAATCAGCCCAAACCAGCGCGCGTTGCCATCGATCAGCACCACCGCGCTCAGAACGAGAATCCCGGCAACGATGCGAATGATGCGATCTGTGTTTCCAATGTTTCCTTTCATGTCACGACCTCTTTTGCAGTGTAAATGCGTCCACCGGACTTGGCGTCACTATGCTGACCACACTTGGTCGGGACTTTGATCTGGATCAAGTATTTCGCATTTGACGGGATCCAAGAAAAAAACCCGCCGGGTGGCGGGCTTTGTTGCCGTGCTAAGAAGTACGAACGTCTCGCCCCCTACTTGCCCGATGCGGAAGCAGCGACCGGCGGCTGTGTGCGCGGCAGCAGCAGAATGATCACGACACCGAGCAATGCCATGCCCGCCAGCGTGAAGAACGCTGCTTCGCTCGCTCCACCACTCAGGGTTCGAATGCGGCCGATGAGATCTGGCCCCAAATACCCGCCCAGATTGCCAACCGAATTGATCCAGGCGATACCGGCTGCGGCTGCCGTTCCGGAAAGAAATGCCGTGGGCAGGGACCAGAACGTTGCCACCCAGGACAAAATGCCGGCGGTGACCAAGGTCAGCGCGATGATGGAGGGAATCGGTGCATGACCGACTACCGCCAGCCCAACCATACCCAGCATGGCAACGATAAGTGAGCCGGCGCAATGCCAGCGCCGCTCGCCAGTGCGATCGGAATGGCTGCCGACCACGACCATGGATACAGCGGCGATACCCCATGGAATCATGCTGATCAATCCGACCTTGAGGAAATCCTTCTTGTCGATTCCCAACTCCTGAATGATGGTCGGCATCCAGAAATTCACCGCGTAGAAACCCACCACGCCACAGAAATAAACTACCGCTAGGGCCCAGACACGGTAATCCTTGAAGGCATCGAGGAAGTGATGTTTGCTCCCGATCTGGGATTTGGACTGATCGTCCTCGGTGACCCGCTGCATGATCAGCGCTTTCTCCTGGTCGGTCAGCCATTTGGCTTTCTTCGGTCCATCATCAAGCCAGACCAGCACCATTACTCCGATAATGACAGAAGGAATACCTTCCAGCAGGAATAACCATTGCCAGCCGCGCCAGCCGTTGTAACCATCCATGTACTGCATGATGGCGCCGGATACCGGCGAACCGATCACGTTGGAAATGGCGATCGCCGTCATGAACAGGGCCACCATTTTGGCGCGGCGCGGACCCGGAAACCAGTAAGTCAGGTAAAGGATGATGCCGGGGAAAAAACCCGCTTCGGCAACGCCGAGCATGAAACGCAGAAAGTAAAAAGTAAACTCGGCATCGGTGCAATTGAAAGTGGTTGCAATCACGCCCCAGTGAATATCGTTGGTAAACATGAATGCCGAGGAAATTATGCCCCAGGTAATCATGATGCGCGCGATCCACACCTTGGCGCCGACTCTCTCGAGAATAACGTTGCTCGGAACTTCAAATATGAAGTATCCGATGAAGAATATTCCCGCACCAAAACCGTAAATCTGGTCGCTGAAATTCAGGTCGCCCGCCATCTGCAGTTTGGCGAAGCCGACGTTGACGCGATCAAGAAACGCAACGATGTAGCAAAGGAACAAAAACGGAATCAGGCGCCAGGCAACTTTGCCATACGTCGATTTTTCAAATTCCGGGGAATAGCTTGTGGCCACGGCATGCCTCCTCTATTGGTTTTATTGACCGGTATTTTGTCCGGCGTATTCATGTGCGGCAAGTTGCTGACCGGTACTGCGCCAATGCCCGGTCCATGCGGCCCAGCCTGGCCCGCTGCCTCTTCATGCGCGGGCGTATTCTAGCAGTCCCGATCCGTGTCGCAACGTGTTTCCCGGCCACGACCGCTATTGTGTACGCGCCCCGCCGCGAACTTCAAAGCGAACCTGGTCGAGCTCTTCACCATCGGCACCGAGCAGCACGAGGATGTACTGCCCCGGTTGGGGTGCCCAGAGTAGCGGTTCGTCCGATGCGCCGATCTCCTTTCCATCGAGCCGCCAACGCTGCCCGCTCACGACCGGTTGAGCCACGAAACGCACGCGCTGCACGCGCTCCGGAAGATCCGGATCCAGCGCGATAATGCTGCCGTTGCCGGGATAGGCAATCGCGGCGCGCGTGTTTCCGTCCGCCTTTGCCGCGACCGAGGACGTTTCGGTACCGGGGATGAAATACTCTTCGCGAGCCGCCTCGCTTGCGTGTTCGAACTCTATTCGGCTTGCAATCACCGCTGTTGGCCTTGGAGGCATGCTGGAAGATACCTGGCGGTGCAGATAGTCGATCAGTTCAATCCATACCGGTGCAGCACCGGTGACACCGGACACATCATGCATCGCACTGCCGTCGAAGTTGCCGACCCAGACGCCGACCGTAAACCGGTCGCTGTAACCGATGCACCAGTTGTCGCGCATGTCCTTGCTGGTCCCGGTCTTCACCGCTGCCCAGTGACGCGAAGTCAGCGGATTGCGCATTCCGAACGTCAGGCTGCGCGCCATCGGATCGGAAAGCATGCTGGAAATGATCCACGCAGCGGCTGGATCGAGCACCGGCACGGCCGAAGCTGCGGGTGCGCGTTCGAGCGTGAGCGGCGACCATTTACCCGCATTGGCCAGCGCGCGATAGGCGTTGGTCAATTGCCAGAGACTTACTTCGGCGGAGCCAAGGGCCAGCGAATAACCGTAGTAGTCGCCATCTTCAGCAATTGCGTCGAATCCGAACTTGCGCAGGCGCTCGGCAAACGGGCTGGTCCCGACCAGCATCAGAGCCCGCACTGCCGGCACATTCAGTGACGACGACAAGGCGGTTCGCGCGCTGACCAGCCCTTTGAAATCGAGATCGTAATTCTGGGGCACGTACAAACCGCCGGGTGTTGCCAGATTCACTGGTGAGTCGTCCATCAGCGAGGCCGCCGTGATCAGTTTCTGTTCTATTGCCAGGCCATACAGGAAGGGCTTCAGCGTCGATCCGGCCTGCCGCAACGCGCGCACGCCGTCTACATAAATCGCGCTCGAGGACTCGCCTGCGTTGCCGACATAGGCCAGCACCTCA
>JANNTE010000312.1:0-10646 GCA_031403365.1 Betaproteobacteria bacterium | reverse complement strand
AGGCCGATCCCTTCATCGACGCCCATCGCCAGCGGACTGTCAAATGAAAGCATCCGATATGAACGCCATGCCCCCGTTTCACCTTGCTTTTCCGGTCACCAGCCTCGCCAAGGCGCGAGCGTTCTACGGCGAACTGCTCGGCTGCCCCGAAGGCCGATCATCGCCAGAGTGGGTCGATTTTAATTTTCACGGCCACCAGATCGTCGCGCATCTGTCACCGGAAGCCGGGCACCGCGACACCAACATCGTCGATGGCGACAATGTGCCGGTGCGTCACTTCGGGCTGGTATTGGCTATGGCGGAGTGGCGAAAACTAGCCGAAAAACTCAAGGCTGCGGGCATCCAGTTCATCATTGAGCCGCATATCCGTTTCAAGGGCGAAGTCGGCGAACAAGCGACAATGTTTTTTCTCGACCCCTGCGGCAACGCGATTGAGTTCAAGGCTTTCGAAAATCCGGAGAGTCTGTTCGCGAAATGACCGCTGGTCCCCGGCCGAAGATTTGGGGTGTGGCAACTTGGGTTGCGACTTTCCCCAATTCACTCGACTCGGCGCACCCACACCGCCGTGTCATGAAACGCGGCACCGCCATTCGGCCATCCCGGATCGGCGCTGGTGAGTGCGTTGATGCCGATGCCGTTGTCGAAATTGCGGTTTGGCCAGATGCCTTCGACGATGATGACGCCGCGCTGTTGCCCTTCGCGCAGCTCGACATGCACGATGACCTCGCCGCGTTCGTTGCCGATGCGCACGCGCGCATCCTCGGCCACGCCCAGGGCGGCGCCGTCTTCGGGATGCATTAGCACGGTGGGGCGCCTTTCGCGCTTGAGTGAGCTTGGCGTCTCGGTAAAGGTGGAATTGAGAAACGTGCGTGCCGGCGCGGCAACCAGACGGAAGGGTTTTTCCGGTGTGGCGTTGTCGATCACGTCCTGGTGATCGGGTAACACGGGCATCTCCTGCCAGCGGCCACCGAAGCGTTGCCAGTCGCCACGGAAATGGAATTTTCGGTCGGCGGTGTCGAAGCCGTCGAGGAAATGCATTTTCTCGAATGACGGAGCGAAGTCCTGGCCGCCACGTTCGTGATTGGTTTGCGCATCCCACATGCCGGATTTCTTCAGGCTGGCATCCATGATTTCCCAGGTGCTCATGTTGAAGCCCGGATGCTCGGCGCCCAGGCGACTGGCCAGTTCGCAGATGACAAAGTGGTTCTCGCGTGTTTCGCCCGGCGGTTCGATCACTTTGCGCGCCACCTGGAAGGTCGTGTGGCCGCTCGCAGTGTAGAAGTCGTCGTGTTCCAAAAACGTGGTGGCGGGCAGCACCACGTCAGCGAACGCGGCGGTTTCGGTCATGAACTGCTCATGCACGCAGGTAAACAAGTCTTCACGCGCGAGCCCGGCATGCACCTTGTGCAATTCCGGGCACACCGATGCCGGGTTGGTATTTTGCACCAGCAGCGCGGTGACCGGCGGCCCGCCCTTTAGCGCTTCGGCATCCCCAGTGAGGATCGGCCCGAGGCGGGATTGGTCGAGATCGCGCACCGAAGTGTCCATCACGTCCAGGCCTTCGATCAGCGTGCGGTCTAGCGGGTAGAGGCCCGAGTGGCCGTAAAGCGCGCCGCCACCTTTGTATTGCCAGGCGCCGGTCACGGCAGGCAGACAGGTCACCGCATGCATATTGGCCGCGCCGTTGCGCGAGCGCGAAAATCCATGATGGCAACGGATGTAGCTCGCGCGGGTGCCGCCATAAAGACGCGCGAATTCGACGATCGTTGCGGCGGGCAGGCCGGTGATGGCCGATGCCCATTCTGGCGTGCGGGTTTTCAGATGCGTGATGAGCTCGTCGGTGAAGTCAGTGTGGCGGCGCAGATAATCGAGATCGGCAAACCCTTCGGCGAACAATACGTGCATGACGCCGCAGGCGAGCGCGCCATCGGTGCCCGGGCGCACGGCGAGGTGGAGGTCGGCCTTTTCGGCGGTGGCGGTGCGGTAGGGGTCCACGACCACGAGTTTCGCGCCGCGCTTTTTCGCCGCCATGGCGTGATGCATGACGTTGACCTGGGTGTGTACCGGGTTGCCGCCCCAGATCACGATCATGCCGGCGTGTTCGGCGGCTTCGCGCAAATCCACGCCACGTTTCGAGCCGACACCCGCGATCCAGCCCGCGTCCGATAGCGCCACGCAGATGGTCGAGTACCAGCGCGAGTATTTCATCGCATGGCGCAGGCGGTTGATGCCGTCGCGCTGCACCAGGCCCATGGTGCCGGCGTAAAAATACGGCCACACCGATTCGGCGCCGTGGCGGGCCGCGCTGGCGATGAACGCTTCGGCGGTGCGGTCCAGCGCCTCATCCCAGGAAATGCGCTTCCATTGCCCGGCGCCCTTGGCGCCGGTGCGCAGCATTGGATGCATCAGGCGGTCGGGATGATGAACACGCTCGGCGTAGCGGGCCACCTTTTCACAGATCACGCCGTGCGTGTAGGTATTGCGCTGCGCGCCGCGCACGCGCCCGATGGTATGCGCATCCAGGATCGTGACATCCAGGGCGCAGGTGCTGGTGCAGTCGTGCGGGCAGACCGAGGGGACGAGGCGTTCGGGAGCGTTCACGGTAGGCGGCCGGGTGCTTGACGGGCAAATACCGTATCACGCCTTGGGCCGGATTCAAAGCCGAGGCAGGCAGGCCTTGGCACGCAAGCCTGGCCAAGGCGCCGTCATGTCCCGCCAAAAATTGGTGGTCTTTTCCGGTGCCGGGCTGGTGTGCGATACGGTGCTCAACTACCGCTCGACGGAAAACAACACTAGAATGCCCCGGTCGCGTCACTACTTTCCGAGCTGGCCATGAACCTCAACTTCCGCAGCCTGCACCAGAGTTTCGCGGCCGAAGTCAGCACGGTCAAACTCAGCGAGACTTACGATCCCGAAGTTCTGGCACAGATTCGCGCCGGCATGGACCGCCATGCCGTGCTGGTGTTCCGCGATCAGACATTCACCGGCGCCGAGCAGATCCAGTTCGCGCAGCGCCTGGACGGTGAAATTCATGCCAAGACCGGCGCGGCCGCCATCACCAGGAACCGCTTCGGCAATGAGGCGTTGTCGGATATTTCCAATGTCGACGAGAACGGCGAGATTTTTCAGTCAAACGACCGGCGCCGCATGTACGCGCTGGGCAACCGGCTGTGGCATACCGATGCATCTTTCCAGAATCCGGCGGGACGTTATTCGATGTTGTTTTCCATCGTGGTGCCGCCGGTCGAAGCCGATACGGAATTCGCCGACATGCGCGCCGCCTACGATGCGCTTTCCAATGAGATGAAAAACCGGCTCGAAGGGCTGCGCGCCCATCATTCCATCGCCTACTCGCGTCACACGCTCGGGTTCGAGTTCTCCGAAGAAGAGCAGGAGATCCTCAATGGAGCCGAGCACCCCCTGGTGCGCACCCTTGCGTCCAGCGGCCGCAGGTCGCTCTATCTGGCATCACACGCCTCGACCATCATCGGCTGGCCGGTTCCGGAAGCGCGCCTGCTGTTGCGAGAGCTGACCGAGCACGCCACCCAGCCGCACTTCGTTTACCGCCATGCCTGGCGCGTTGGCGATCTGGTGATCTGGGACAATCGCGCCACCATGCATCGCGGGCGGCCCTTTGATGACAAGCAATACCGCCGTGAGCTGCGCCGGGTCACCACACTCGATATCGAACGCGCTGCGCCAGTCTGACCCGATTCTGGCCCTGCGATGAAGGTGGAAACCCGGAGTCTATCCGGCTCAAATTGATTCGGGCGTATGGCCGAATCGCGGTTGAATTTGCCAAAATAGCCGCCGGTCGAGCCCGCGCAAGGCCTTAAAATCACCGAAACTTCCCACTTTGTCAGTCGTTATGTCACTTCCAAAGAGCATTTTTTTCCCGACTTGATACCGGCGCATGACCTTCTATAGACTCGGCACCAGCTACTGGATAACGGCTCTCTGGTTTCGCAGAATTCACGGCGCGGATTTGTGCGTGCAGGTCCAATAGATTCGGAGATTGTCATGGAAAATTTTGCAGTTTCTTCAGTCAGCGCAGAATCCCCGGATGCCGCCACTCTGCGCAAGCTGGAAAATTTGCCGGGCCCGCGCGGCGTGCCGTTCCTGGGCAATGCACTGGACATCAAGCCCAAGGAACTGCATCGCATTGTCAGCGGCTGGGCCGACCAGTTCGGTCCATTGTTCGTGTTCAAGGTCGCCAACCAGCGCATTCTGACGGTGGCGGATGCCGAAACCATTCAGCAGTTGTTGCGCGACCGGCCGGACCATTTCCGCCGCTGGCGCAAGATCGAAGAGATTCTCGTTGACATCAGGGCCGACGGGCTGTTTGCGGCGGAAGGCGCCAACTGGCGGCGCCAGCGCAAATATGTGATGCATATGCTGAACGCCAGTCATGTGCGCGAGTTCATACCGCGCTTCGAACAGGTGGCGGGCAGGCTGCGCAGGCGCTGGTGGCGCTCCGCACTGGCAGGGACAGCGGTCAACGTGCATGCCGATCTGATGCGGCTGACCGTTGATGTGACCAGCGGACTCGCATTTGGCAGAGACATCAATACGCTGGAAGAAAAGAAAGATCCGATCCAGATCCACCTCGACAAGCTGTTCCCGGCAATTGCACGCCGTCAGACCGCGCTGTTTCCATACTGGCGTTATGTACAGCTACCGGAAGATCGAGAAGTCACGCTGGCGGTGAAGGAAATCGGCAAATTCATTGACGGGCTGATCGCGGAGACACGGGCGCGCCTGGCAGCACAACCGCAGTTGCGCGAAAACCCGCGAAATCTGCTGGAAGCACTGGTGGCGGCGCAGGAGAAGGATGAACAGGGGCCTTCCAACGACGAAATTTCGGCCAACGTCATGACCATGCTGCTCGCCGGAGAAGACACCACCGCCAATACCCTTTCCTACATGATTCACTTCCTGATGGAAGTTCCGCATGTGCAGGCCGCGGTTCAGGAGGAAGTGGATCGGGTTTGGGGCATGGCCGATCAGCCGTGGCAGGATCCGGCCACGCCCGACCGGCTTCGATATATCGAAGCCTTCACCAACGAAGCGATGCGCTGTAAACCGGTTGGCGGTCATCTGTTTCTCGAGCCAAACGAGGACATGCGGATTGGCGATGTTTTCGTACCCAGGGGAACGCCGATCCTCGCGCTCAATGGATACGTGGGCACGCAGGAAGAAAACTTCGCGCAGGCAAATGAGTTTCGTCCCGAGCGCTGGCTGCAGGCCGCCGGAGAACATGAAGGTGCGCACAATGCGAAAGCATTCATGCCATTCGGGGCCGGGCCGCGCTTCTGCCCCGGCAGGCAACTTGCCATGCTGCAGATCAAGATGGTGACGGCGATGCTGTGCCGCGATTTCGAGGTGAGTCTCCCGCCGAACGCGCAGCCGCTGCAAGATATCTATAACTTCACCGTCGGACCAGCCCACGTGTATGCGAAATTTCGACCACGCCGGCCGGTGCGGGGAGGAGTCGATATCGAGTTTCGCGATGGCAGCCGCCGCAACTTGATGGTTCCAATCAACTTCCCGGATCGTCGTGCTGGCGAGCGGCGTACATCACACCAGGCCTGAATGCGCGCTGGCACAGCCCGGGCGATACATCAAGGCCGTCGCGCCTCGCGACTGGCGTCCGCATCCGGTCGATACCTTCCGGTGCAGCCGAATCATCCTTAGTCCGACAGGCTCCTAGGCCTTGATCGCGTCGGAATCCGCAAACGCGTCAATCAGCGCGGCGATATTGAATCCCGGTTTGCGGGCAGCGTCGAGAATGACTTTTTCCTTCCGCGCCATGAGGTCGATGGCGGCAGGCAATTTTTCGATCAGACCGGCGGGAATGACAATCGCGCCGTGACGGTCGGCATGGACGATATCCCCATCGGAAACGGCCATGCCCAAGACTTCGACCGGCTTGCCGAATTCAACCACCTGCACCCAGGCGTGACTGGGGGAGAGCGACGCCGCCAGGCACTGGAACTGCGGATGCATGGCATCGAGGTCGCGCATGGATCCGTTGGTCAGTGTGCCGACACAGCCGAGTCCCCAGTGCACCGCGGTGTTGACCTCGCCCCAAAAGGCGCCGAGTCCGGGCAGCGGGTCGACGTCCTGAACCACCGCAATGGTGGGGCGCGCATCCGCCCCGACGTATTCGTAATAGCCGATCTGGTTTTTCCGTCGCACCGCGGAATCGTAAGGAGTCGAGCAGCGAATAGCCGCAGTTTTCGCGTATCCAATGATCGCCGGCAGTTTTGCAAACGCGCACAAATAAGTCTGTCTCGTAAATCCCGTGATGGAACGATTGCCTTGTGCGATTTCAAGCGCATTGGCAATTGTGGGGGTGTCAAACTGACGCAGATGCGCGAAAAGATCAGCCATGTTCATGAGAAATTTTCCTCGGAATACGACATGCTCGGTGCAGCCAGTCTATTACAAACCACAATCCGGCAGTGCCGATTATCAGCGGCTCCCGATTGGGTTTATAGTGCGTCAAGTCGCGGCCCCCGGCGGAAGACGAAAAGCGGTGCCGCAAATCCGAGGTCAGCGGCACGACATGACCCGATCCACGATTGACCGATTCCCGCATGGCATGACCGGAGGACCAGTGTCGACGTTCAATCATTATCTGTTCGATCAAATTCTGGTTCCGGCCGTATTCATGTTCTTCCTGATTTCCGGCTTGTTCGGATTGGGTATTGGAATCGCACTAATGGTTTTCCGGCAGCAGGCTTTGCGTTTTTTCGCGCCCATGAATCGCTGGGTCTCGGTTCGGGAGCGGCTTGAGCCTTTGGAAACGCGGCGTGAAATCGAACCCTTCGTCTACCGGTATCGGCGCTGGTTCAGCGCCTTGTTCGTCCTTGGCGGGGCGTTCTCGATATTCATGTTGCTCATGAAGGTGGACGCTGCAGCGGTGGCATCCTTGTACGGCGCCACGCGATTTTCCATCGTCGGACCCTGGATCGTTCAGAGCATTGCAGCGATTCTGATCATCGGCAGCGCGCTGGCGATCGCCATTGGAGTCATTCTCGGATTCTTCCCCCAGGCGCTTGCCCATCTCGAAACGCGCACCAACCGCTGGTACTCGTCCCGACAAGTGCTCAAGGGCGCCGATGACATGCACATGCCACTCGATCGCTGGTTCGCATCCTCTCCCCGTCTGGCCGGCGGGATGCTTGCGCTTGCGGCGCTGATCGTCGTCATCAACTCCGCGGTTGTCCTGCTTGGTTTGCGCTGAATCCGGCGCTCACCGGCGGGGCAATCAGTACGATCGTGGCAGGCCGAGCACTTTCTCGGCAATGAAGCAGAGAATGAGTTGCGGGCTGACTGGGGCCAGCCGCGGAATCATGGCTTCGCGCAGATAGCGTTCAACATGGTATTCCTTGGCGTAGCCCATGCCGCCCAGCGTGAGCACGGCTTGTTCGCAGGTGCGAAAGCAGGCTTCGGCGGCCAGATATTTCGCGGCGTTGGCCTCGGGCGCGCAGGCTTTGCCCGCATCGTAGAGCGCGGCCGCCTTGTAGACCATCAGGTTGGCCGCTTCCAGTTCCATCCAGCATTGCGCCAGCGGGTGCTGGATCGCCTGGTTCTGTCCGATCGGGCGGTCAAACACGATGCGTTCATTGGCATAACTCACGGCGCGTGCCAGCGCCGCGCGTCCCAGCCCGACGGCTTCGGCCGCGATCAGAATGCGCTCCGGGTTCAGGCCGTGCAGGATGTAGTCGAAGCCTTTTCCTTCCTCGCCGATGCGATCACCTTCCGGCACCGGCAGGTCTTCGATGAACAACATGTTGGAATCCACCGCCGCGCGGCCCATCTTGTCGATCTCGCGCGCTTCGACATAACGGCGGTCGAGGTCGGTGTAGAACAGCGACAAGCCGTCGGTGGGTTTTTCGCCTGCGCCGGGCGGCCCGGTGCGCGCGAGGATCAGCATCTTGCCGGCGACCTGCGCGGTTGAGATCCAGATCTTGCGGCCGCGCAGCACATAGCCCGCGCCCTGGCGCCGCGCCGTGGATTCCAGCTTTGCGGTGTTCAATCCGGAATTCGGCTCGGTCACGGCGAAGCAGGCCTTCTGCTCGCCGTGAATCAGCGCAGGCAGCCAGCGGTTTTTCTGCTCAGGTGTGCCGAACACCACCACCGGATTGAGCCCCCAGATATTCATGTGCACCGCGGAAGCGCCGGAAAATCCCGCACCGGTTGCGGCGATGGTCTGCATCATCAGCGCCGCTTCCACCACGCCCAGACCTGAGCCGCCGTATTCGGCGGGCATGGCGATGCCCAACCAGCCGGCATCGGCAATCGCGCGATAAAAATCTTCCGGAAACTCCCCGCTGCGGTCGCGCTCGAGCCAGTACTGCGCGTCGAATGTCGCGCACAGCTTTTCCATGGCCTCGCGCATGGCGAGTTGTTCGGGGGAGAAAGAGAAATCCATCCTATGCAGTGAAGGCGTGAAAGTTGCCTCTAGGATACCGGTGTTCGGCCATCCATGCGCTCGTGGCTCGCAGGCTGGGGTGAGCTCGCGAGTCCAGGCCCGCGGGGCGTTCTCAACGAAGGCCTTGGTTAACGGGTCGGGCTTGTAACGAGGTTCAACCCAGAAAAGTCGCGCCGCTTCTGGACATGGCTTCGATTTCAGTGTCGCTGTATCCGGCTTCGCGCAGCACTTGCGCGGAATGTTCACCCAGGCGCGGGGCCGGGCCCGGTGTGCCGGTCGGCGTGTCGCCCCAACTGGTGGGCGTGCGCATGGCGCGCATGCGGCCTTCGCTGGGGTGATTTTCGGTGTAGAAAAATCCGCTCTCGTTGAGGTGTGCATCGTGAACCACATCGTCGATTGAATTCATCCGCGAGACCGGAATGTCGGCTTTCTCCAGCAGTGTTATCCATGCCTCGGTGCTGCGGGTGCGGAACAATTCGGCCAGATAGGCATAGATGTCATGAATGTTGGCCGCGCGGCTGGCCTGCGTGGCATAACGCGGATCGCGCATGCGCTCAGGCTCGCCGATGGCGTCCAGAAAGCTGCGCCACTGCTTGTCGTTGTACACCAGCACGCACAGGTAACCATCGGCGGTCGGATATGGCCGGCGCGCCAGCAGGCGCTGGTAGCCGGCGCCGCCCACCGGCTCCATCCAGCTCAGGCCGGCGAGATGATCGCCCAGCACGAAATGCGAAATGGATTCGAACATCGGTACTTCGATGGATTGACCCTTGCCGCTGCGGCTGCGCTGGAACAGCGCGGCGGTAACGGTGTAGACCGCATGCAGCCCGGTCACGCGATCGGCGAAATTGACCGGCGCGTAATTCGGCGCGTCGCTGGTCTGGGAAACCACCCAGGGCAGGCCGGAGGCGCCTTGAATGAGGTCATCGTAAGCCGCTTTGGCCGCATAAGGCCCTTTTTGCGAATAGCCGTAAGTTCCAACATAGAGCAGGCGCGGATTGATCGCGCTCACGTCCTCCCAGGAAAGGCCGAGGCGGGCCATGGCCTGCGGGCGCACGTTGTAGATCAGCACGTCGGCTTGCGCGATCAGGCGCTTCATCGCGCCAAGGCCATCGGGATGCTTGAGGTCGAGCACGATGCCGCGCTTGCCACGATTCAAAGCGAGGAACATATAGCCCATGCCGGGATGTTTCATTGGTCCGGGATGGCGCATGTTGTCGCCTTCGCGCGACTCGACCTTGATCACCTCTGCACCGAGTTCGGCGAGAATCTGGGTCGCGAACGGACCCAGCACGACAGTGGTGAGGTCGATGACCTTCACCCCTTCCAATGGACCTGGCATGGGCGTGGATTTATTCGGGTTGAATTTTTGCGGCGCGCACGAGTTTACCCCAGGTGTCGAGCTGCTCCTGCACGAAACGCCTGAACGCGGCGGTATTCAATGGATCGACCTCGAAGCCCACGTCGGCGTATTGTTTTCGGATCTGCGCGCCCGACAGGATGCCCAGGGTTTCGCGCTCGATTCGTGCAATGATTTCCTTCGGGGTGCCGGCTGGAGCGAACAGGCCGTTCCAGGTGATCATGTCGAAACCTTTTATCGCCTCGCCCATGGAGGGCACACCGGGCAGGAGGGCCGAGCGCCTGGCGGTCGTGACCCCCAGTACTGTGATCTTTCCGGCTTTGACCTGCGGCATCGCGGTGGCGAAATCGGCCACCATGACCTGCACGCGCCCGGCAACCAGATCGAGCATCGCCTGGGTGCTCGCCTTGTAACCCACGCCGAGCATCCGGGTTGGCGCCATGGCATTGATGGTTTCCGCGCCGATCAGCGAAGCCGTGCTGGCCGTGCCGTAGGCGAGCTCTCCCGGGCGCGCGCTGGCGTAGGCAATGAATTCCTTCGTGCTGGATACCTTGACGCCGCACCGGCGTATCACCGGTGGGACCGCTATTATCGTCATCTGTCTGTCGATGAATGATATGGATAAATATCCCGATGCGCGTCGGCAAAATGCCGAACATACGATGGCGGTGCAAGGCGCTGCCATGGCGGCTCAGAATTTAATGATGGCCGCTCACGCCGAGGGCCTCGGGGCCTGTTGGTTGTGTGCGCCGCTCTTTGCACCGCAAGCTGTGCAGGATATATTAGGACTGCCGCGCGATTGGGAACCGCAAGGGCTGCTCACCTTGGGCTATCCCGAAAATGAAC
>JANNTE010000311.1:0-1761 GCA_031403365.1 Betaproteobacteria bacterium | reverse complement strand
CCCAGGTGGCGGTGAACAGGCCTTCGTCCTTCTGGCCGTTGAACCAAAGGTAGCCGGAGATCGCAAACGACACGGCTACCGCAATGAGAATGCAAATATCGGACATCCTGAACATGGACAACTCCTGATTGTTGGTAAGTAAAGACCTGAACGACGGTTGAATTGTTGCGACTTATTCCCAAAACCCCCAAGCGGCTACCATCAGGCAGCCCACCGCGGCGGTGCCATGCGTGCGCAGCGCTGATTCGCCATAGAGAGAAAGTGCGAATGGCACGATGTCGAAAACACCCAGCGGCAACCACGCTGTGAATATCAGTGCCATGCTGAAAGAAAGCACACCGACAGCGCGCCGTCGTGATGGCCGAGCTTCAGGCATTCCCTTCATTCCTGCAGCATTGCACGTCCACGCAATTGCGCGTGCGTATGACAGGGTACTTATGGTTATTGATTGTCAAAGCGCAGTTCCCGCTGTTGGAGTCCGTAAATAGACCCGGATGCAGCAAGCCGGTTCAGTATTTATGCGGTTGTCGGGACGTAAGAACAAAAGTGAAACCGGGCCCACAGGCTCGGGTCAAATGCGCCCTGATGCAAGAGATGCGTCACAAGCGAGGTTTGACCTGCCCCATTACAAACGAACGCTCAGTCCAATCCCAAAGGACTTACATGAAAACGATCTCGAAACTCGTCGCTGGCGCCGCGCGTGACTATGGGTGGAAAACCTGTACACCAACCAATAACTTTTCTGTTCCGATGCGCGCAATCACCAGACGACTTTGCGTCAGGAACAAGTCATGAACGAGTGAGCGGCCGCGGATTGATGCGTCATTGTGTATCCCAAGCAGCCGGCGACTGCCAATGGAATAAAGTGCTGGAATTGGTTTGCATCTTCGGATCAACATCCGTGATCGCCAGCATCATGCGCGAGGTCATTGGCAGCTGCGGGCTGGACGCAAAACGGGTCTATGTTGCAGGGCTTTCAGCGGGCGGCGCAATGGCATTCGCGGCCACGTAATGCGGAGCGAGTTTCATGGCGAAACAGACGAGCCGCCTTCAACCGGCCGTAATTGATACCCCAGCGAACCGGGTGGATTGCGCAGACAGCGCGCGCTGGTAGTACGCTTACTTCTTCAGCGCCTTTACCGGAGCCGATGCCTTGAGTGCATCGAGCGTAGCCATGCCCTGCTTCAAAGCCCCTTGCAGCAGCATCGAGTCAATGCCCATGGCAAACAAACGGAAGCCTTTGTCCCAGTATTCGCGGCTCCAGTTATCGTCCCCGGTCATGCAGGCCAGAACCTTGCCGTGCTTTTTCGCCGCAGCGGTCATTTTCTTGATCGCAGCGACATATTTTGGGTGATCGAACTGCGCCGGGATGCCCAGAAAATTCGTCAAGTCGAAGTGGCCCAGCCACAGCACATCGACGCCGGGAACCGCCGCGATCTTGTCCACGTTCTCGATACCCTCGGCGGTTTCGATCAGGCACATGACCAGCGTGCGTTGGTTGGCGATCCTGATCTTGTCGGCAACGCTGCCGCCAACATAGTCGTCCGAAGCGAATCCGAACGCGGCGCCGCGCCGTCCTGCCGGCGGGTAGCGGGTACACGAAACGATGTGCCGCGCCTCTTCCGCCGAACCCACCATCGGCGCCATGATGCCCATGACGCCGAGATCGAGAGAAAGCTACCAAACTCTCCAAAGGTGAGCTGCACAGGCTTACTAAGGACTTAAACCTATCTATCTAGCGGTTTGTAAAGGCCGTAAAGC
>JANNTE010000310.1:0-3157 GCA_031403365.1 Betaproteobacteria bacterium | reverse complement strand
ACTTTCAGTGTCGGCGTGCGCGGCTTGCCGGAGATATTGCTGATGCGCACCCGGTCGGGGCCAACCTGTTCCAGCTTCGCGGTGGTGAAATCGACCACGACATCCGGCGTGATGTAATTCGCCGGATCGTGGACTTCATAGAGCATCTGCTCTTTCACCGTCATCAGATTGATGGCACCGCCGGTGCCTGAAACCTTGGTCAGCACGGCCGAACCATCGGCTTCGACCTCGACGATGGGGAAAGCCAGATTCCACGGCTCTGGCACATCCTTGAAGCCCGGATCGGAAAAGTAACCGCCGGTCACCTGTGCGCCGCATTCCATCAGGTGCCCGAGGCCGTTGCCGGCACCGAGGCGGGCATGATCCAGCGCTCCCCAGCCGAATTCGTACATCATCGGCGCCATGAAGATTGACGGGTCGGCCACGCGCCCGGTGACGACAATCTGCGCACCTTGCTCGAGCGCGGCGACAATCGGCTCCGCGCCGAGATAGACCTCCGCCGAAACCAGGCTCTCGCTCAGTGTCGAAGTCGGTTTGCCGTTCTCCATGATCTGGCCGGTCAGTTGCAGTACGCGATCCGTAATCAGGCTGCCGTTGACCGCCGCGACCTTGATGCCGGTCGCGCCCAGCTTCCTGAGCCAGTAGACGATGCGCTCCGCCGCTGCGTCGGGCGCGATCCAGCCCTGATTGCTGATGATTCTGGTGCCGCGCCTGATGCAGCCTGGCAGCACCGCCTGCATGCGATCATCGAGATAAGTGTCGTAGCCCGGAAAAGAGGGATCGCGGCGCTTGCGCACTTGCGCCGCCGAGATGGTCGCCTCCGCCATGGTTTCAAAACACAGGTAATCCAGATCGCCGCGTTCGGCATTCCAGCGCGCCGGTTCGATGCGGTCGCCCCACCATGCCGACCCGGCGCCGACGCGCACGATTTTTTTCATGTTTCCATCCCTGCATCTGGTTGGTATTTGCGGGCGCAATAGTGGCGGGTCGCGGCTGTCGCGTCAATTCGTGCGACAGCTTGCACTGCGCTGAATCATTCCTGCCGGAACGATTCCTTGACAAGACCGCACTACGGGAACGAATATTCCGCACAAATCCCGCCACGAGCGGCCTTGTCCGGAGGAATACATTCATGCTGAAGCTGACCACCGCGCGACTCGCGCGATCGCTGGTGCTGTGCCTTTTGTTTGCCGCGTCATCGGTCTTTGCGCAATCGCCCATACGCATTGGCTGGCTGTCGTCATTGACCGGGCCGCTGTCCTCCGCCGCCATCGCCGAGAACCAGGGCGTGCAATTTGCCGTTGATGAGATCAACGCTGCCGGTGGCATCAATGGACGAAAGCTCGAACTCATTACGCGCGACACCAGTGGCGAACCGACCAAAGCGGTGAATCTCGCCAAACAACTCGCCTTCGTGGACAAAGTCGATTTCATCATCGGCCCGGTGAATTCCGGCGAATCGCTGGCCACCGTGCCCATCGTGGCCAAGGCCGGTATTCCGAATATCGTAATTGGCGCCATCGATGAATTGGTTGATGCGCGAAAATTCCCGCTTGCCTTTCGTCCCATCAACACCAATACGCAATGGATTGCGGCGGCCAACAACTACGCGCTGAACGTGCTGAAGAAGAAGAAAATCGCCGTCATCGGCGACACCTCGGGCTATGGCACGGCCTCATCCAGGCTCGCAGAGGGTTTGCTCGACAAGGCGGGGGTGAAGCCGGTGTATTCCGTGCTGGTTGACCCGAACAAGACCGATCTCACGGACGAACTCAACAAGGCTAAAGCCGCGGGCGCGGATGTCATCATGCCGTGGTCGGCCGCGACCGGTTTGCTCGCGCGCCTGTTCAATACCCGCGGCGACATGGGCTGGGATGTGCCCATCGTTGGCCACCCGGCGATGATGGCGCCGCCGGTGCGCCCGCTTCTGAACAAGCCGGACTATCTGCGCAATGCCTTCGCCGCCGGTTACTTGAGCACCACATACGACGCCAGGGGCAAACTGCCTGCGCGCACGCAAGCGCTGATGGACAAGATCCGGCCCAAGCTGGGCAAGGGTGGTGAAATCGACTTCATGTTCTGGTGGGTGGCGTTGGGCTACGACACGGTGAAGATCGTCGAGCATGCAGTGAAGACGGCAGGCGGGACCGATCCGGCGGCGCTCGAAAAGGTGATCGAAGGCACGACGAACCTGAAGGGCGTCTACGCTGATTACACGTGGACGGTGGAAGACCGCAACGGCTTCCCCGACGTGGGCGTAGTGGTGAACGTCGCCAACAGCCTGAAGGACGGGTGCTTCAAGGCGGCACCGCGGTAGATGCCGATCACGGATCACTGATTTTGCTGACGGCCCTCGTCACCGGCATCGCCGCCGGCGCGCTCTACGCTTCTGCGGCGCTCGTCTACAACGTCATGTTCTCCACCTCCAGGGTGCTGAGCGTGACCACCGGGCACCTCTCGATGCTGGGCGGCGTGTTCGGTGCCTGGCTCATGGCAGGGCAGGGCTGGCCGCTGGCGCTCGCGCTCGTGGGCGCGGTGCTGATCGGCGCCGCGTTCGGCCTGGCCACGGAGTTCATCGCGATCCGCCGCGTGCTGGCGCGCAGCGACGAGCACCTGTGGTTACTGTCCACCCTGGCGCTCGCCACCATGTTGCAGCAGGGTGTTGCGTTGTGGTGGGGCACGGAACCGAAACCGTTCCCACGCCTCGTCCCGCAGGATTTCTCCGCAGGCCTCGCCGACCAGAAATACTGGCTGCCAGTGGGTGTAGCGCTGCTGCTGGCACTCGGCCTCGAATTGTTCTACCGCCGCACGCTCTACGGCAAGCTGTTCGTCGCGATGTCCGAGGATGCGTTCGCGGCTCGCGCCCGCGGAATTCCCACCGACCTGATCCGGTCGCTGTCCTACGCGCTCGCGGGCGGCATGGGCGCGCTCGCGGGTTTCGCGGCGGGGCAGCTCACGTTCGCCTATTTCGCGCTCGGCCTCACGCTCACGCTGAACGGTTTCGTGGCGCTGGCGGTGGGCGGGCTGGGCAGCAACCTCGGCGCGCTCGTGGGCGGGCTGTTGCTCGGCGTGATCGGCGCGTTCGCCACCTACTTCCTCGGCGGCGAGTACCAGCAGACCATCGCGGTGGGGCTGCTGATGCTCGTGCTGCTGGTGA
>JANNTE010000309.1:0-2536 GCA_031403365.1 Betaproteobacteria bacterium | reverse complement strand
TCTGGTCGATGGACTGGTGCTCGCGCGTTCGGCGTTTCACTCCTCGGTCAATTATCGATCTGTGGTCATTCTGGGGACGGCAGAGCCGGTGGCTGGCGATGCCAAAGCGGCGGCGCTGAAGATCATCTCGGATCACATCGTGCCTGGCCGCTGGGAAAGCCTGCGTCCGGTCAAGCCGGAAGAGCTTGATCAGACCACGGTGCTGCGGCTCGATATCATCGAGGCCTCTGCCAAGGTGCGCAGCGGCCCGCCGGTGGATGACGAAATCGACTACGCCTTGCCGATCTGGGCGGGGACACTCGACTTCGAAGCGCCGGCCGCCAAACCCAATCCGGACGCGCGCTTGCAGTCCGGCGTCGCATTGCCGGAGCATGTGAAGCGCTACCGGCGCATCAAATCCTGATCAGCAGGTAGACTGCGGCGGCGCTGCAACCCAGCAGCACGGTCGCCAGCGCCAGACTGCCATAACGCGCCGGTTGGTCGTCTGCGCGGGCGCGCTTGCGGCCGGTGATCATCGGTACGATCAGGTTCTCCTTTTTCACCAGCAGATGGAACAGCACCGCCGCGATGTGAACCGCGATCAGGATCAGCAGCACGACGGCGTTGATGTCGTGAATTGCGGTCGCCATTTCGCCGGCCTCGCTCGATACGTGCCTTGCGAGCGGGCCTTCCATCATGACCTCGTCGTTGGCGAACAGCCCCGTGCCGGCTTGCACCAGAAAGGACGCCAGCATCGCCAGCACGCTCCAGCCACCCAGCGGATTGTGGCCGCGATCCGCCGCGTACTGCCCACGGAATAGGGACTTTGCGTAGCGCAGCACCGCGCCGGGACCACGGACGAATTCTCTGAAACGAGCGTATGTGCCGCCAAAGAATCCCCAGAGAATGCGGAACACGATCAGCGTCAGAATGGCGTATCCGCCCAGAGCGTGATACTCCATTGCATTGCCGCCGATGGACACGCTGGCGATCTGCGCAATCACCAGAAGCATGAGCGCCCAGTGGAACAGGCGCACCGGCACGTCCCAAGTCTCGACACCCTGATCATTGCGCCGGGGACTGTCCATCGGATTCAGGCACTGCGCGGATATCAGGCGCCGGCCTGATCCGCCAGATCGAGAAAATTGTCGCTGTTGTAGCTGAACGCCGGATCGGAGGCTAGATCTGGCGTGACGTGCGGACCGTGTTCTTTTGGTCTGCGCACGAAAGCGGTATGCAGGCCGCAGCGCCTGGCGGCACGCAGATCGTCCTTGTGCGCCGCGACCAGCATCACTTCGCCTGGCTTAAGGCCAAGCATGCTTGCCGCGCCGAGATAGCTTTCCGGATCGGGCTTGTAGTGCTTGAACAATTCGGCCGAGATCACGCAGTCCCAGGGCAGGCCGGCATTTTTGGCCATGTTGGTGAGCAGCGCCACGTTGCCGTTGGACAGCGTGGAGACGATGAACTTCTTCTTCAGGCGCTTCAATCCACGCACGGAATCGGGCCAAGGTTTGAGCCGGTGCCAGGCGCGATTGAGATGAGCCTTGTCGGCCTCCTTGAGACCGCGCAGGCCGAATTGCTGTATCAGATCGTCGAGGATCAGCCGGTGCAGTTGATCAATGTTCATCCACGGCAGCTTGCCGGTGCGCACCTTGTGCATCGCCGGCTGGTAGCCCGCGCGCCAGGCATCGGCAAACGCGGCCCAGTCGATGTCCAGATGTTTTTCTTGTCCGAAAGCCCGGCCTTCCCGGATCAGGCTGCCGCGCCAGTCGACCACGGTGCCGAATACATCGAAGACCAGCGCGCGAACAGGGAGGAGTTTCATTTTTCATTCCTGCGATGATGACGCGCCGGATTATAAACTCCGGCGCGCTGCCGTTCACCCCCTCACTGATTCTGACCAAACGCGTAATTGACCCCAAGCCAGAATGCGCGCGGCGCGCCGGCGGAGCGGAATTGTTCGCTGGTCACGTTGGCGGCATCAAACGTCCGGCCCGGGCCGTTGAAGAAGTTCTCGCCCAGAACGCCCAGGGTTTCGTAATCCTTGTCGAGCACGTTGTTGACGCGACCGAAGAACTGCAATTGCCTGGTCATTTGATAGCGCGCATCCAGGTTGACCAGTGCATACCCCGGCAGCTTGCCGTTGGCATCCTGATTGTTCTCGTCACCACGCGCGTACTGGGACGAGAAGTACATCACGTTGCTGCCCAGCGAAACCGCTTCCGTAACATCCATTTCCGCGCGCAACTTGATCGAATGCGCCGCGATACTGGGAATCTTGTCGCCGGCAGCGACTTGTATGTCGCCAAGTACATCCGCTGACGAGTTGTTCGGACTGTTCAGAGTCAACGGGGATTCAAAGGTGGCGTCGACGTATCCGTAGTTCAGGGCCAGATTCAGCTTATCGACTCGCGTCTTCATCCCCAGCTCCAGCCCCTGCCTGCGGGTTTTGCCGGCGTTCTGGAAGAAGCCTGCATTCACGGCGCCGCCACTGGAGATGAAAATGATGTCGTTGTTCAGGTCGGTGCGATACAGTGCCGCGCTCCATTTGAAATCG
>JANNTE010000308.1:0-3095 GCA_031403365.1 Betaproteobacteria bacterium | reverse complement strand
GCGGGTTACGACGTTGTCGCTCTCACCGGCAAGGAAACCGAGGCGGATTACCTCAGGACACTGGGCGCGAAACAAGTCATGCTGCGCGGCAGTCTCGATCTGGCGAAAATAAAACCGCTCGATAAAGCCACCTGGGCCGGTGCGGTGGATAATCTGGGTGGTGACGTGCTGGCCTGGATCGCCGCCAACATGCAGATTGGCGGCACGCTTGCCAGCATCGGCCTCGCCGCCAGTCACACCCTGAATACCACGGTGATGCCTTTCATTCTGCGCGGGGTCAGTCTGCTGGGCATCGATTCGGTCAATGCACCCATGCCGGTGCGCGAAAAAGTCTGGAAGCGCCTGGGCAGTGATCTGAAGCCGCGCCATCTCGACCGGATTGCGACCACGCTGGAATTTGACGCGCTGCCCGGTGTGTTCGAGAAGATTTTGAACGCGAAAATGCGCGGCCGTACCGTCATCAAGATCGCATGACACGGCGGCACGAGGGAGCAATCCATGGCTGAGAACTACGCGGCGTTTCATCGTCGATCCATCACAGACCGCGACGGGTTCTGGCGCGAGCAGGCCATGATGATCGACTGGCAACAGCCCTTCGAGCGCGTGCTCGATTACGCCCGGCCCCCATTCGCCCGATGGTTCGTTGGCGGCCGCACCAATCTCTGCCATAACGCCGTAGACCGGCATCTCACCAAACGCGGCGAGCAGAAGGCCCTGATCTGGATCTCAACCGAGCTCGACAGGACAGAATCCTTTACCTACCGGCAGCTTCATGAAGAAGCGAACCGGGTCGCCGCCATGATGCAGGCGCTGGGAGTAAAGCAGGGCGACCGCGTGATCATCTATATGCCGAACATGCCGCAAGCGGTGTTCGCGATACTCGCGTGCGCGCGCCTTGGCGCGGTGCATTCGATGGTGTTCGGAGGCTTTGCGGCCGCCAGTCTGGCCGCTCGCATTGACGATGCGCGCCCGGCGTTGATGATTACCGCTGACGGTGGCAGCCGCATGGGCAAAAAGATCCCGTATAAACCGTTGGTGGATGAATCCATCAGGCTGGCGAAGTATCCGCCGGCCAAAGTGCTGATTTACAACCGTGGCCTCGATCCCGACATGCCAGTCGTGCCGGGGAGGGACGTCGATTGGGACGGGCTGGCGCGCCAGCATGCGCACGCGAGTGTGCCCTGCGCCTGGCTCGAATCTTCCGAGCCGTCGTACATTCTGTATACCTCTGGCACCACGGGCAAGCCCAAGGGCGTGCAGCGCGACGTCGGCGGCCATGCGGTGGCCATGGCGGCATCGATGAAATACATTTACTGCGGCGCCGCGGGTGAAACGATTTTTACCACCTCCGACATCGGCTGGGCGGTGGGGCACTCCTACATCATTTACGCGCCTTTGATCGCCGGCCTGACATCGATTCTTTACGAAGGCGTGCCGGTGCGGCCGGACGCCGGGGTGTGGTGGAAGATCGTGCAGGACTACGGTGTCAACGTCATGTTCTCCGCGCCCACTGCAATCCGGGTGTTGAAAAAGCATGACCCGGCGTTTCTGAAAAAATACGACCTGTCCTCCCTGAGGCATCTGTTTCTCGCTGGAGAACCGCTCGATGAATCAACCCATGCCTGGATTAGCGAAGGACTGGGCAAACCGGTCATCGATCATTACTGGCAAACCGAGACCGGGTGGCCGGTGCTCACGGCCATGCCCGGTGTCGAGAAAACGCCAATCAAGTTCGGCAGCCCGTCGTTCCCGGCCTATGGCTATGACCTGAAATTGCTGCGCGAATCCGATGCCAGCGAAGCCGATGCCGGTGAAAAAGCCGTGGTGGTTATTGAACCGCCGCTGCCACCGGGTTGCATGACCACGATCTGGGGCGACGATGAGCGCTTCGTGAAGACTTATTTTTCCACGTTCTCGAAGAAACTCGTTTACTCGACGTTCGACTGGGGCATTCGTGATCAGGACGGCTATTACTTCATCCTTGGACGCACTGACGATGTGATCAACGTCGCCGGTCACCGTTTGGGCACCCGCGAAATCGAGGAAGCCATACAGGCGCATGCCAATATCGCCGAGGTCGCCGTCGTCGGTGTGCATGACGCGCTGAAAGGCCAGATGCCGCTGGCCTTCGCCGTGGTCAAAGATGCGGGCAAGGTTGCCACTCCGGAGCTGCGCGCTGCGCATGAAAAAGAAGTGTTGGCCACGGTGGATGCGCAACTGGGCGCGATCGCCCGGCCATCGCGCGTGCATTTTGTGAACCTGTTGCCGAAGACGCGCTCCGGCAAATTGCTCCGGCGCAGCATTCAGGCCCTGGCCGAGGGGCGCGACCCCGGCGATCTCACGACCCTGGAAGACGCCGACGCGCTGGACCAGATACGCGCCGCGCTGCTGGCGCGCTCGTAAGCCGGGTAAAAAAAGAGGGCGGCAATGCCGCCCCCTGATTGTCTTGCGATCAGTACCCCTTACTTTACTCTCGGGTCGTCGTCCGGATTCACATACTCGATCGGTTGCTCGACCGGCCCAATGCCCGTTTCCTGAATGATGACTTCGGTACGCGCCCAGGCAAAATGCGGCACGTTGGCCTGCGTGATGTAGAAAGCGCCAGCTTGGAATTCCTTCATGACCATCGCGTTGTAGCGTTCACCAACGCCAGACCAGTAAGTGCCTTTCAACACCGTCACTGTCCGCACATCAGGATGCTTGTGCGGCGGCAGTTTATAGCCCGAGGGCATCTTCGCGCGGAACATATACGGACCCGGCTTCGACGGGTCACCGTAGAGCATCAGCAGGCTCATGCCGTAAGGCGCCGACTTGTTGGGCACCCATTTGATGTTTTCCGGGTCGGCAGTGACGAAATTGCCGGTCATCAGCACGGTCATGCCGCCGCCTTCCCCTTCGCCATGGGCAACCGGCAAGGCCAGCAATCCCAGTGACAATCCGGTCACCATCACGAATTTCCTGATCGAACCCTGCATTTGTTGTTCCTCTCGTTCTTGACTTGATTGGATGAATTCCCGGCACGAAATGGTAACACCTTACCAACAAAAAAACGCCCCGTTGCCGGGGCGGTTTGTTCCTGGCGGAGAGGGGGGGAT
>JANNTE010000307.1:0-5318 GCA_031403365.1 Betaproteobacteria bacterium | reverse complement strand
AGCCTCGGTGCGCAGTTTGATCACCGGCCGAAACGGCTCTTCAACGATGGATTCGCCGAGCAGCCGTTTCGCCTCGGTCACAAACAACGCCGGCAGCTCCGTTTCGCTCGCGGCGACATGGGTCGTGCCGTTTGCATCCCTGGCAAGCTGGGTCATGAGCTCGAGGTTGGGATTTTCACCGATAACTACGGTCGAGAGCGTGATTTTGGCGCGCCTCAATTGCGTACCCAGTTCGTCAGCTCCGCCAGCGGCCAGCGCCGGGTCGAACTCCTGCTCCGCTGGCAGGCCGCGCTCCCTGCGAATCATCGCCATGGCCGCGCTGGCCGAGGTCTCGGCTGCCAGCCTTCCCGGCGGCGCAGTGTTGCCATCGGACAGCAGGATCATGTGCCGGGTTTTGGCTTTTGAATTTTCCAGCAACCGGTAAGCGTGCCAAAGCGCGTTGTAGATATTGGTCTGCCCGCTGGCGGACATGCTGCCGATCAAATCTTCCGCGCGCTGCTTGTTGCGCACCTCGGCAAGCGGCACGACGTCGCGCGGCCGGGCGTCAAACCCGATCACCGCGAGGCGGTGGTGTTCGTCAAGCAGATCCAGCGTGGACAGCGCCGCGGACTTGGCGAACTCCAGCTTGCGTCCGCGCATGCTGAAGGAGCGGTCTATGAGCAGCACCAGATCGAGGTCCCGGCGTTTGCGCCGGGTTTCAAATTTAACCGGCAGTACGCGCTCCAGGCGGCTTTTGCTGAAGCCTTCCGCGCCATAGGTATTCTCTCCGGCGGCGAATATCAGGCCACCGCCATCACGCACGAAGGCCTCCAGTCGTTCGCCCGCGGCCGGGTCGAGTTGCGCTGCCGGGATGTCGCTCAGCACGACGCCATCCTGTCCTTCGAGTTGATCGCCAAATCCCTGCACGGTGGCGAGCGTGACCTCCATGCCCTGCGCATTGAGCGCTTCGCGCAAGTAGCGCGCGCTGTCCGCGTTGCTCTCGACATAAAGAACTTTCGCGCGCGGAGCGATCCAGATGCTCTGCGTCAGCGAATTGTTTTCCGCGACCTGGTCGTTGGCGGCGCTTACCGCGATTTCGACCGTGTTGGCTCCACGGCGCCTGAACTGGGTGCGGAACACAATCTCGTTGCCACCCGCGCGCAGCACCCTCGTTTGCTGCGCATGTGCCGCGCCGTTGAGCTTCATGTCGATGCGCGCCGAAACCGCTGTGCGCGAAATCACCTGAACCCGCACCGTGGCAGGCTCCTGCTGGCGCAGGCCTTCGGGCAGATCGAGCGCGTCGATCCAGGCGTCGTCAACCATCGCGGGGGTTGCGGGCAGCGTGAATATGCGCACGCCCTGCGCCTGCAGTCGCGGCAGCGCGCGCCACAGATCGCCGCCGGTGGCATTGCCATCGCTCATCAGCACCAGGCGCTTGGCGTGATGCGGAGCAAATCCGAACGCCGCCATGTTCAATGCCTGCTCCAGGTCGGTGGCGCTCTGGCCGATGGCGGCGCGGCCTGGCGCCGCATCCGCGGTAACCGCGACCGCTCCGATCTCGTCGAGGGTATTGAGCAGGCGCGGCCGGTCCGCGAACACCACATAGCGCGCCTGAGCCGGTTGACCCTTCAGGTTTGCCTGCCGCATCCAGTCCAGCGCACCCAGCATATATTCGGGCGCGATGCTGCGCGAGACATCGAGCGCATAGACCACCGAAACGTCGCTGATCGCGCGCTCAATGACCGGTTGCGACAAGGCCAGCACCAGCGCGCCGAGCGCGAGCGAACGCAGCGCAACCGCCAGGCTAATGCGCCAGCGGCTCAACTGCGTACGGTGGCGCCAGGCGGCAATCCACAGCAACGGCACCAGGCCCAGCAGCCACAGCGGTTCGGTTTGTGTCAGGCCTGGAAGTGGCATGGTTCAGACACTGATGCGGCGCGTATAGGCCAGCCACTCGGCGGCGAGCAATAGCGTAGCCAGTGCAAGCAGCGCGACCCAGGGCTCAAATCCGAAGCGCGCAGCCTCACGTACCAGAGCGGGTGCGGTGGCACCATTAAAGCGGCTGCGGTTGATGTCCGCGTACAGCGGGTCGAGAACATTGGCGATCACCTGCATCGTGCCGGTTTTCGTGGTGACGGCAAAGACACCGGGCCGCGCCGCCTCGAAAATCGTCACACCGGCAACACTGATGCCGTTGAGCACCCGCCCATCGTGTGCCGTGACGCGCGCGTTGGCATGGGGAATTTCAACGTAACCCAATCCGCGGTAAAGCGTTTCGGTACCGTTTTCGAGCCAGCCCAGCGCGTTGCCGAGAAAAACCGTGAAGGCTGCCTGCGTGGCGAAGTTGGAGTCCTCGATCGCGAAGCCGGTTGCGATCCAGCGCGACGTCATGCCGCCTGATGCCATGCCGGATGATGGCACCGTTCCGGCTACCACCAGCACGCCTTCGTCTGCCCCGGAGGCGAGCACGACATCGGTTTGCGCGTCGGTCCCTGCAATGCGGGTCAGCGCGGCGCGCTGCAATTGCACACTGCGCCATGGCACGTTGAGTGCGAGCGGGTGAGACTGATCCCAGCGCGTAATCACGGGATCTGCCTTTGCGCGCTCAAACACCGGCAGCCAGGCTGCCGGCGGCGGGCGAAACAGCAGGGCGCCATGCGCCGGTGGTGCCGGCGGCGCGAAGCGGTCGAAAACGTAAGTGTCGTAGTCAAGCGGCTGGCGATACTGCGCGGGCGCGATGCGCGTCAAGGCCACACCGGGCAGGGCCTCAATCGAGGCTTGCAGTTGCCGGTTGCCTGCGCTCACCAGCAGTACCCGCCTGGTGCGATGGGGTGCAACAACGGCGTACGCCACGTCATCGAATTCAAATCCATCGCCCGGGGCATGCACTTGCGCGCGCAGCACGCCGGCGGCATACGCACTCACGTCCACGGTTTGATTCATGATCGCGCCGGCGGCGATTTGCAAGTCACGCTCCAGCACGAAGTCTTTCCCGCCGGTAATCGCGAGCCGGACCTGCTGCGCGCGCGCGGATGCATTGAACACCTGCACCAGGGCCTGGTAACGCGTCGGATCGCGCAACGCCGGCCGGGCGTCGAAGGCGGTGATGGCGACATTGTCGGCGCGCGCGAATACCGGCTCGATCGCGACTTGCGGCGGCACATCGAGCGAGGCGACGCCATCGCTCAGCAGATAAGTCACGCTGTGTTCATCCGCGGGAATCAGCGGCATGCGCGCACTGCCCGAACTGCTCGAGCCCATGCGGCGCAGGTGCGCGAGCGCGCTGTCGCGGCTTACCCATTGCGGGGTATCCATACGACCCAGGGTGTCGAGCAGCATGACTTCGCTCGCCAGTCCGGCCCCGGAGATGATGCGCTGCGCGCGCGCCAGCGCGTGCTCCCAGCGGCTCACGCCGTCGGCTCCGCGCGCGGCCATGGACGGCGAGTTGTCCAGCACCAGCACCAGGCGCTGCGCTACACCGCCCACAGCCGGCGCCTGCGGGCGCGACAGCGCGAGCGCGATGCTCAACCCGGTGGCGAGCGCCAGCATGAGGGACAACCACCAACGCCAGCGATTGAGCGCGGGACGCCGCACTTGATCGAGTTTGCGCCAGATCAGATTGGAGGCAACCCGTACCCGCCGCGGCCGCGTCTTCAGCCAATACATCAACACAATGAGCACGGCCACGGTCGCCAGCAAAGCATAAGCAGCCAGCGGCGAGAGGGCGAGAAAATTCACCGCAATAAACCCTCTTTACGCAGTGCGTGCAATACCAGCTCTTCGATATTGGTGTCGGTCGTGGCGCGCACATGGCCCCAGGCGTTTCTGGCGCAGTAAGCGCCAAGCGCCGCGCTATGCGCTTCGAAGGCCTGGCGGTAGGCGAGCAGCAGTGCCGGCGTCATATACTTAAGGGTCTCTCCCTCGTCCTCGGCATCCACCAGGACGACTTCACTGCCGGGTGCGGCGGGTTCGAAGTCGCCGGGGCTCACGAGTTGCACGGCCAGCACGTCCTGGCGCAAGTTGCGCAGCACGCGCAAGCCCGGTTCGAAGCCGGCTGGGTCGAGGAAATCCGAAATTACGACGATCAGGCCGGTGGCGCGCGGCACGGCGAAGTATTGCTTGAAGGCCGGCTCCAGGGACGTGCCGCCGCCGCATTCAAGCTGCTGCAGGAAGGCGAACGCCGGCCAGCTTTGGGTCTTGCCGCGCAAGCCCGAGCGCTCCTGCACGATGCCCTCAGCCACCGCGATCAGGTTGACGCGATCCATGTTCACGAAGCCGACGTGGGCCAGTGCTGCGGCGAGTTTTCGTCCGAAATCGAATTTTCCCGGACTGCCAACACTCATGGAGGCGCTGGTATCCAGAAAAATATAAATCGGCAAATCCGCTTCCTCGACAAACAGTTTCACGAACAGCCGGTCGAGCCGCAAATAGGTGTGCCAGTCCACGTTCTTGAGCTCGTCGCCGGCACGGTACGGGCGATAGTCGGCGAACTCCATGCCGGAGCCGGTGCGATTGGCGCGATGCATACCCTTGAGGTGCCCGCGCGCAGGCTCGTTCGGCGCCAGTCTCAGGCGATCGAGCCGCCGCAGAAACTCGTGACTCAACAGCGGCGCGGACATGCCGTCAGACCCGGCAAAGCTGAGCGGGCCGGCTCTGGTGTTGTGCGCGGAGCATCATTAACGCGGCTCCGGCAGTGCCTGCAAGAGCGCCGCGATGATCGTGTCCACGTCTATTTGCTCGGCCTCGCCCTCGTAGTTGAGCAGCATGCGGTGGCGCAGCGCCGGAAGCGCTGCAGCGCGAATATCTTCACCGGCCACGTAGACGCGATTCTGCATCAGCGCATTGACCTTTCCGCCAAGCAGCAGTGCCTGCGCGCCGCGCGGACTCGACCCGTAGCGCACGTACTTCTTCACCATCTCGTGGCTGGGCGTGTTCTCCGGGTGGGTGGCCAGGGTCAGCTGGATGGCGTAGTCGCGCACCGGTTTGGCCACTGGAATGCCGCGCGCAATTTCGCGCATGCGCAGAATTTCGCCCTGTCCCAGCACGCGCGCGACCTGCGGCGTGTCGGCCTGGGTGGTGCGATCGAGAATCTCACCGAGCTCGCCCGCACCGGGAAACTCCATCCTGAGTTTGTAGAAGAAGCGGTCAAGCTGCGCTTCTGGCAGAGGATAGGTTCCCTCCAGTTCGATCGGATTCTGCGTGGCCAGCACGCACACTGGCTGATCCAGGGCGTGCGTGGTCTTGCCGATGGTCACGCTGTTCTCCTGCATGGCCTCGAGCAGAGCCGACTGCGTCTTGGGCGTGGCACGGTTGATCTCGTCGGCCAGAATCAGATTGGC
>JANNTE010000306.1:0-2256 GCA_031403365.1 Betaproteobacteria bacterium | reverse complement strand
CGATCGCCATGAATACCTGGCTGGCCGGCGCGTTGTTGACCGCCAGATCGAACCGCGGCTCAATCGGGCGGCCGTCGACCTGCGGCATTTCCACCGACAACGTCGGCAGCAGCGCCCGGCCCACCTCTTCGGACTCGGCGCTGAGCGGGCGCGCACGCGAGGCGTTGGACATTTCCTGGCGCGCGCTGTCGTTGGTTGAGTTCGATAGCATGTTGGTCGCGCAAGCACTCAACAGTCCCAGCCCAAACACGGAAAATACTGTCTTCACAGGAATTGAGGTCATTTTGATTCTTCGATTCCGACGGCCGCAGCTCGCGGAGTTTTGGAAATGCGCCCGACTGACGGCATGGCTTTCTCCGGCGCCGCAACTGCCCGGAGAGCACCCAGCTTGCTCACTCGGGGAAACAGATGGACAACGCGCAAGCCCTCGCGCGTACGCAGCGTTACGCTTGCCTCGGCAACCGCGACCAGCACGGCATCCGCAATGGCGCCGCCCATTTGAACCACCACGCCATTGATGATCGCATACCGGCGTTCAGGAGCAATCAACACAGATTGCAAATTCCAGCCCGAACTCTCCATGCCGCCCGCAGCGCCCGCCGTGCGCGCGATCGCCGGTGGGCGGGTCGGATCGCGCAGATCCTGCGCAGCCGAGAGCGGTTGCGCGCCAACGCCGGCCAAAGCTGCCAGCAAGGGCACAAGGCGCATCACACCACCAGCCATGCTTCCTCCAGGCTGAGGGTGTACAAAGTGACGGTCATGGTCACGCGCGGATAGTCGATGGCATTCACACTGGAGCGCGCGAAAAACATGCGCCAAGGCAGTTTCTCCAGCTTCGCCTGATAGCGCAACAGATCGAGAAAACCTCCTTCCACGGTCACCTCGATGCCGTGTTTGTATACCGGATTCTTCGTCGCCGGACTGCCGCCGGCTTCGCCGGCAGGCTGTGCGAGCGCCGAGACCGGGAGCGTGCGCAGCCTAAGCAAACGCACACCCGCATGCCGGCTCAGCATTTGTTCCAGAACCCTGGCCATGCGATCAGGCGGCACCAGTCCGTCCTGGATGCCGCGCAGGTCAGCGTCGAATTGCGCGCGTTTGGCCGTCAGCGCCTCGATGCGCGCGCGACCGGCCGCGTTCGGGTCCTGTCCGGCAGCGCGCATCAACTCGCTGGTCTGAAGCTGGAATTGCGCGAGCGCTGTCTTCTGGCCGAGCAACTCCGTGCTCAGTCGCTTGTTGCGGATGAGTTCCTGGTCGATGATAAAGTGAAATCCGATCCAGACGATCACAACTGCGCCGGCCGCCCAAACCATCACACGCTCGCGCGGCTTGAGCGCCTCGAATCGGGTCGCGGCCTTGTGCCAGGATGCGTTCATTGGTCCGCCGCCTTCGCCGTCGCGGCCTCGGTCCTGGTTGTCAGTCTGAACTCGATATACGGCGCTTGTGCGCCGCTCTTGTCCTTTGGATCGGATGCCGGAACCTGCATCATCAGTTCAGAGAATGGATGTCCCTGCATTACTCTCTCGGTATTGAGCCGACGAAGATAATCCGGCACGTGCTCCGCGCTCAACGCCCGCCCCTCCAGCGCGATATCCTGCCCGCTGGCGGCGATTTGCAGTCCGGTCAGCCACACACCCTCGAACGACTGACGGGAGAACGCACTCAAGTGTTCCGAAAAACCTCTGGTGTCGCCAAGCGAGCCGCTTTTGAGCACCGCGACTGCCGCATCGCGCGCGGCAACGTCGGACTCCATGCGTGCAATTTCGGCGGCGATACCGGGATCCATCTTTCGACCCGAAACCTGCCCCGCTAGCTGCTGCATCTGCGACTGCGCCTGCGTCACAGCGGCCGTCGCCGCGCTCAATTCATTTACCAATTGACGATTGCGCACACCGGAATAGCCGGCCACGGCGCCCGTCGTCAGCGCCACCGCCAGCCACCCGATCAAGGCCGTCTTCAAAGACAGCCGATCGCGCTGTCGGAACAGCGCCGGGTTGATAAGATTTATCTGTTGTGGCACGCGCTATCCTTGGCGACTACGGCAGTTCGCTGCGCAACGCCGCGCCCAGCGTCTGCCAGCGCTGCATTTGCTCGGCGGGTTCACCAAGTTGCGGAACCTTGTGAAAATCCAGCACCTCGCCCAGATTGACCGCATCGACCTGCACGGAAAGATTGTCCGCGAGGAATTGGCGCAGGCCGATATCTTCGGGCAGCGGCCCGATCAACAACCGCGCCACCGGCACATTGCTGTACTGCCGG
>JANNTE010000305.1:0-15807 GCA_031403365.1 Betaproteobacteria bacterium | reverse complement strand
CGTGACGGCGCAGCCGGGCGCACGGGTGCACGTGGTCGTGGAGAAGACGCGCGCCGGCACACCCGGCGGCGCGACGCCGGCGGCGCTGCCGCCGCTCCCCGAGCCGCCGGTGGCCGTGCCTCCGCCGCTGCTGGAGCGCGCCGTGAAGAGACCCTCCACGCGTCGACGCCGTTAGCCCGCATTCTGTCGTGTCAGGTTCCGAGTCGTGGCTCGTCGCCACTCCCGGTGGTGATCGCGGGTGACGGCTCGAGCTCGACGCCTTCGATTTGCTTGAACTTGTCGCTGATCTTGCGGCTCGTGGTGTGGACGTCCTCGGCGTCCTTCTGTGCAAGGCGGATGTGCTCCGCGAGCTTCTTCATGCGCTCGTCGAACCGCTCGAACTCACGGCCGAGCTTCGTGAGGTTCTCCTTGATCACGTGCACCTGCTTGCGCGTCTCCACGTCCTTGAGAACGGCGCGCGCCGTGTTGAGCGTGGCCCACATCGTCGTCGGCGACACGATCCACACGCGCCGCGAGTGCGCATGGTTCACGAGCTCGGGGTGCTTGTCGTGGATCTCCGCAAAGATGCTCTCCGCCGGCACGAACATGACCGCGCCGTCGGAAGTTTCACCGGCGATGATGTACTTGCCGGCGATGTCATCGACATGCTTTTTCACGTCGGCACGGAACTGGCGCTGCGCGGCGGCGCGCTCCGCTTCGGCCATGCCGGTCTCGAACATGCGCCGGTAGTTCTCCAACGGGAACTTGGCATCCACCGCGACCAGGCCGGTTGGCGGCGGCAGTTTCAACACGCAGTCGGCGCGCGCGGCGGATTTGAAGCTGTATTGGAACTCGAACGCAGTCTCGGGAAGGATGTTGCGCACCAGATTCTCCAGTTGCACTTCGCCGAACGCGCCGCGCGAGCGCTTGTCCCCGAGCAACTCCTGCAGACTCACGACATTGGTGGTGAGTCCGTCGATCTTCTTCTGGGCTTCGTCGATGGTCGCCAGCCTGGCCATGACGCTGACGAAAGTTTCGTCGGTTTTCTTGAAGCCTTCCTCTAGCCGTTCGCTGACTTTGCCGCCAATTTGCTCCAGCCGGGTATCGGTGGTTTTGGTGAGCAGTTCCATCGATGTGGCAAGCTGGGCCGAAGCATTGCGCATGGTCACCTGAATCATTTCCTGCTCGGCGCGATTCTGTTCCGCCATGGTCTGCAGGATGCGCGTGAGTACTTCGTTTCGCAACTGGTCGTGCTTGGCTTCCAGCGCGCCAACCACGGCGCGAGTCTGTGTCAGTTCCTGCGTCACTGCGCCGCGTACACGCTCGGACGATTCATTCTGCGAAGCGATAAGGCGATCGCCAAGGCTGTTGAGTCCGGCGTTCAGATCCTTGAGCATCGCGAGGTGCCTGTTTTCCAGCTCATGGGCGAGCAATTCGGAAAGAGAAGCCTGGCGGCGATTGAGCGCCAGCACCATGACGATCAGCACGATAGCCGCAACCAGCGCAGCGGCGCAGATGATCACCCCAAGCAAGATTTCAGACATCGCCCGAGTATAGCGGAACCACCCGTTTCATAAGTCCCGCGAGATCCGGGGACCCGGCACAAAAAAAGCCTTCCGAAGAAGGCTCTTTTTTGCGGGCGCAGCACCCGGTCAAGCCGCTGCCGTGGTGGTATCCCGCGATGCCCGCTTGCGTTCATGCTCCTTCAAATAGCGCTTGCGGATGCGGATCGATTTCGGCGTGATCTCGACCAGTTCGTCATCGGCGATGAATTCCACGGCTTTTTCCAGTGTGAGTTCGATCGCCGGCACCAGACGCACGGCTTCATCGGTGCCGGAGGCGCGCACGTTGGTGAGCTGCTTGCCCTTGATCGGGTTGACCACCAGATCGTTATCGCGCGAATGGATGCCGATCACCATGCCCTCGTAGAGCGCCTCGCCGGGCGAGACGAACATGCGGCCGCGATCCTGCAATTTCCACAAGGCGTAGGCCACCGCTTCGCCGTCGTCCTGGGAAATGAGCACGCCGTTGCGCCGCTCGTCCATGTCGCCTTTCACCGGGCCGTAGTCGTCAAATATGTGACTGGCCAGTCCGGTGCCGCGCGTAATGTTGAGGAACTCACCCTGAAATCCGATCAGTCCACGCGCCGGAATTCGGTACTCGAGACGGGTGCGCCCCTTGCCGTCGGCCTGCATGTCCTGCAAGTCACCGCGGCGGCGGCCGAGTTCTTCCATGACTCCGCCCTGGTGGCCATCTTCGACATCGACCGTGAGCAACTCGTAAGGCTCCTGCCTGACACCATTCACGGTTCTCATCACCACGCGCGGACGTCCAACTGCCATCTCATAGCCCTCGCGACGCATGTTTTCCAGCAGGATGGTCAGATGCAGTTCCCCACGGCCGGACACGACGAAGGTGTCCGAATCCGAAGTGAACTCGACTTTCAGCGCCACATTGGATTGCAGTTCGCGCTCCAGACGCTCGCGGATCTGGCGGCTGGTCACGTACTTGCCGTCACGGCCTGCCAGCGGCGAGGTATTGACCAGAAAATTCATGGTCAGCGTGGGCTCGTCCACCTTCAGCAGCGGGAATGCCACGGGCGCTGCCGGGTCGCACAGCGTGACGCCGATGCCGACATCGTCGATGCCGTTGATCAGCACGATGTCGCCCGCCTGCGCTTCATCGACCACGGTGCGCTCGAGGCCCTTGAACACCAGAACCTGATTGACCTTCGCGATCTTTGGCTCACTGTCCGGGCCGTGCATGACTGCGACGCTTTGACCGGAGCGAATGCGTCCGTGCGCAATACGGCCGATGCCGATGCGGCCGACAAAACTGGAATAGTCCAGCGAGCAGATCTGCAATTGCAGGGGGGCATCGGGATTGGCGTCGCGCACCGGAACATATTTCAGGATCGCGTCGAACAGCGGGCGCAAGTCCGTGCTCGGTTTGGCCAGGTCCATGGTCGCGTAGCCGTTCAGCGCCGAAGCGTAGACGACCGGGAAATCCAATTGTTCCTCGGTCGCGCCAAGTTTGTCGAACAAGTCGAACGTATGGTTGACCACCCAGTCGGGCCGGGCACCCGGGCGATCGACCTTGTTGACCACGACGATGGGCTTGAGTCCGAGTGCCAGCGCCTTGCGGGTGACAAACCGCGTCTGCGGCATCGGGCCTTCCACCGCATCGACCAGCAATAACACGCTGTCCACCATCGACAGCACCCGCTCCACCTCACCGCCGAAATCGGCATGGCCGGGGGTATCGACGATGTTGATGTGCGTGCCTTCGTACTGAACGGAGCAATTTTTGGCGAGAATCGTGATGCCACGCTCCTTCTCCAGATCGTTTGAATCCATCACGCGCTCGGCGATATGCTGGTGCGCGGCGAAGGTGCCCGACTGGCGCAGCAGCTTGTCCACCAACGTGGTTTTCCCGTGATCGACGTGGGCGATGATGGCGATATTGCGAACGTTACGAATCATAGGATGCTGTGCTGCAAAAAAAGGTCGCGAAGTGTACCACAGGGAATGCGACAAAACATTGAATGTTGGAAGTTTTCGGGCAAAGAACGGGATGTCTTATCCAAACACGCAGGTTCCGCCGGCGAACGGCTGAAAAACAGGCAAGACAGCAGCCACGGGAGTGCTGCGTACCTGGTGGCTCCCTGTGACTGGAGGTTGCCACCGATGGTTACACATCGAATGCGGGGATTTCCACGCCGGACAAGGCGCAAATCGCAGCCAGCCTGGACCCTTGCCGGGGATTTGCAACGCAGTATGGCGTCGATTCTGGCCGTCTGGTGTGTCCTCAAGTACGTGGCACCGCACAAGTACGTGGCACCAGACTAGGCACTGGTACGAAACACCTGCATTGGCGGAGTGCGCAACACCCGGGCGGTGCCGAGCAACCCCGCGACACAGACCCCGGCGGCCCCGATCAACAACCCGATCAGCCATATCCAGGGATTAACGGTGTATGGCACGTCAAGCACCCGATCGGCAAGGACATATCCAACCGCTGAGGCTCCAACCGCGGCAAACAGTCCCGCCAGCGCCCCCGTCAGCGCGAACTCGGCCACCATAATTGCGCGCAGCTGCCGGCTTGATGCGCCCAGCGTGCGCATCACGGCAGCGTCAAACTCGCGTTCGTCATGGGTAGTGCCAAGGGCGGAAAACAGCACCAGCAATCCAGCCACAATGCTGAACAGAAATACAAACTCAATGGCGCTGACGACCTGATCCATGACGCGTTGAACCTGGCCAAGTACCGCAGCCACGTCAATGACCAGCAGATTGGGAAAGCTTCGCACCAGATCGTCCATCAGCACCGATCGCTCTGCCGCCAGGTGCAGGCTGGTCACGTAACTGGCGGGAAACTTCTCCAATACGCCGGGCGGTGCGACCACGAAGAAATTCACGCGGAACGAGTCCCAGTTCACCGTGCGCAGTGAGGCGATCTGCGCGGTCAACCGCGTGCCGCCAATGTCGTAGGTCAGGCTGTCTCCGAGTTGCACGCCGATCGACTTTGCAATGCCCTCTTCGACAGAGAGCAAGGCCCTGCCCGAATCGCCGCTGCTGAACCAGCGCCCTTCGGCAATGACATTGCCGGGTTGCAGTGTCTGCGCCCACGACAAGTTGAACTCGCGATCGACCAGCCGGCGGGCGCGATCATCAACGAAGTCGCGCGAAGAGACTGGCTTCGCGTTGATTTCCACCAGCCGGCCTCGCACCATCGGAAACAGTTGCGGAGGAGGCACCTTGTTGTCGGCGAAGAACTGTTCGACAGCCGGCACCTGGTCGGGCTGGATGTTAACCAGAAAACGATTGGGCGCATCTGCAGGCAGGCTCTGGCGCCAGCTGTCCAGCAGATCCGACCGCACCAGCGTCAGCAGCATCAGGGCCATCAGTCCGAGTCCCAATGCCATGACCTGGATCACGGTACCGGCGCGGTGTCGGTGCAGATTGGCCAGACCAAAACGCCAATTCAGACCTGCACCGTTTCCGAAGGTGGACAGCAACATCAGCACCAGCAATGTGAGCACGCAGCTAAGCGCCGCCGTGCCCAGAATTCCGCCCAGCACGGTAAGCCCAAGTTTGAGCTCCTGTGCCTGCCAGAGCACCAGGCCGGCGACCGCACCACCACCCAGTCCATAGGCGGAAAGGCCCATCGCGTCAGGCCTGCCAAGGTCGCGCCGCAGCACCCGCAGAGTCGGAACGCTCTTGAGCGCGATCAGCGGCGGCAGCGCGAATCCAAGCAGCATCACGAATCCCGCCACCATGCCCTGTACCATCGGCATCAGCCCGGGTGCCGGCAGGCTGACCTTGACAATCGGCGCCAGCACCGCTGCCAGCACGAATTGGCCGGCAAATCCGAGCGCGCATCCGAGCACCCCGGCCACCAGCCCGATCATCACGAACTGAGCCGCGTGCAGACTGAGAATCAGCCTCTGACTGGCCCCGAGGCAGCGCATGATTGCGCAGGCATCCATATGCCGTTGCAGGTGACGACGCGCAGCAAGTGCCACCGCCACTCCGGCCAGGATTACGGTCATCAAGGCAGACAATCCCAGGAAACGCCCGGCGCGCTCCAAGGCAGACTTGATTTCCGGACGGGCGTCCCGGATATCTTCAACGCGCTGCCCCGGGCCGGCCGCCTGGGTGGCGAATTGGCGGAATGCCGCCACTGCCCTTTCGCTGCCGGCGACAAACAGCCGGTAGGAAACGCGACTGCCGGACTGAATCAACCCGGTCGCGGACAGGTCGAGCGCATTCATCATGAGCCGCGGGCCCAGATTAAGAAATCCGGCGCTGGACTCGGGTTCTTCGCTGACCATGGCAGCCACCACGAATTCGCGCTCTCCCAGGGACAGGCGCTCGCCGATGCGCACTTCAAGTCGGCGCAGCAAGCGGTCATCAACCCAGACTTCGCCCGCTGCCGGAATGCCGCCGGGCGCGATGTCCACGCCGACTTCGGAGCGGCGAATTCGCAGCTTGCCGCGCAACGGATAGCCGGGCGCCAGCGCCTTGATTTCGGTCAGCAATGAGCGGCCGGAAAACTGAGTCATGCTGGGAAAACGCACAGCCTGCGTCGCCTCCAGACCCAGCCGTTCGGCTTCCAGCGCAAAGCGCGCAGCAATCGGCTTGTCGGAGACCACCACCAGATCGGCGCCAAGCAACTGATTGGCTTCGCTGGTGAGGGAGCGTCCGACGCGGTCGGCGAAAAATCCCACGGTCGTCAGACTGGCTACGGCGATGATCAGCGCCAGGGCCAGCAAGCGAAGCTCGCCGGCGCGCCAATCGCGCGCGAGCATGCGCACGGCGAGTCCTAGCACCGCCCATGGGGACAGATCAGCGCCGTTCATCCTTGCGCCGCTTACCGCAATTGCGCCATTAGCCATTGCCTGACCGTTCATCACGGGTGAGTCGCCCGCCCGCCAACCCGATCCGGCGCGGGCAATGTCGCGCCAGTCCTTCATCGTGAGTTACCAGAAGCAAAGTCGTGCGCGCCACCCGGTTAAGCTCAAACATCAGCGAAATGATTTCATCACCGGTCACCGAATCGAGATTACCGGTCGGCTCATCGGCCAGCAGCAGCTGTGGATCGCTGGCAAAGGCGCGGGCGAGGGCCACGCGCTGCTGCTCGCCGCCGGAAAGTTGCCGGGGATAGTGCGCCAGCCGCTGACCCAGCCCCACCCGACCAAGCCAGTCCGCAGCGAGCTCGCGCGCCCCGGGCTTTCCCGCCAGCTCCAATGGCAGCATGACGTTCTCCAGCGCGCTAAGGGCGGGCAACAACTGAAATGACTGAAACACGAAACCCACACGATCGCGCCGCAATCGGGCGCGGCCGTCTTCGTCCAGGGCGAACAGATTTTCCCCGTCGATTTGCACGCTTCCGGAAGTCGGAACGTCCAACCCGGCCAGCAAGGCCAGCAAGGTAGTCTTGCCGGAACCCGACGCGCCCAGGATGGCAACCGCTTCCCCGCGCTCAATCTCCAGCGACACGTCCTGTAGGATGGTCAGGGCCGAAGAGCCCGTAAATACTTGCTTGGTCAATCCGACCGCCCTCACAATGGGCGCTATGAATATTTCAGTCATGCGATCGCTTCTTCTTTCATTGTTGTTGATCCTGGTTCCGGCCTCGGCGTTGTGTGTCGACGATCCGGCACCGGCCGCAAATATGCGCACCATACTGGTTTTGGGCGACAGCATATCCGCCGGCTACGGATTGGCACAGGACCAAGGCTGGGTTTCGCTCCTGGAGCAGCGCCTGCGATCCGACAAACTCGTTTATCGAGTGGTCAACGCCAGCATCAGCGGCGAAACCACACTGGGCGGACGCAATCGCATCGGGGATGTCCTGGCTGAACATGAACCTGTCGTTGTCATCATCGAACTGGGCGGCAATGACGGCCTGCGGGGACACCATCTGGAAGGTATCCGGGAGAATCTGATTGAAATCGTGAAGGCATGCCGAAAGTCCGGTGCGAAAGTCGTGATCGCCGGCATGCGCGTCCCGCCCAACTACGGACCAGTCTACGCGCGACGTTTCCAAAGCCTGTTCGCCGAGGTCGCTAGACAACAGAATGCCTCGCTGGTTCCATTCCTGCTTCAGGGTTTCGCCGAGAACCGGAACATGTTTCAGGATGACGGCATTCACCCCACGGCCGCGGCACAGGGACGCATTCTGGACAACGTCTATCGCCGCCTGCGCCCGCTGCTGCGTCCTTATCCAAAGCGCTGAATCGCACAATCGATGAGACCATGCTCGCCAATTCCCTGAAGCCCGTTTCGTGCCTGTTGCGTCCGAGCGCAATGATCGTCGCATTGCTGGTGATCTGGCTTGCGCATTTCGGCTATCGCAACTATTTCGCCGAAGCCCGCGATCCGGCCAACTGAGACCGCAACCAAATTTACGGAATGTAATGTCCAGTCATGAAGATCGCCCTGAAGGTCGATGTTGATACTCATCGCGGCACGCGCGAAGGCGTGCCGCGCCTGGTGGAGATCCTGAAGGCGCGCAATGCTAGCGCCAGCTTCCTGTTTTCAATGGGGCCAGATCATACCGGTCGGGCCATTACTCGGGTTTTTCGCTCTGGATTCCTGCGCAAGGTTCGCCGCCGCACTTCGGCACTCGAGCACTACGGCATCAAGACACTGCTCTATGGAACCCTTCTTCCAGGACCCGACATCGGAAAAGGATGTGCGGACACGATGCGGGCCGTGCGCGATGCCGGATTCGACGTCGGCATCCACGCCTGGGACCGTGTCGCCTGGCAGGACAAGGTTGCAGGCGCCGACGCGAACTGGACGCGCCGCCAGATGGGTCTGGCCTGCGCGCGTTTCGAGGAAATTTTCGGCGAGCCCGCACGTTTTCACGGAGCCGCCGGCTGGCAGATGAACCATCACGCGTATCGGCTGACGCAGCGTCTGGGATTCAGCTATTGCTCGGATACGCGCGGCCGCGGCCCGTTTATTCCCATTTACCGAGGTGAGATCATTGCGTGTCCGCAACTGCCCACCACACTGCCGACGCTGGACGAACTGATCGGTGTCGATGGCATCACCACCGGCAACGTGGTTGAGCGGCTCCTGGAGCTGACCCGGCAACAATCGGCGTCCGGCCACGTTTTTACCTTGCATGCTGAACTCGAAGGCATGAAGCTATCGCCGCTCTTCGTACAAATTCTGGATGGCTGGCGGGATCAGGGGCACGAACTGGTATCGCTTGCCGGCTATCTCGAATCTCTGGCCATCAGCGACCTGCCGCGGCACGAAGTGGCCAGCGGTTCTGTCTCCGGGCGCAGCGGCGTTCTGGCATTGCAGGGCGACGAATTTCTCGCCGGCGTTTGATGCGTATTGCGGTTTCACGGCTGTACAGCGAGCGCACATTTGTGTCAGAAACATTTCGCACTCCGGAATTTCATATCGCCATGATTTTGTTACGCCATGATTGCATTACGTCATGATTTCATTACGTCATAATTTCATTCTGTCATTGCATTCGGGCGCTCTTTCAGCAAAACTTACTCCAAGCCATGGATCAGAATAATTTGGTAGGCCTCAAGGTTCCAGACTTCGAGATTGCCTCGACCGGAAACACGACGTTCAGACTCTCGGCTCGCGCCGGGCGCACTCTGGTTCTTTACTTCTATCCCAAGGACAATACCCCTGGCTGCACTACCGAAGGCGAGCAGTTCCGCGACTTGCACAAGGAATTCGCCGGGATCGATTGCACCGTGCTGGGCGTATCGCGCGACACTGTCAAATCGCACGAAAACTTCAAATCAAAAATGTCGTTTCCGTTCGACTTGCTGGCCGATCCGGAGGAGGTGCTGTGCCAGCAGTTCGGCGTCATGAAATTGAAAAACATGTATGGCAAACAGGTGCGCGGCATTGAGCGCAGTACTTTCGTGATCGACCACGCCGGTAAAGTGTGCAAGCAGTGGCGTGGTGTGAAAGTGCCCGGTCATGCCCAGGAGGTTTTGGAATTCGTACGAACTCTCTAGCCGACAACATCAGGAGCGCCGATGATCCAGTCACGGAGTAAAGCCGGCCTTTTCTCTCGCAAGTACATGGCCAACCGTGGCATCGGGGCAGCTCCATGATCCACCGCAAAGCCCCGGCACCCTCGCTGGTCAGCCCGCTGCAACTTCGCAACAAGATATTCGTTCTTGATACCAACGTTCTGATGCACGATCCCACGAGCCTGTTCCGGTTCGAGGAGCACGATGTGTATCTGCCGATGGTCACCCTCGAAGAACTCGATGCCAACAAGAAAGGCATGTCCGAGGTTTCGCGCAATGCGCGTCAGGCCAGTCGTTTTCTCGACGAGATCGTGTCCAAGGCAGTGGAGGACATTGCCGCCGGAATTCCACTGAACAATGCCGGAGCAAAAGAGGCTACCGGCCGGTTGTTTCTTCAAACTGAATCCATCCCCGGAGAATTGCCGGCCAGGCTGGCAGCCGGCAAGGCGGACAATCAGATCATCGGTGTGGTAAAGCACTTGCAGGAAACTCATGCCAAACGGCAGGTGATCCTGGTCAGCAAGGACATCAACATGCGCGTCAAGGCGCGTGCACTGGGTTTTTCTGCGGAAGACTATTTCAACGACAAAGTCCTGGAGGACACCGATCTTCTGTTCACCGGCGTGCGGGAGCTGCCGGCCGATTTCTGGGATCAACACGGCAGGGACATGGAATCGTGGCAACAGGAGGGCCGTACCTACTACCGGGTACAGGGGCCACTGTGCAACAGCTTTATCGTCAATGAATTCGTCTTTCTGGAAGGGGAAAAACCGTTCTACGCCCAGGTCAGGGAACAAACCGGAAAGACCGCCATTCTCCAGACCATCCGGGAATACTCACACCAGAAAAACAATATATGGGGCATCGTTGCCCGCAACCGGGAACAGAACTTTGCTCTGAATTTACTGATGAATCCGAATGTGGATTTCGTCACTCTGCTGGGACAGGCCGGTACCGGCAAGACCTTGCTCACGCTTGCCGCCGGGCTGATGCAGACCCTCGAAGACAAGGTCTACTCCGAAATCATCATGACGCGGGTCACGGTGCCGGTGGGTGAAGACATCGGTTTCCTGCCCGGCACTGAAGAGGAAAAAATGACGCCATGGATGGGCGCCCTGGATGACAACCTGGATGTGCTTAACAAGACCGACGACGAAGCCGGCGAGTGGGGTCGTGCCGCCACTCGCGATCTGATCCGATCTCGCATCAAGGTAAAATCCCTCAACTTCATGCGCGGTCGCACCTTCATTAATAAATTTCTGATCATCGACGAAGCGCAAAACCTGACACCGAAACAGATGAAGACCCTGATTACCCGCGCGGGTCCCGGCACCAAAGTGGTCTGCCTGGGCAACATCTCGCAGATTGACACCCCCTACCTGACCGAAGGCAGTTCCGGGCTCACGTATGTGGTTGATCGCTTCAAAGGCTGGATCCACGGTGGCCACGTCACCTTGATGCGCGGCGAGCGCTCGCGTCTGGCCGACCACGCTGCGGACGTTCTTTAACGCGATCAAGGTTTCGCCCGTAAGCGCACCTATACGAACCGATGGGCAGCAAACGGAATCGGACCAGACTCATCCGTATTCCTATGGCATGCCTGCCCCGCCCTTCCCGCTGCCCGGCCCGAATCGAGTGATTGCACCGAACTGCCCACTGGTGATGCGACAGGCATTGGCAGTGTGGGTTGGCCTGCTTGCATTGTTTCCCGCGTTCGGTGCACAGATAGACCTCGGGCGTCTGACTGTGTCATCGTTTCAAGGCGATCCTTTTCGTGCCGTTGCCAGTCTCCACGCGCTGCCTCGGGACAGCGTTTCCGAGACGTGTCTGTCCCTGGGCTCCGCAAGCGATATGCCTGAGGCCGACCACCCCATCCTGCGCGATGCGGTTCTGAAATTGAATACGGCGCGCAACGAAATTGAAATCGGTACCCTGAAAAAGATCAGTGCTCCGGTCGTAACGGTGATTGTGCGGGTGCAATGCGCCGGTGCATTGCCATACGTCCGGATTTTCACGGCGCTGATCCCGCCAGCGCGCAAAGGCGCGCAAACAACGGTCGATGGAAGTCCGGCGAACGCGCCCGGCTCTCATCTTCGTCTGCTGCCGGGCGATACCTTGGAGAGCATTGCCACCGTCATTTATCCCCGGCAACTCAAGCTTCAGCAGGCGTTGGCGAAACAAGTCATAGCGGGCAATCGTCAAGCGTTTCCCGAGGGCAAGAATCGCGAAGTCGCCGCCGGCACGGTGCTATGGATTCCCGACCTGCGCACACTGGGAAAGCCTGCCGGGAGAATGCCGCCGGTAGCCCGAACGCCCATCGCCGTGGCGGTTCCCGGTGCAACGCTCGCGCCGGCCGGCGCGCAGGCTGCGTCCGAAATCGCCGGCGGCACGCAGGCGAAACGAGACACATGGGATCCACGGCGTCATGCACTGACGCTGGACACATTGCCGGGAGCAGCGGCGTGCAAGGCACTGACAGGGAATTGCGGCGAAGAAGCCCGGTCTGGCGCGCGCCGGCCGGCCATCACCGGAGAAGAAACAAGGCTGCTGCACACCGGGATAACCAATCTGCGCCTGAAGCAGGACAGCGCCGAAATCCAGCTTGTGCGCGTAGAGCAATCGGTGCAACAGCCGGGAAATGCAATTCGTCCCAAAGCGGCTCCAGAGACTCCCGTAACCCTGCCACCCGCACCTATCAGGACCGCACCAAGTGTCGATCCTGGAGCACGTTCCTGGCTTCTCTGGCTCTTGATTCCGGGATCGATCCTGACAGTCGGCGTCGGATTTCTGGTTCTGCGCCGCAGAGGCTGGCCGCCCAGACTGCTGGCAAAATCGGACCAGCAACTGGACCACATTCCGGCGTCGGCGGCTACCGCGATGCGCAAACCGGAATCTGCCAGGCCTGCCGTCAATCCGCGAATTCCCGCCAAGGCTGATCCGGCATTTCAGTCCACGCTGCGTCTTCCCGCGGCCGATATTTCACCGCCACCCGAAGCCGAACGTACGCACGAAAATCTGGCCGCATTGCAGTCCCTTGATCCCTTGGGAGCCATAACTCTTTATCCCCCGTCAAAGCCGAAAATCGCCCCGCTTTCCGCACCCGCGGTGCCGGAAACGAGTCAACGGCCCGGCGATTCAGACTCGAATTTTGCCGCCGTCGATCAGTTCATCAAACTTGGCAACATTGATAGCGCCTTGAGCCTGCTGAAACATCGCATTGAAAAAGATCCAAAAGACAAGAATGCCTGGATCAGGATGCTGGCGGTATACCAGCGGGAGAAGATGAACCTGGAATTCGAGGAAACCATGCGGGACTTCAAGGCCGTCTTCCAGGGCTCAGGCTCGGTCGCTCGCTGACAGGTTCAACTCCGGGTACTGAATCAATCGGTAAGAACTCAGGCAACACGCCGCTGCCGAATGCGCACCTCCGCGGCGGAGCGGGTCAGAAGCGGCCGGGGTCGGCGAAATTGGCAAACCGGGTGAATTCACCCTGAAACACCAGCGTAACCATGCCAATCGGACCGTTACGCTGCTTGCCGATAATGATTTCCGCTTTGCCTTTTTCCGGAGAATCCGGATTGTAAACTTCGTCACGGTAAATGAATAAAATCAGATCGGCGTCCTGTTCAATCGCTCCGGACTCGCGCAGGTCTGACATCACCGGGCGCTTGTTTGGACGTTGCTCCAGACTGCGGTTGAGCTGAGACAGCGCAATCACCGGCACCTGAAGCTCCTTGGCGAGCGCCTTAAGTGAACGTGAGATTTCGGAAATTTCCGTCGCCCGATTTTCTCCGCTGGTGCTGGCCGACATCAGTTGCAGATAGTCGACCACGATCAGGCCCAGCTTGCCGTATTGCCGATGCAAGCGGCGCGCGCGAGCGCGCAGTTCAAGAGCGTTGAGCGCGGCGGTCTCGTCAATATGGATCGGAGCATCGTTGAGTTTGCCGACCGCGTCGGTCAATTTACGCCAGTCTTCATCGGCCAGTCGTCCGGTGCGCACCTTATGCTGATCGAGCTTGCCCACGCTGCCCAACATGCGCATGACCAGTTGCGCCGCACCCATCTCCATTGAAAACACACCAACCGGCAGACCCGATTCCAGAGCAACATGCTCAGCCATGTTCAGGGCGAGCGAGGTTTTTCCCATCGACGGCCGACCGGCCACGATGACCAGATCACCGGGCTGCAATCCGGATGTCATCCGGTCAAGATCGGTAAATCCCGTGGGCACGCCCGTCACGTCCGAGGGATTGTCCCGGTTGTAGAGCAAGTCGATGCGCTCCACGACCTGAGTCAGCAGAGGCTGCATGTCCTGGAACCCCTGCTTGCCCCGCGTGCCCTGTTCCGAAATCGCAAACATCTTTGATTCCGCTTCATCGAGCAACTGCCCGGCTTCCTTGCCCATCGGGTTATAGGCAGTTTCCGCAATTTCGGTACCGACTTCGGCCAGCTTCCGCATCACGGCGCGATCGCGCACGATCTCCGCATAGCGCCGGATGTTCGCCGCCGAGGGCGTGTTTTGCGACAGCGCGCCGAGATAAGCCAGGCCCCCGACGCCTTCGAGCTCCCTGGTGCTCTCCAGGCTTTCCGAGACGGTTATGACATCGGCCGGACGCGAGTTGCTGATGAGTTTTGAGATATGCCGGTAGATCAGCCGATGATCTCCGCGGTAGAAATCCGATTCGCCGATCATGTCGGCGATTTTGTCCCACGCGGCATTTTCGAGCAGCAAGCCGCCAAGCACCGACTGCTCGGCCTCGACCGAATGCGGCGGCAGTCTGATTAACTCGATCTGCGAGTCGGTGACACCGACGCGCTGGGTTGCGAATTGCGCCATGAAAATTTGCGTAGACGAACTTGGACTGCCAGGAATTGACCGGCCCGAAACCATAACCGGCGCGTTGCCGCCCATTATTCGCAAGCCAACGACGCGTGCAACAAGAAAAATAAAAAGGGCTGTTTTCACAGCCCTTTTTTTTCTGTCCACCCCCCGCGACTCTATCAGGTCGCGGTATCGCCGAGAACGGACACGGTAATGGTCGCGACAACGTCCGCATGAAGATCAAGCGTGATCGGATAGTCCCCTACCTGCTTGAGGGGACCCTGGGGCATGCGCACCATTGCCTTGGTCACTTCGTGGCCCTGGGCTTTCAGCGAGTCGGCAATATCAATGTTGGTCACCGAGCCGAACAGCCGGCCATCGACACCGGCTTTTTGTGTGATCTGGACCATCAAACCATCGAGCTTGCCTGCACGCTCCTGTGCAAGGCCCAGGGCCTTGTTGTGCGCGGCCTCAAGTTCAGTGCGGCGCAGTTTGAATTCCTCCATCGCTTTCTCGGTCGCCCGCTTGGCTTTGCCTTGCGGAATAAGGAAATTGCGGGCGTAGCCGTCCTTGACCTTGATGATGTCGCCAAGCTGGCCCAAATTGTGCACTTTTTCCATCAGGATGATTTGCATAAGCGTGCCTCCCTCAGTGCAGATCGGTATAGGGCAACAAAGCCAGATACCGGGCGCGTTTGATGGCGACCGAGAGCTGTCGCTGATAGGGCGTCTTGGTACCAGTGATGCGCGCCGGAATGATGCGACCGTTTTCGTTGATGAAATCCTTCAGGATTTCCACGTCCTTGTAGTCCACTTCCTTGATGCCTTCCGCGGTGAAGCGGCAGAATTTGCGGCGACGGAACAACGGGCGATCGCTGCGCCCCTTGCCTTTGTCCTTGCCTTTGCCTTTAGCGCCTCCAAAACGTGCCATGGTTCTATCCTCGATTCAATTCAAAACGGTTTACATGCAATACCGGCAGTCTCGACATCTTGCTGCGTAAAGCCAGAAATCCCTCGAACCGGAACTCGGCCTGCAACGGAGCCCGGCTCATTTGCTCGGCCACCTCACCCAGCGCCACAGCATCGATCTCCAGGCGGACATTTCTGGCTTTGCCCGCCTCCAACTGCTCGGAAGCGTGGCCAATCCTGAAATTCAGTGCAGGCATTCCCGCCGGTGTATGTCGAAGTTCGTCGCGCCCGATCAGCGTTCCACTCAAGACTACCGCGTTGCGGCTCAACGCCTGCCTAGGCGGTTTCTACCGGACTGGATTTCTCGCCGCCATCGGACCGTGGAGCATCCGAGCCGGCACTTTCGGTCCTGGCCCCGTCCCCGACAACAGTGCGGGACTTCTCCGCCTTCATCATTGGCGAAGGCTCGGTGACCGCGCGCGTCATGTTCACAATCAGATGCCGCAGTACCGCGTCGTTGAATTTGTAGGCGTGCTCGAGTTCATCCAACGCAGACTGATCGCACTCGATGTTCA
>JANNTE010000304.1:0-14964 GCA_031403365.1 Betaproteobacteria bacterium | reverse complement strand
CCTCGGGCCAGCGCCGCGCCGCACTGATTCTGCGCTACATGCCGGCCACTTCGCACTACGACCGCGCACTGGTGACGCAGCGCCGCGACAACGCGCCGTTCAACATCGGCGACCAGCCGGTGTGGTTGATGCGCGGCATCGATCAATCAGCGAAGAATGATTTCACCCACGGCCATGCGCTCTGGAATCAGCGCTACGCCGCCGGGCTGGGCGTGGCCTCGGGCAGTGCTGGATGAGACATGCGGCCGCGAGGCGGAGAAATTCAGGGATGAAGGTGGAACTCCCCTCTCCCTCCGGGACAAGGGAGCGGCGAGTCGGCCGCAAGGCCGACCCTCACCCGCTTGAGCCGTAATTTGAAGCCCTCGCCTTCAGACGAGGGTAGTTCACGATAAACCATGAATCTCGCTAATTTGCTCGCCCGCTCCGCGCGCGTATTTCCAGACCGGCCGGCGGTGTCCCTGGGCGGAAGCGTGTGGATCAATTACGCGGATCTGATGCGCCGGGTGGCGGCGATGGCAGCGGGATTGCGCCATGCGCTTGGCCTGCTGCCGGGCGATTGCGTCGCGCTGGCGATGGGCAATTGTCCGCAGTACATCGAGATCTGGTACGCGGCCTGGTATGCAGGGCTTGCCACGGTGCCGGTCAATTCCAAGCTGCATCCGAAAGAGCTGGAATACATTCTGCAAAACTGTGGCGCGCGGGTTTGTTTCGTCTCGCCCGACATCGCGCCGTCGGTGGAAGCGCTGCGCGGTAATCTGCCTGCATTGGCGCGCGTACTGGATGTCGAATCTGCCGATTACACCGCGCTCTACCGGGTGGAACCGAACCTTGCCATGGCCGACACGGCTGCCGACGACGTGGCCTGGCTGTTCTATACCAGCGGCACGACCGGCCGGCCGAAGGGCGTCGTGATCACCCAGCGCAATCTGGTGTGCATGTCGCTGTGCTATTACGCCGCGCTCGAATCGATCAGCCCGGAGGATTGCATCCTGCACGCTGCGCCGATGTCGCACGGTTCCGGACAGTACAATTTTCCGCACATGCTGGCCGGGGCCAACCAGGTGGTTCCCGAGAGCGGACGCTTCGAACCGGCGGAGATCTTCGATTTGTTGCGGCGCTGGCGCGGCGCGACGATGTTCGCGGCGCCGACCATGGTGCACCGTCTGGTGGCGCAGGCACGACGCCACGCACCCGCGCTCGACGGCCTGAAGACCATCGTCTACGGCGGCGGGCCAATGTACGTGCAGGACATCCGCAACGCGCTCGCGACTCTGGGCCCGCGCTTTGCGCAGATTTATGGCCAGGGCGAATCGCCGATGACCATCACTGCGCTGTCGAAATATCATTTGAATGATCGCGAGCATCCACGCTACGGCGAGCGGCTGGCCTCGGTGGGCGTTGCACAGCCGGCGGTGGAAGTGCGTGTCGCCGACGCCGAGGACCAGCCGCTGGCGACCGGGGAGATCGGCGAAATTCTGGTGCGCGGCGATACTGTCATGCGTGGCTATTGGGGTAATCCGGACGCCACCGCGCAAACGCTGCGCAACGGCTGGCTGCACACCGGGGATGTGGGTTCACTTGATGCCGACGGGTTTTTGACCTTGCGTGATCGTTCCAAGGATATGATCATCAGCGGCGGTTCAAACATTTATCCGCGCGAAGTCGAAGAAGTGCTGTTGCGCCATCCGGACGTAAGCGAAGTCGCCGTGGTCGGCAGGCCGCATCGGGAGTGGGGTGAGGAAGTGATTGCCTTCGTGGTGGCGCGCGAGGGTGCAACGATCGGTGAGCAGGAACTCGATGCGATCTGTCTCGATCATATCGCGCGCTTCAAACGACCCAAGGGTTACCGATTCGTGGCCGGGTTGCCGAAGAACAACTACGGTAAAGTTCTCAAGACGGAGCTGCGAACCCTGCTGGAGAAATCATGAAACTCATCGGAGGTAATCGCGCAGGAATCGAAGCGTCGTTGTTCGCGGCCGGGCTGATCATGGCGGCAATCATTGCCGCGCCGGCAATGGCACAGGAGGACGCGTTGATACGCAATCTGGCGTTTTCCCGCGTCGATGGCGCCGATGTGGGCGCGGAAGCGAGTGTCGTTGCCGTTGATGGTGTGCCAGTGGGCGAAATTTCAATCGAGATTCGCCTGCCCGCCGGAATGCGCTCGATCGAGGTCAACTGCGCGGCCAGCGTGTTTGCCGGCATGGGCAGGGTTCGCCTCGAACACAAATCCGTGCTCACGAGCCGGATCGAAGCCGGGAAAATCTATCAGCTTCAGGCGCGCGTGTCTGCGCAGGGCGACTGTACGCCAGTGCTGGAATGAACGAGCGGACCGGCAGGGATATTGCATGGCGCTGAAAAAGAAAGCGCCGGATGCCGCTCGCCGCGCCACCGCAAAATCACGCCCGGTAGCGAAGAAGCCGAATCCGAATCTGAATGCCCAGACCCGCAAGGTGCTGTCACAGCACTACCGCGCGAAGTACGGCGTGAAGTAAGTCGCCGCGGTTTGAAATAACAAACGCCCCTCGCCTCGCGTCCCCCGCCCCTCGCTACCGACCCCCGGCCACCTTCACGTCGCCACCCGGTTGCGTCCCGCACTCTTGGCCCGATACATGGCCTCGTCGGCCAGACGAATCACGGCCTCCGGCGTTTCCTTCAGTTCGGTGCGCTGCGCGACGCCGATGCTCACGGTTACCGAAAGCAGCTCCGAGCGGTTCGACCGCAGTGGCGCATCTCTGGGCTTGTCGAGAGTGAATGCGGATTTGGCACTGGAGCGGCGATCGTTGTTCTGGCGTGCTTCGTTGCGCCGTTGCTGCTCAGTGCGCACTGCCATTTTGTAAGTCTCGATGCTTTCGCGCAGCGTTTCCAGGCTTGGCAGCGCTTCTTCAATTGTTTTGTCGGCGAACAGTATCGCGAACTCTTCGCCGCCATAGCGAAATGCTTTGCCGCCACCGTCAATGCCGGCCAGCCGCGCGCCGACGAGTTTCAGCACCTGGTCGCCGACATCGTGGCCATGGGCATCGTTGAAATTCTTGAAGTGATCAACGTCGACCATGGCGATGGTGTAGGCGGGACCGAGCGAAACCAGCTTCTCCTTCAGCGCGCGACGGCTGGGCAGCCCGGTGAGATCATCGCGGAAGGCCATGCGGTGCGAATCCTGCAGCACGGCCAACAGCAGCATGGCGCCGGCGGCGAAAACGAACACGCCGTACACGACGCTCAATTGCGGCCATTCGCAGGCGACAAAAAACGCGACCAGCGTGCCGACCATGCCGATATTGAGCGGGGAGCGTTGCTTCCAGGCCCGGATGGATGCAAACGCAAAGGCCGCCGCGAGCAGCAGGCGGCCAAGCAAAGGCGTTGGTTCGGCTCGAAGCAGCCAGTGATCCAGCGTCGTGTGCCAGGAGGTGCCGGAAAGCGCGCTGTTTCCTGCCGATGCGACCCATGCCATGAGCAGCACTTCGATGATACCCAGCAACAACCAGCGGTAGTTGCGGAAATAAACAATGCCCTTTTCCGGCATGAGCATGACCAGCAGCAAATTGGCCGGCACGAAGATCGCTGTCAGGGTGAGCACCGCGCGGGCGGGAAAATTCTCGCCGCCGGCGCCCATCGAAAGACGATAGGCGATGAAGGCAACCAGCAAGGACACAAGGGCGATGAACGCACGGCCGCGATTGAACCACCAAGCGACGGCGGCGCCGATGGTGAGCACGGTGTAGGGTCCGAACACACCGAAATTGCCCAGGGAGGTGGAAAAGATCTGGCCAACGGAGGCGGTGACCGTCGCGACAAACAGCACCAGGGCAGGAATTGCGAGCGCTTTTGACTCGTCGCTCAAGGCGAGCATGGCTGCCTGCTCAAGCTTCTGCCTTTCCGCGCTGGAGCGGGCCGGCTTCTTCGCGGATTACGCGGCGCAGCACGTCTTCGAGTTTTTCCTGGTCGATGGCCTGCTTGAGCGCTTCGTTGATCAGGGTCTGGTAGCCGCGTCCGCCAGCGCGGGAGCGAAAGTGCTCGACGACCGCCATGTCAAGATACATCGTCAGTCGTGTCTTGCCGCGCGCGGTGAAATGCTCCTTGCGCTCGGCAATGGTCTTTGCCGGGCCGGACATGCCGTGGCGCTCCAGATCCGCGATAGTGGTCGCGGTATGCCCGCCGCCCGATTCCTTCCCGGCTTGTTTGCGCATGGGGCCAGTGTGCATATAGCTGTGCATATGGTCAAGCCGTGTCGGTGAGAATTCGGGCCCGGGAAAAGGCTCCGGGGCCGGCGCCGATGCGCGCACCAGATACACCGGACAGCTGCCGGACGTGTAATCACGCTACACTGAGAGCTTCTTTCGACTCATCACCATGTTTGCAGATCCGCTGCTTCTCGCACGCGCCCAGTTCGGTCTGAACATCGGTTTTCATATTCTGTTTCCCAGCATCACCATCGCGCTGGCGTGGATTCTCGTCTACCTGCGTGTGCGCATCGAATTTACCCGGAATGAATGGTGCAAGACCGCCTACCGGCTCTGGGTCAAGGTGTTTGCGCTGTCGTTTGCGCTCGGAGTGGTTTCGGGCATTACCATGAGCTTTCAGTTCGGCACCAACTGGCCGGGATTCATGAGCAAGGCCGGCAACATCGCCGGGCCGCTGCTGGGTTACGAAGTTCTGACGGCCTTCTTTCTCGAGGCCACATTTCTCGGCGTCATGCTGTTCGGTCGCGACCGGGTGCCGGCATGGATGCACACACTCGCAGCGTTCCTGGTGGCGTTTGGCACTTCCGCCTCGGCATTCTGGATCCTCGCGCTCAATTCCTGGATGCAGACGCCGCAGGGGTTCGAAATCATCGACGGCCAGTTGCACGCCACCAGCTGGATGGCGGTGATTTTCAATCCGAGTTTCCCGTATCGCTTCACGCACATGATGATCGCCTCCGGTTTGACGGCGGCGTTTCTGGTGGCCGGAATCTCGGCATTCCAGTTGTTGCGCGTTCGCGGTTTTGAACCGGCGCAACGCATGTTGCGGCTGGGCCTGCTGCTCGCCGCAGTTCTGGCGCCGCTGCAGATTCTGGTTGGGGACTTGCATGGCCTGAATACGCTTGAGCACCAGCCGGCGAAAATCGCGGCAATCGAGGCGATCTGGGAAACCGAGCGCGGCGCGCCGCTGGTGTTGTTCGCGATGCCCAACGAGGCAACTCGCCGCAACGACTTCGCGATCTCGGTGCCCAAAGGCGCCAGTTGGATCCTGACGCATGAAGCGGACGGGGAACTGAAAGGGCTGTCCGAATTTGGCGACAAACATCCGCCGGTTGCGCCGGTGTTCTGGAGTTTTCGTGTCATGGTGGGCGTGGGCATGCTGATGCTCGGGCTGTCCTGGCTCGGCGCCGGGTTGTTGTTGCGTCGGCGCGAGGTGCCGCGCTGGCTTCTGTGGGTCTATTCCGCCACGACATTTTCCGGATGGATCGCGGTTCTGGCGGGATGGCTGACCACCGAAATCGGCCGCCAGCCTTACGTGGTGTACGGCGTCATTCTGACTGCCGACACCGCATCCGAAGTGCCGGCGGCGTACATCGCGACGACCTTCGTCGGCTACGCGCTGACCTATGCGCTGCTGCTTATCGCCTACATGGTGGTGGTCACGCAGCTTGCGCGCAAGGAATGCGAAGGCAAGGGACGCGAGACGAGCGCGATCGGCGCGGTGGGTGCGCAAGTATCATGACAACGCAGCTTGATCTGCCGCTGATTTTCATGGCGCTGATGGGATTGGCCATCCTCGCCTATGTGATTCTGGATGGATTCGATCTGGGCGTCGGCATTCTGCTGCCGCTGGCCGCGCCTGCGCAGCAGGACATGATGGTGGCGTCGATCGGTCCGTTCTGGGATGCGAACGAAACCTGGCTGGTGCTGGGCGTGGGTATCCTGCTGGTGGCGTTTCCGCATGCGCACGGGATCATCCTGACTTCGCTTTATCTGGAGGTGGCGCTGATGCTGCTTTCGCTGATGCTGCGCGGTGTTGCCTTTGAATTTCGCGTCAAGGCATCCGGCTGGCACCAGTCGATGTGGAATCACCTGTTTTTCGTCGGCTCGCTCGGTGCCGCAATCGCGCAAGGCGCGATGCTCGCCGGCATCATTACCGGCTTTCGCGGCGGCGCCATGTTCATTGCATTCGAGTTTCTGGTCGGAATCGGACTGGCCGGAGCGTACTCACTGTTGGGCGCAACTTGGCTCGCCATCAAAACCGAGGGCGAGCTGCATCAGCGCGCGCTCAAGTGGAGCAAAGCCGCGGCCCTGCTCGCGGCTGCGGGCGTGGCCGCCATCAGCCTGGCGACGCCGTTTGCCAGCGCCGGGATCATGGAGAAATGGTTTGCATGGCCGCGCTGGCTGTGGTTGTCACCGCTGCCGCTGCTCACCACGGTTGCGTTCATCGCCATCCTGCTGTCGCTGAACAGATTGCAGCAGGGCAAGTCGAAACGCGAGTGGCTGCCTTTCGTGCTGTCGGTATGGATCTTCGTGTTCGCGTTCGCGGGCCTCGCCTACAGCCTGTTTCCCTATCTGGTCGTCGATCGGTTGACGATCTGGCAGGCCGCCGCCGCCCGGGAGTCCCTGCAATTTGTCTTCGTCGGCACCTGCGTCGTGCTGCCGATGATCGTCGGCTACACCGTGTTTGCCTATCGGGTGTTCTGGGGAAAAGCGCGTTCCCTCAGCTACGGGGAGTGACGGGGGGGATCAAGGAACCGGCGAGAGCGTGCAACGGTTCTCCCGATTTCCATGTCTCGATCCGGGTCAGTCAGAGCTTTATCTTTCCCCCGCCCGGTCCGACCAGGCCGCCCATGCCACCCATGCCGGGGGGCACTCCCTCGGGGATGACGATTGAGGAGCTTTGTTGCCGGCGCATTTCCTGCAATTCCTTGACTGCGCGTTCGACTGCAACCGCGGCGAACCCGGAAAATTGTTCCGCTGCATTGCCGATCGAGTCGGCGTCGATTTCAAAAGCCAGCGGCAACGCACCCACCGGAGTCATAAGCTGGGTTTCACCGGCGTAAACCACCTTGCGTGCGGCATCAAACGAACCATCACTCTTGACTGGCGTCAATACGCGAATGGTGCCGATCTTGCGATCGGTGAAAACTTCTTCGCGATAGAGATTCGCGGAGTCCATCTTGAGGTCGGGCATGTTATCGGCAGCCATGTCGGTTATCCATTGCGTAAAGTTTGAAAGACGCGGGAATTATCCCATGAAGGCGAAACTGGGGCGAGGGACCAGGGCATGAAGGTGTGCACTGTGAACGGCGTTACACTCTCATCCCTCGCTCCTCGCCCTTCAATTGCCCATGCTTGCCTACCGACATCTGTTTCACGCCGGGAATTTCGCCGATGTCTTCAAGCACGCTTTGCTCGCCCGCCTGGTGCTGGCGCTGGGAAAAAAAGACAAGCCGTTTTTCGTGCTTGATACCCATGCAGGGATCGGTCGTTACGACCTCACGCACGAATGGGCGCTCAAGAACGCGGAGTTCAGGGACGGGATTGCGCTCGCGTGGGGACGCAGGGACGTGCCCGAAGCGTTCAATGCCTACTTTGAAGCCGTCCGTGCTGAAAACACCAGCAATGAATTGCGCTTCTATCCAGGCTCGCCGCGAGTGGTGCGCCGTTTGCTGAGGCCGGACGATCGAATGGTGCTGGTCGAACTCAACAAGAAAGATTGCGAATCTCTGGGCAAGCTGTTTCGCAACGACCGCCAGACAACCGTGCATCTGATGGATGGCTACCAGTCCCTGAAGGCGTTTCTGCCACCGAAGGAGCGGCGCGGCCTGATCTTCATCGACTCCTCCTTCGACCGGGCACGGGAGTTCAACCGCCTTACCGATGCGCTTGTCGAAGGCCACCGACGCTTTGCAACCGGCGTATTTGTGCTTTGGTACCCGCTGATGGAACCGCTGGCGATGCGCGCGTTCGAGCGCGATCTGGTCGCGACCGGCATTCGCAATATCCTGCAACTGGAGATTTCAGTGCGCTCCGAAGACTGGAGCGGGGGCATGCGCGGCTGCGGAATGCTGGTCGTGAATCCGCCGTTCGGATTCGAACCGGAAGCCGGTCCGATGCTGAAGTGGTTAACCCTGGCCTTGTCGCGCGACAGCGGCGGCAGTCAGCGCATCGTCTGGCTGGTTGCGCAATAACGACGAAAGATTCTGATGCTGCGCGGTCGAAACCGGCGCATTACAGCGCCGGGGCGCACCGTGACTGTGCGTTTGCGTTCCGGTTGGGCGATGGCGATGCCGTAAACAGGGTTTTGAGGGCTGGCCTGCATATTGCGAGCACTCAGGGCAACAGCACTCAGGCAAACAGCGCTCAAGCGGATAAGCGTTCAAGCCGTATAGCGCTGAAGAAGACACTTTTCGGTCGGCGGGGTTGGGGGGAAGCGCCGGTCCAGGGGCATGACATGGACTCTTATTCTCTCGCATCGCTCGCATTGCAGTTGATGGCGTCCATCGTTTCGCTATCGAATTTTCCCGCGGCCAGTTTTCCGGAAACCAGGGACTTGCCGGAAATTCACCAGATCCCGCTCACGGAAATCCGCCAGCGTTTCTGTCATGGACAATGCGCAGCCCAGGCGTTTTACAAACCCGGCGAGGCACCCGCGGCGGAAGGTTGCCGGCGGGCCTCCAGTTTTTCGGTCGCGGCTGGGACGAGGCGAAGCTGATCTCACTAGCCTTCGACTACGAGCAGGTAACTCGCCACCGGAAGCCCCCGGCCGGCGTGTCCTCGTACCGGCGACCCTCCGCCCGCTAGCGGTCATGGGTCTCACCCTATTCACGAGCCGCGGCGGGCGGATCACTCTACCGGAGCGCTGAAGCGAGCTGAGCCCGCCACACCTCGCTCACGCCCGCAGGATTTCGGCCGTTTCCGACCAAGACCCGACCGTCCGCGGAGATCCAAACTTCACCGAGGGTCCAACCGGTCAGCGACAGACGATACTCGTCGACGAGGACGGTCTTGAGATCGCGCATCCCGCTCGCAACGGTCCAGATCCGGGCGCCGAGGCCGCTGACTCCGTCGATGACGACGATCGAGCCGTCGCTGGAGACGTTGGGCCCCCCCGCCGCGCCAAGGTCCTGCAGGGCGCCCCCAGCCCAGCGAAACACCCGAGAGCCACTGGGGGATGAGGAGATTCCGACGACAACGCTGCCGTCGTCGGAGACATCGAAGGCGAACGACTCCGGGGCCGAGCGTCCGGGGTCTCGCCCAAGGGTACCGAGCAGGGCCAAGGTTCCGCCGGTCCACCGAGCGGCCTCGGTTGGGTTCCTGCCGGCGTCGCCGACGACTACCCCGCCGTCGGCCGAGACTGCGCGAGCTACACTTCGGTCGGCGCCAATGATCTGCAAACCGCCGCTGACAGTCCAGCGAAACGCCGATCGTTCGGTGCCGAAGACCCTGTTTCTTTCGCCGACCACGACCGTGCCGTCCGCCGAGACTCCATATGCCCACCCCGTGTCCGCGATGAACTGGATCCCACCGGCGGCGGTCCAGCGGAATGGCCGGGCCCCGTTGCCCCCGACGACCACGGAGCCGTCCGCTGAGATGTCGAAGGCATAGCCGGGAGTCAGGACCTTCACCCCGCCGGCGACGGTCCAGCGGGCCGCCTGGGTCCCGACGTTGCCGGCAATGACCGACCCGTCAGCCGACGCCGTAGGGCCCACGATCTGGAAGCCGAGGCCCTCAAAAACATTGCTGGCAACGGCCGTGACGAACGCCGTATCCCGCGCCCGCTCGACGACCGTGACGAGGTCCTCGGCCTCGAGGAGCGCATGCCTTTCCCCGGTCTCGTCGGAGATGCCCTTCTTTTCCCGGATCACCTTGTCGTGGCGGCGGCGTTCGGTCACGACCATCACGACCCGATCCACTCGCGGCGGGGGAAACTCGAACACGTCTTTGGCCTCGTAGGTCACGGTCGGTCCGGTCCGGTCCCCGGCCAGACGCCCGTGGTTGCCGGACGTCTCCCAACTCGCCGTCTGCTCGCCGCCCAGGTTGTGTTCGTTCCCCGCCTTGTCTCGGATCAAGACGCGCAGGTCGGTCGTTTCGCTCTGCTTCACGGTGGCCCGGGTGGGGCTGATGGCATAGGTGAGCGTGAGATCCGCGTCGACAGTCGCCTCGGCCGAGACGATCCGCAGCGGCCCGGCCTTCGGATCGGTGAGGGCCTTCGGATTGAGGAGCACGTCGACGAACACCCGATCGATCTCACCGCTGATCCCTTCGAGGACCGCGTCGGGGTCGGTGGCGAGGTATTCCACGGACCTCGTCTCGGTCCACACGGTCGGCCCGGGATCATCGATCAGCCCGCCATGCATCTTCGAGGACCGCCAGCGATACCGCAGCGCCGGGGTGTCCTCCGGCAGGGGGATGCCAGTACCGCGGGCCTCGACCGCCACCGTGAACGTCGCATAACGGTGGGAACTGTTGACGCTCGCGGATCCCGGAGCCAATTGCACCTCGGGATCATGGATCATCACGGCCACCTCGGGCTCCTCCGCCAGGGCCGCCCCGGCGGCGCCGTTCGAGCTCGGTGCGCCCGCCGCCGTCGCGGCGAAGCTCGTGGTTTGCCCGGAGATCTTGCGGGTCTTGGTGTTCACGGTGACCGCCGTCAGCCCCCGGCTCCCCTGGAGCACGCCGACGTCGCCGGTCATCGTGAACGCGGGGAGATCGGCGGGTTGATAGGCCAGCGTCACGGTCACCGGTTGAGCGAACGAGGCGCCGGCCGGCCCCAGCGCGTAAACCGGCCCGACCCGTTGCCACCCCGCCGGGGGGGTCGACGTCGGATTGGTGACCCGGGTCACCGTCAGCAGGGTGGCATTGGCCACGGCGCCCGCGGGCACGGTAACGGTGATGGCCCCCGCGTCGAAGACCAGGGTGCCTCCCGTCGGGCCCACCTGGATCCCATTGACCACGGCCACCGTAACGCTGCCGCTTCGGCCTTCGCTGGTGGCCGTGATCCGGGCGGTGCCCACCGTGAGCGCGGTGACCAGGCCCTCGCTGTTCACCGAGGCCACCGTCGCCGCGTCGCTCGCCCAGGTAATCGGCCGACCGGTGAGCACGTTGCCCTGGGCGTCCCGCAGCGTGGCGGTGACCTGCTGGCTCCCCTGCGGGGCGAGCCTCATCGTGCTCGGTTCCACCGCCACAACGGCCACCGGCGCCGGCGGGGGCGGCGGCGGCGGCGGTGGCTGCGTCGGGGCGCCCCCGCCGCAGGCGACGAGGGCGACCGTGACGCCGATGCCCAGGCGGCGGGGAAGACGCAGAGAAGACACTCGCATGGTCAGCTCGCTGAAGGTAGTTCCTTAGACGCGCCGAAACCACTCGCCGAGGCTCACCGGGGCCATCGGTGACGACCAGGTGGATTCACCGAGGACTCCCTAGTCGACGAAGTTGGTCGGCCGCCGCTTTGGTCCGCGGATTCGACGGTCCAAAGGCCTCCAGGAGAATTCGATGGGCCTCGGCGACCAAGGCGGTCGCCTCTCCCCGGCGCCCCAGACCTTCGAGCGTCTCGCCTAAAGCAATCAGCGTAAACGCCAACGAAGGGTGTCCAGGAGGCAGCGTGGTCCGCCGGATCGCGAGGGCCGTCCGCAACGCCACCTCCGCTTCGGCCCACCGGCGGAGGCCATTCAGACCTCGTCCTCGTACCGTCCGGGCGGCGGCGGCCAGCGCGTGGTCGGGCGGCAGGCCGCCCGGCCGAATCCGGGCGATCACGGTGTCGGCCCAAGCAAGGGCATCAGAAAACCGGCCGGCGGCCGCTGCATTGACGCCCAGGTTGACCAGGGTGCCAACCTCGTCCGGGTGGCCGGGTCCAAACACCCGACGACGCACCGCCAGGGACTCGCGATAGTACCGCTCGGCGGCGGCCAGATCTCCCTGGTCCGACACCAACCCGCCTAACGTCGCAAGGGCGGCGCCCAGCGAGGGCGCGCCGGGTGGACCCGCCGACCGGAGCAAGGCCACCGCCTCCTCGATGGCCGTTCGGGCCGAGTCCGGCTTCCCTTGCTGCAGCAGCCCGACGGCCAAGTTGTTGAGCGCGTTGGCGAGCGGAAGCGGCCCCGCGCCGTGCCTGCGGCGAAGGTCGACAGCCATCTGGGCCGATCGAGAGGCGGAGTCGAATTGCCCCCGCAGTCCAAACAGCGAGGCCAGGTCTGCCGCCACGGTCGCCAGTCCTAGCGAATCGCCCCCGCGGCGCGCGGTGCTCGCCGCCGAATCGTACCAATCCCGCGCGCCCACGAGGTCCTCCGCCTCGGCCAGGACCTCACCGAGTCCCCGCTCAGCGTCGAATCGGCGGACCGACCCCGACGCGAGGACCCGGACCCGCTCGAACTCTCGTCGGGCAAGAGCCCATTGCCCGAGGCCCCGGTAGGATCGGCCTAACGAAAGCCGGACCGCACTCTCGACCGCCGGTTCCCCCGAAAGTTCCACCCCAGCCCGGACCGACGCTTGGTCGAGCAGCTGACGCACGGTGACATCCCGATTCCCGGTCCATGGATCGGGAGCGCCGAGCAGCTCGGCAAGAAAGTCGGTGACCTCGGAGGCTTGCCGAGCGGAGGCGGCGGCCGCGACCCGGGCTCGTTCCGCCCGGCGGGCCCGGTCCACCGCCGTCAGGGTCGCCGCCGCCAGGCCGAGCCCGAGCACCGTCGTCAAGGCCGCGGCCACCGGATTTCGCCCGATCAGGCGACGGATCCGGTACCAGCGCCCCCCTGGCCGAGCCACGACCGGCAGGCCCAGGGTCAGCGCCTCAAGGTCGGATCCCAGTTGATCGACCGACCCGTACCGGCGATCCGGCATTTTTCGAAGGGCCATCTGGACGACCCACTCCACATCCCCGCGAAGCCACCGGGCGCTCATCGATGCCGCCCCGGTGGCCGGCAACCCGTCGACCAAGGGCGACGGCGGTTCCTCAGTAACCCGACGCCGGTGCTGGGCGACGTCGGAGCCGCACCGAAACGGGACCTGCCCGGCCAATAGCTGATAGAGCACCACACCGAGCGAATAGACATCGGTGGCAACCGCGGCGGGTTCGCCCGCGAGCTGTTCGGGCGAGGCATAGTTCGGGGTGGCGGGCACTCCCACCACCGGGCCGGATGGCTCGGCGGCTTCGGCCCCGGAACCGAGCATCGTCGCGATCCCGAAGTCGAGGAGTTTGACGGTCCCGTCGGCGGTCACCAGGATGTTGCCGGGTTTGAGATCGCGATGGACGATCAGGGCCCCGTGGGCGTGTTGCACGGCGGCACAGGCCTGCCGGAACAAGCGGACCCGGCTCTTGGGGTCGAGCCGGCGACGGTCGCACCACTCGGTGATCGGCTCGCCTTCAATCAGCTCCATCGCGTACCACGGGCGCCCGTCGTCGGTCAGCCCGCCGTCGATCAAGGTCGCGATGTTCCGATGGGTCAGCCGGGCGATGAGGTCGCGCTCCCGCCGGAATCGGTCGGCCAAGACCCCGGCCACGAGGTCGGGCCGAATCATCTTGAGCGCCACTCGTTGGGCAAAGCCGCCCTCGGCCCGAACCGCTTCGTAGACCGTGCCCATCCCGCCCTGCCCGATGACCCGCACCAGCCGCCATTGCCCGACCTGGCTGCCTAGGGCGTCGGTCGGGTCAGTGGCGTCACCGGCGGAACCGACCAACCACCCGGCGGCCGGCCGGTCGAACGCCCCGGCCCCCGTGTCGAACGCGGCGAGGTAGCGGTTGACGGCGGCTCGCAGGTCTCCGTCGGCCACCTCGGCGATCCTGGCGGCGCGCTCGGCCACCGGTAGCTCGGCCAGTTCACCGACCAGTTCACCAACCACGTTCCAATCGTCACTGTTCGACGGCACCGTTACCTCAGGAGAACCGAGTTAGTACGTCACCTTCACGTCCACCGACATTCCGCCGAATCGCCCGCTGAGCCAAGCCTCGTTCGGGCCGGCGGTTTTCGCCGGACCGGCGGCCCCCGAGAGAAAATAGAGGAACCGATTCCCATCCTGGCCGGATGTACCCCATCCGGTCTTATCCCCGCAAGGAAGGTACGACTCAAACGGCCCGGACACCGTGTCATCGAGCTCGGTACCGTAGGTGTCGTCGCGAAAACCATAGGCATGGACTTGATATCGCTTGCCCTTCGCGACGATCGGAAACCACAGATAGCCGACGACACAAGCCCGACCGTTCGCCAACTGGGTCGTCCTCACCACGAACCCGCCATGAACGATGCTCGGCTGTTCATGCTCGATCTTGACGCTCGCGGCCGCTCGACCCACCAGGTGGCGGCCGTTCTTGCTGGAATACACCTCGAGAGTGACGCCTTCGTCGCCCTCGTCCTCACTGGTCACCGTGTAGTCGGTAAAGCTGGAGGTGCCCTCATAGTCGGTCGCACCGAGTAACAACTTGCCGAATTTTCCCGGTGTGGACCAGCGATAGGTCAAGGCGCCGTCCTGCAGCCGGTCGTCTACCTGGGCAAAGAAACGGCGTCGCTCGTTGAACTTGAGCGTCGTCTGGAGCGGGGCGATCGACACCTTCGCCGCCCAAGTGGTAATCGACGCCTTGACCTCGCCGACGGCCTGTTCAACGCCGTGCTCGATGTAGTAGACCTGGACGCGGACTTCATCGGTACCTTCCTTCAGCACATTCGGCGCATAGGTCACCACGTCCTGGGAACTCTCGAACGCCGTGGCGCATTCCTGAAACCGAGCGCACAGCTTTCCGAACTGGCCGGTCGTCGACCACCGATACCGGAACACCGGCGTCGGCCCCCCGCCGGTGGCCTCCGTCACCGAGACCTTGAACAGTTGGGTCTCGAGCTGGTTGATCAGGACTTTCGCCGGCGTCAACGCCACGTCGGCGCTCGACACCGTGACGTCCCATCGTTCGGTCTGTTGAGATCCGCCCACCTCCAAAAACGTCTTGAAGACGGCATACCCGGTCGCCGTGGCTTCTACGGCGGCCAAGAGTTTCTGGACGTTGCCAAATCCGTTGATG
>JANNTE010000303.1:0-11988 GCA_031403365.1 Betaproteobacteria bacterium | reverse complement strand
GTTGCATAGGAGGGGAAATTGATCTTGTACCGGCGTGAATTGTTGCCTATAGTCAGCGGCTCCGCAAATGCCACCGAGAGTTCTGGCAGGCGTCGCGGTCAAAGCACGGGCCCAAGTGAATCATAATCAGGAGGTTTTATGAAACAACGTATTCAACTGAAATTATGGGCAGCAGCAGTAATGGCCGCCGGCAGTTTCAATTTTGCTGCAGCTCAGGAGATTCAGGGCGGAGCCACGACGGCAGCAAAACCGATGTCTTCCAAGCTTGGCGCCGTCAGCCAGAACCGACTCAACAATGCGCACAATGACAAGGCCAACTGGCTGCACGTCAACGGTGGCTACGAACAGACGCGCTACTACGGCGGCACCCAGATCAACAGCGGCAATGTCTCGAAGCTGCGCCCCGCTTTCGTATTTCAAACCGCGCTGATCGAATCCCTGGAAACCGCGCCGCTGATCGTCGACGGCGTGATGTTCCTGACCACGTCCTACAACCATGTGTACGCGATTGACGCAGTGACCGGCCAGGAATTCTGGCATTACAAGCACAACATGGGTCCGATCACGGTGTACTGCTGCGGCCCGAACAATCGCGGTGTCGCGGCCTCCGACGGTCTGCTCTACATGGGCACGCTGGACGCGAAACTCGTCGCGCTGAACGCGAAGACCGGCAAGCTGGTCTGGGAAACCGAAATCGCCGATCCGGAAAAAGGTTATTCCGAAACCATGGCACCCACGGTCGTTGACGGCAAGGTGCTGATCGGCACCAACGGCGGCGAATACGGTGTGCGCGGTTTCGTCAAAGCCTTCGATGCCAAGACCGGCAATCTGCTGTGGACGTTCTACACCATCCCGGAGAAGGGTCACGAAGGCGTATGGGCGACGCATGACGCCACCGGCCGCAACATGCTGCGCGACATCGCGGCGGAAAAGAAAATGCTGCAAGATCGCGGCGGCGACTTCTACCAGACGCTCGGCGGCGGTGTGTGGATGACTCCGGCGGTCGATCTGGAGACCCGCACCGTGTTTTTCGTGGCAGGCAACCCGTCCCCCGATCTGTATGGCGCGATACGCCCGGGCGACAACCTGTACACCAACTCCATGGTCGCGGTCAGCCTGGACAACGGATCGTACAAATGGCACTCGCAATACATCGCGCATGATGTTTGGGATCTGGACGCCGTCAGCCCGGTCATCCTGACCGAAGCGAAAGACAAATCCGGCAAGATGCGCAAAGTAGCGATCCACGGCGGCAAGACTGGTCACGTCTATATTCATGACCGTGCCACCGGCGAACTGATCCGCTTCTCCGAAGCCATGATCCCGCAGGAGAACATGTGGGTGCTGCCGACCAAGGAGGGCGCGCGCATGCTGCCCGGCGCGAATGGCGGCGTGGAATGGAATCCGATGGCGATCAACCCAAAGCTGCGCATGGCCTATGCGGCCAACCTGCACCAGCCGATGACTTACCACGTTGAAGAAGCGGAATATCCCGGCGGCGACAAGTTGTGGCTGGGTGGCGCATTCAAGGCCATCGCATCCGAGAAACAATGGGGGCGTCTGGCCGCGGTCAATCTCGACACCGGAAAGATGGCCTGGAAAGCGGACACCGAGCAACCGCTCATGGGTGGCGTGCTGGCCACCGCGGGCAATCTGGTGTTCACTGGCGAAGGCAACGGCAGCTTCAATGCTTATGACGCAAAGGACGGCAAGAAGCTGTGGTCGTTCAACTGCGGCGCTGGTGTCAACTCACCGCCGGTGGCTTACGAAATCGGCGGCAAGCAATACATCGCGGTTGCAGCGGGCGGCAACAACCAACTCGACTTCAAGCGCGGCAACAGCATATTTGTTTTCGCGCTGCCGTAAACTTTTTGTAACTTTGACCGTTCCAGGCTAGTCAAGAGGGGCCACCTCCGGGTGGCCCCTCTGTTCGTGCAACATTCATAAAGGGCAAACGAAAATGATCAAACCGCTCGCACTAGCCGCCCTGTTCGGCTTGCTCCCCGCCGGGGCATTCGCGCAGGACGCCGCGGCCGGCAAGGAGAAAGCGTCCGTGTGCGTCGCTTGCCACGGCCCGGACGGCTATTCGACCATACCGCAAAATCCGATCCTCGCCGGCCAGACCGCGCGCTACGTCTATCTGCAATTGCGCGACTTCAAGGAAGGCCGCCGCAAGGATCCGCTGATGTCGCCGATGGCGGCAAACCTGTCGAAGAAAGACATGCTCGACCTGGGCGCCTATTTCGCCGCGCAGAAGCCAACCAATCGGAATTCCAAGGGCAACGCGACCCTGGTTGCGCAAGGCAAGACGGTCGCTGATGCCGCCATTTGCACCATGTGCCACCTTGGTGGTTTTTCGGGACAGAATGAAATTCCGAAAACCGGTGGCCAGCACTACGAATATGTGCTCAAACAGTTGCAGGACTTCAAGGCCAAGCGGCGCACCAATGACGCCGGCAACATGACTGCCGTACTGCGCACGATTGCCGACGAAGATCTGGAGGCGCTGGCGGCTTACGTCGCCTCATTGAACTGACACCAACACGTCCCGGCGATCTTGCCCGCCGCGTCAGCACATCAACCGAAAGCCAGACCATGCGCGAAAAAACTCTTGCCTGTCTCGGCCCGCACGGCTTCCACCGCCTGCAATACTACGAATGGGGGGATGCGGAAAATCCGGATGTCCTGATCTGCGCCCACGGTCTGACCCGTAATGGCCGGGACTTTGACGACATCGCGCGCACGCTCTGCGCGCGCTATCGTGTGCTCTGCCCGGACCTGCCCGGCCGGGGAAAAAGCGAATGGCTGGCGCATAAAGAGGATTACGCGTACCCGGTTTACTGCGCGGACATGGCAGCATTGATTGCACGCAGCGGCGCGCAGACCGTGGACTGGATCGGCACTTCGATGGGCGGGCTGATCGGCATGCTGCTCGCGGCACAACCCCAGTCACCGATCCGCCGACTGGTGATAAACGATGTCGGCCCTTTTATTCCGAAATCATCACTGGAACGGATCGCGGCCTATGTCGGAAAATCCGTCAGCTATGAAACTTTCGAGGCATTCGAGCAATATATCCGCGTCGTGTCTGCGCCGTTCGGACCGTTAACCGATGCGCAATGGCGCCATCTCGCCGAAACCAGCGCCCGGCGCAGCGATGATGAGCAATGGACAACCAACTACGATCCCGGAATCGCATCGCCTTTCAGAAAAGCGATAGCCGATGTGGAACTGTGGCCGTTCTGGGACCTGATCCGCTGCCCGGTACTTCTGCTACGCGGTCAGGATTCCGATGTGCTCCCTGCCGAAACTGCGCGCGAGATGACCACGCGCGGACCGCAGGCAAAACTGGTGGAATTTCCCGGCATCGGCCATGCTCCGATGCTGATGGCGCCCGATCAGATCGCGGCGGTCGAGGAGTTTTTTGGCGGGAGAGGATAAGGAGTGCGTGGCGAGTGGCCAGGCAGGGTAATTCAAGTGTCGATGTTGATTGTCTGGCTGATGAATTCAGTCCCTGTAAAATCACGGCTGAATCCCTCCGCCCTCTCGCCCCCCGCCCCTCTCCCCTGAAAACCCATGATCGCAGTTGACTGGGGCACCACTTCCTTCCGCGCTTATCGTCTCGATTCCTCCGGCACCGTCGTGGACTCGCGCTCCGCTTCTGCGGGCATTCTTTCAGTGACGGATGGAAACTTCGCTGGAGTGCTCGAACAGCACGTCGCGGAATGGCTCGCGGACGGCGAAGCGCGCATTCTGATGAGCGGCATGATCGGCAGCCGCCAGGGCTGGGTCGAGGTTCCCTATGCAGCCTGCCCCGCCGGTCTGGATGAGATCGCGGCGGGCATGCGCAGAATCGACTGGCCGGGTTGTGACGCCTGGATCGCCCCCGGATTGAGTTGCCGTGATGCTGCCGGCGTTCCGGATGTCATGCGTGGCGAAGAGTCGCAAATTCTGGGCGTACTCGATCAACTCGGCGTGGGGAAACATTCGATTTGTTTGCCCGGCACGCACAGTAAATGGGTCGAAATTGAGAACAGCAGGATTGTGTGCTTTTCGACCCACATGACCGGCGAAGCGTTCGCCGTGTTCAAGACGCACAGCATCCTCGGGCGCATGATGAAGGATGGGGTTACCGACAGAAAAGCATTCACCGAGGGTGTTCGCCGCTCGGCCGATGCGGGCGGACTGCTGCACCACCTGTTTGGCGTGCGCGCCCGAAGCCTGTTCGACGAACTGCCGGAAACCGCCTCGTCTTCGTATCTGTCCGGCCTGCTGATCGGTCACGAGATTCACGCCAGCGCCGGGACTCCTGCGTCCGCTGGCGGCCGGCCGCCGGTGCACTTGTTGTGCACAGCGCAGCTGGCGGATATTTATGGCCTGGCATTGTCTGCATTGGGATTGCGTTTCAACACACTGGATGCCAATCTGGCAGCCGTCGGGCTTTTTCTGCTGGCATCGCGCCTGAAACCATGACAACCGAACCCTTTTCCGCCTGGCTGCAACGCTGGCCGCTGATTGCGATCCTGCGCGGTATCAAGCCCGACGAAGCTCCCGGCATTGGCGCCGTCCTGGTGGAGAGCGGTTTTTGCATCATTGAAGTGCCGCTCAATTCACCCGAGCCTTACGCCAGCATTGCCATACTGTCCAATCGTCTCGGCGACAAGGTGCTGATTGGTGCTGGAACCGTGACGCGGCTGGAAGATGTGGCCAAAGTGGCCGATGCCGGCGGCAGAATTATCGTAATGCCGCATGCGGACCAGCGCATTGTCGAAGAAGCGGTGCGGCGCAAGCTCTACGCTGTGCCAGGCTTTGCCACGCCGACGGAAGCCTTCCGCATGATCGAAGCCGGCGCCGATGGCCTCAAGCTCTTCCCCGCCGAAGCCTGCCCGCCCAAGGTGCTCAAAGCCCTGCGTGCGGTGCTGCCCGGACAAATGCCGGTGCTGCCGGTCGGCGGCATCCGCGCAGACAACATGAGGGACTTCTGGGAAGCCGGCGCCGCTGGATTTGGACTCGGTTCCTCGCTTTACAAACCCGGCGATAAACCGGCAGCGGTCGCGCAGTCCGCGGTGGAATTTCGAAAAGCGCTGCTTGCTCTGCCGCAGAGGCAATAACCGCCGTTACGGCTGCTGCGGATCGCAATCGTTCGCCAGTGCCGATGAGGCTGCAATATCTTCCGTGGTCATGACATCGACGCCATTGCCCGCAAAACGCTCGGCCGCGAATAACGCGCGTTGATCGCGCTCGTGATCGAGCGACCACTGCGCATGACGGCAGAGCAGCAGCAGCGCAAAGGCCCGGCCCAGGCTCATGGCGAAGCGCCGTGCCCCCGCCTCCTTCGCGCCACCCGAGGATTGCGCGATCCATTGCTGCGCGCGCGCGAGCGCCGCCTGCGCCAGCTTCGTGCAATGGAGCAAACGCATATCGCGCACGCTTGAGACCAGCGTTTCGATTTCGATCTGCAATGCCGACAACGCCCCTCCCGAGTGCACTGCCCGCAACACCTCCAGGGACAAGACATTGGTGGTGCCTTCCCAGATCGGAAACACCTGGGCATCGCGCAACAACATGGGCAAACCGGTATCTTCCACGTAACCCGCGCCGCCAAAACTTTCCAGGATTTCCGAGAGCACGGCCACGGATTGTTTGCCGGTGACCAGTTTGGCAACCGGGGTAAACAGGCGCAGCAAATCCTTGCCTGCGCCATCGAGCATGTCGCTTTCATCGCGGCCAAGCAATTCCACCGCGAAGAAAGCAAGATGGAAGCCGGCCTCGTACTCCGCCTGCAAGCCAGCCAGGGTATCGGCGTGCAGCGGTTTGTCGGCGAGCGGCGCACCGAAGGCCACTCGCTTTGTCGCGTAGTCGCGCGCCAGCGCCAGGCCGCGACGCATATAGGACACCGCGCTCACCGCGTTCCAGGTGCGGGTGACATTGAGCATCGGCGCGATATTGCGCACCCCGTCGGATTCACCTGCCACCGCCAGCGCCGGTGTGCCCTCAAGGGTGAGTTCGGCGGTGGGTACCTTGCGCGTGCCCAGTTTGTCCTTGAGACGATGCACGAGAATGTGATCGAGTTGTCCGCCGGCGTTGCGCGTTTCCACATAGAACAAGGCCAGACCCTTTCCGCCGGCGGGATTGCCCTCGGGCCGTGCCAGTGTCAAGGCCATTTGCGAAGTCGCCGCCGAAGTAAACCATTTGCGTCCGTACAAGCGCCACTGCGCACCGTCACGCCTGGCGATGGTTTCGCTCAAGCCGACGTCAGACCCGCCGGTGCTCTCCGTCATCCACTGGCCGCTGGTCCAGAATAACGCCGGATCGCGCGATGTCAGCCGCGGCAAGGCGCGTTCGATGAGCGGTTTGTTGGCGGACGCGATCAGGGCGCGCGCCGCGCCGTCCGTCATCGCCAGCGGACAACTGTAGACATCGGTGACTGGCGTGAACAAATGAACGAGGGCAAACTGATGGATGCGCGCGTGCCGCCCATGGCGCGGCTCGTAAGCCGTCGCAATCAATCCTCTTTCGGCGGCGAGCCGCTGCGCTGCTACCCACAGCGGCGAGACTTCGATGTGATCAATGCGATTACCCCAGGCATCCCAGGGCGCATGCACCGGCTCGTTCAGGCGGTCGGCCAGTTGCATCTGATACAACTCCCCGCCGGCGAGTTCTCCCAATTCGCGCAATTCCGGTTCGATGGCCGCCAGCGCTTGCGACGGTAGGACCCGGGCAAGATAAGAGCGCAGCACGCGGTCGGAACTGTATTGATTGTCCAACTGCGGTGCGGGCTGATTGAATGGAGTCATGATTGTCTCCCGTCCGGAACGGCAACGTCACCTTCGGCGCAGGGGCGCTTTCGCCACATTCCACTTCCTGGCTTTGGTTCGCAGCCCTGCCTGCTTTTCCCGCGCGCCCTTCGCGCCAGCGATTTCAGTTCCGGCCAGCGGCTGGTTAAAGTCCGCCGATACAGAGATATTTCACTTCGAGGTATTCCTCGATGCCGTACTTCGATCCTTCGCGCCCGATGCCACTTTGCTTGACGCCCCCGAACGGTGCGACTTCGTTGGAGATCAGGCCGGTATTGACGCCGACCATGCCTGACTCGATGGCTTCGCCCACGCGCCAGATGCGGCCGATGTCGCGGGCATAGAAGTACGCAGCCAGGCCAAACTCGGTGTCATTGGCCATGGCAATGGCTTCGGCTTCGGTCTTGAAGCGAAACAGCGGTGCCACCGGGCCGAAAGTCTCTTCCTTCGTGACCTTCATCGTCGTGTTCACCCCGGTCAACACCGTTGGCTCAAAAAACAATCCGCCCAGCTTGTGTCGCTTGCCGCCGACCAGAATCCTGGCGCCCTTGGACAAGGCATCGGCAATATGCTCCTCGACCTTCTTTGCGGCGTTCTCGTCGATCAGCGGTCCGGTGGTCACGCCGGCTTGCGTGCCTGGCCCCACGTTCAGTGCCCTGACCTTGTCCGCCAGCTTGGCGGCGAACTGATCGTAGACGCTGTCCTGCACCAGAATGCGGTTGGCACATACGCAGGTCTGGCCGTTGTTGCGGTACTTGGAAATCATCGCACCTTCTACCGCAGCGTCGAGATCGGCATCGTCGAACACCAGGAAGGGCGCGTTGCCGCCGAGTTCAAGCGAGACTTTCTTGATGGTCGCGGCGCTTTGCGCCATCAGCAGCGCGCCGACTTCGGTGGAACCGGTAAAGCTGATCTTGCGCACGATGGCATTCGAGGTCAACTCACCGCCGATTTCCTTCGCGCTGCCGGTAACAATGTTGATGACTCCCTTGGGCACACCGGCGCGTTCTGCCAGTTCCGCCAGGGCAAGTGCCGAATACGGCGTCTGTGTCGCTGGCTTGATGACCACCGTGCAGCCCGCGGCCAGCGCCGGCGCGGCCTTGCGCGTAATCATCGCTGCCGGAAAATTCCACGGCGTGATCAATCCGCATACGCCAATCGGCTGCTTGATGACCACCAGACGTTTATCAGCCTGGTGCTGCGGAATCACATCGCCGTAAATGCGTTTGGCTTCTTCGGCGAACCACTCGATAAATGACGCCGCATAGGCAATTTCGCCCTTGGCCTCGGCGAGCGGCTTGCCCTGTTCCGTGGTCATGAGCAGTCCGAGATCATCCTGATTCGCCATCATTAGCTCGAACCATTTGCGCAGAATGTTCGCGCGCTCCTTCGGCAACTTCGCGCGCCAGCCCGGAAGTGCCGCGCTTGCCGCTTCGATGGCGTGCCGCGTTTCCGCCGCGCCCATTTTGGGAATGGCGCCAATCACCGCGCCATTGGCCGGATTTGTTACGGCGATGGTCACTTTGGAATCGGCATCCCGCCATGCGCCGTCGATGTAGCCTTGTTGGCGGAAGAGTCTGGTGTCCTTGAGTATCAGCACAGCACTGGGATCATGGGGAGCGTTCATGAGGATATCCTTCTGAAGGTTCGGGAACATCAGGCGATTATAGACCGCGACTTTGACAAACCCGCCTGCGCCCGGTGAAGCACGCCGGTGGCGGTGCGCGACGCACGACAAGGCTTCTGCCAAGTAGTTGCCAGACTGCTTTGAGATCGCATTTAGCTTCCCGAAAGGAAAAGCGGCGAATCGATTTCGCACCCTTCGAGGCTTTTCCCGATTCCGGCGGCGAGGGCTTCGGCACGCGCGCGATGCGTGGCACTGCCGTCGATTTTCGCAAGCGCTGAGGCGGCATCCCACGAGAGGCGAACGCGACCTATTGTCTCGGCGGCCGCGGCGGCGAGCGAAAGTTGTTCGAGTGCGGCTTCGCGTTTGCCTTGCGCGGCAAGCGCTTCGCCGCGCCAACGACACGCCTGCGCCGCATACTCTTTCAGACCCGCGGTTTCGGCGTGCGACAGCAGCTCCGCGGCAAGTGCCAGGCACTGCCCGGCATCGCCGCGCAGCAGCGCCAGTTCGACGAGGCCTTCCAGACAGCGAATCATCTGGTTGCGTTCGCTGTTTTCGCGCGCATGGTGCAAGGCGCCTTCGAGCGCAGGGCCGACATCGAGTTGGCCAAGACGCATTCTGGCAATGGCAAGGTTGGCTTCAATACGTGACCGCCAGAAGGGGATTCCGGTGTCGCGCGCCAGCGTCAGGCCGCGCTCGGAATACTCCACGGCTTTGGCGTTGAGACCCAGATCGAGCAGGAGATTGCCGGCCAGATCGTAGGCGATGAGCTGATAGCGCGTTTGCTTCAAACTCTCCAGCCAGCGCAGTGTGCGCATCATTCCGGTCCAGGCCTCGCCATAATGGCCGGTGCAGGCGCGCACATGATCCAGCCCGAGCAGGGCCGGTCCCATGTGCCACTGCAGGTCCGCGCGCTGCGCGATATCGAGCGCCGACTCGTAATTGGCCTGCGCCATGGCATAGTCGCCCAGACCCATATAGCCGGTGCAGGCGTACGCAATCATCATCATATTTTCGGACTCGTAGCTCTTGTCGCCGATGCCGCGTGCGAGTTCGATGGAACGCTGGTAGCAGGCGACCGCTGCTGCGGGCTCGAGATTGTTGAAGTGCGCCTCGCCGCGGCCATGATAGGCTTGGACCGCGACCAGGTCGGTGAGCCCGAGGCGCTCGCAGATCGCGACGGCCTCTTCGTGGCAGGTGATCGCTTCGCCATTGCGGCCGTCGCTCCACATGACCGTGCCAAGGTGATACAACGTGTCGGCGACGTGCCGCTCGTCGTTCATCGTGCGGCACTGTTCCAGCGCCTGGGACAAGCAGGCAATTGCCTGCCCATAGTCATCACCACGCCGATAAGTCATGCCAAGCTGGATCAGCGCGTCGCGCGCCTTGACGCGATCGCCGCGCGCGCGGGCCGCGTCGATGACGACGCGAATGTCGGACACGGCGCCTTCGGTTTGTCCGGCCTGGGTGCGCGCGCCTCCGCGTTGCTCGTGCAAATCGACCAGGTCCCGGCCCTGAAGTGCATCGCCATGCGTTTCGGCGAGTTCGACGGCACGGTCGAACCAGTGCAGCGCATCGCGCATGGCGAACATTTTCTGCGAACGCTCGGCGGCGAGAACCATGTGGTGCACGGCCTTGGCCCACACATGGCCGCGCTGGTAATGCTCGGCGAGCAGGGCATCGCGCTCGTGGAGTTCGCCTTCTGCGCGTTGCTCCAGCGTCTCGGCAACCGCGCGATGCAGCAGCATGCGACGGGCGCCGCCGATCTCGCGGTAGGCCACTTCGCGCACCTTGTCGTGGCTGAAGTCGTAGTAACCGCCTTCGGCATCCTCGCGCAGAAGGCGCCGCTTGACCAGACTCTCGATCGCGTGCAGCAACTGCTCCTCCGGCTCGCGGGTGACGGCAAGAAGGGTGTCGAAGTCGAAGCGCCCGCCCAGGACCGCAGCCAGATCCAGTGCCGGGCGTGCTTGCGCGGGCACTTGCGCGATCTGCGCGCGCACCGAAGCGCGCAAGGCTTCAGGCAGCGGCAAGTCGCCGGCCGTTACGCTTGAGATTGCGCCTTCGCGCAACGCATGCACCATCGAGGTCAGGAAGAAGGCATTGCCATCGGTTTCGCGGTGCAGGCGGTGGGCAAGGGCGGCATCGCCGAAGCCTTCGAGCAGGGCCTGCGCATCGGCGAACTGCAAGCGCGCAAGCGACATGTGGCGAGCATGGGTCTCGCCCCTCAGGCTCTGGACCAGGCTCGCGAGCCGCTCGTCGTCGAGCGCTTCGTCCCGGTACGCGTAGACGGCAAGCAACGGTCGGCTCGCTGCCTGGCGCGCGAAGAAATGAAGAAACTGAGCGCTGGCGTCGTCCGCCCACTGAACATCGTCCACCATCACGACGATCTGGCGTCCCGCGCCGGCGTGCGCTTCAATAAGTTGCACGATGGCGCGGAACAAGCGCGCCTGGCGCGCCTCCGGAAAATCGGCGGACAGGACCGGCACCGATACCCGCTCCGCCGCCGCGGGAACCAGTGCGGCGATCTCGGCGAGCGACACCGGCGGCAGCTTCTGCAATAGCGCTACCGGCGTGCGTTCCAGCGCCTGCGTGACGAGGTCGATCACCGGCTGGTAGGGCATTGCGCGCTCGAATTCATAGCACCGGGTGATGATCGTGGACTGCCCGCTCATGCGCGTGTAGCGGGCCGACTCCCGTATCAGGCGGCTCTTGCCGATGCCCGGCTCGCCTTCTATCAGCACGATGTGGCCGCTGCCTGTGGTCAGGCGGGCAGCCAAACCGATCAACTGCCCGTACTCGCTGCTGCGTCCAACGAAAGGCGTGAGCTCGCTCTTGGCCTCAATCGTTCTCTGGACACCAGCGACCGCAGGCTGGATGGCTTCAACCGGCTCGCGGTCCACTTCCAGCCGGTCCACCGCGCGCAGAGCGCGCGCAGCCTCAAGGAACGCCTCGCGTACCTGCGGTGCAATGGCAAGTTTGCCGGCGAGGCGTTCCGCCAGCCGCTTCGACGGGCGGCGCTCGTCCGCTTCGATTTTGCGGATGGCGAAGCGCGAGCAGGCGACGCTCTCAGCGAGCTCCTCCTGGGTGAGGTCGAGCGCTTTACGGCGCCGCCGCAGCCAGTAACCAAATGAATTTGTCCTTTCGTCCACGTGCCTAGACGTCCTTTACAGCCCGATGGGTCATTTTAGTGCCTCCAGCGTCCTTGTCCCGCTTTTTGTCCCCCTCCTTGTCCCGCCCGGGGACACCACGTACCTGCCTTGCCGGCATTTAATGCAGCCGTAGTTCGACAACCGTTGTTCACAACCTCGCGAAACACACGGTGGGCGGCAATCCGGCTGCGCACCACTGTCAACCAAAAGGAAAAATCACTATGTGTCACCAAAGCCTGATTGGCCGCTCATTGCAGGCGGCATTGCGTTGTTCGTTGTTGTTCTTGGTGGGCCTGGTCGGCTCGTTCGCCCACGCACAAGCGCCTGCTCAAGAGCAGGCACTGACGCGGACTGCCAGTGATGCGCAGCTTAAGTGGGGGCCCTGCCCGCCGTTCTTGCCCAAAGGATGCGGCATCGC
>JANNTE010000302.1:0-8226 GCA_031403365.1 Betaproteobacteria bacterium | reverse complement strand
CCGCCATCGCCGCCGTCGCCAGCCCGGCACCGGCGAGGCCGGCGAGCAGCCAGGGCAGACGGTGGCGCACCTGGCGCATAGGCGGATCTTCGATCGCGTGGCGCGCATCGGAGGATTCGCGCTCGATGCCGGCGAGCACATGCAGATCTTCCACGTGCTCGCGCCGCAGCACCTGCATGAGCGCCTGCGCACTCATCACGCCGAGGACGCGGCCCTCCCGGTCCACCACGGGCAAGGCATCCACCCGGTGATGCAGCGCGAGCGATGCCGCGCTCTCCTGGTCCGTATCGGGTGTGACACGCGGAAAATCGGGCTGCATGACATCGGCCAGCAGGCCAGCGCCAGCAGTGAGCAACCGCGCCAGCGGCACCACGCCGGCAAGGCGGCCATCATCGCCGGTCACCAGCACCAATTCGATATTCCCGGGTTTCTCCGAAACGAGACGCGAGAACACGGACGAGGCACTGTCCTGCGAACGGGCCCGCAGCACCGACGCGGCAATGTGACCAGAGACGGGTTCGTGATGCTTCATTTTGCCGGCAAGCATGCATCCACATTCGCGCAGGCGCTTGATCCAAGTCAAGGCGCCGGGGAGTTTTCCCGTAAACGCCGCGAACGCACCCGCAGACAGCAAGGCGGTCGGCGCGCCTTGCCCATTTTCTCCGGTCATTCCATACTTCGGCAGGCCATGCCTTGTCGTATATCCTGGCAATGATCAGGGCATCTGAACCACGGAGATCAAAATGAAAATAATGCTGCAACACGCTGCGCACTGCCGCTCCGGTGATAAGGGAAATACATCGAACATCTCGGTAATCGCCTACGAACCGGAATTCTATCCGCTGCTCAAGGCCCAGCTCACGTCAGAGAAATTCAAGGCACATTACGCCGGCGTCGTGACCGGAAAAGTCACCCGCTATGAGGTCGATGGCCTGCACGCGCTCAACTTCGTCGCCGAAGGCGCGCTCGGCGGCGGCGTCTCGCGCAACCTGTGCCTGGACAATTACGGCAAGTCGCTGTCGGCGCGCGTACTGTCCTTCGAGCTGGATATCCCGGATTCGCTTAAACCGCGGTTGCGCGGACCGATTTAGAGACGACGTACCAGGGGCAAACCCCCTTCCCCCTCCGGGGGAAGGGCAGGGGATGAGGGAGAAGTTTCCTCACCCTTCACCCAGTCACTCATTCACCCACCACCGGAGACACCAACATGACCACCACTCTCGGCACCGGCGCATTCCGCTACGAAGTACAAGAGAACTGGGCCAGGCTACCCGATGGCTGGACGCTTCGCGATGTCGCGGCCGTGGCAGTGGACGCCAAAGATCAGGTTTACATCTTCAATCGCGGCGAGCATCCGATGATGGTGTTCGACCGCGAGGGCAACTTCCTGCGTTCCTGGGGCGAGGGTCTGTTCAAGAATGCGCACGGAATTCACATCGGCCCGGACGAATCGCTCTACTGTACCGACGATGGCGACCACAGCGTGCGCAAATGCACGCTCGCGGGCAAGGTGCTGCTGACCATCGGCATCCCCGGCAAACCGGCGCCGTACATGAGTGGCGAGCCTTTCCATCGCTGCACCCACACCGCGCTCTCGCCGCGCGGCGACATCTACGTTTCCGACGGCTACGGCAATGCGCGCATTCATCAGTACTCGCCGGACGGCAGGATGCTCAAGTCCTGGGGCGAAGCGGGAACCGGGCCGGGCGAATTCAACGTGCCGCACAATTTGTGTTGCGACCCCGATGGCTGGATCTACGTCGCCGACCGCGAAAACCATCGCGTGCAGGTGTTCGACGGCGAAGGCAATTACGAAACCGAGTGGCATAACCTGCACCGCCCCTGCGGCATGGTCATGGAGACCAAACGCAATCCGCTGTGCTATATCGGAGAGATCGGCCCAACCCTGCCCATCAACCGCGACATACCGAATCTCGGCCCGCGCATCAGCATCGTCGATCACGAAGGCAATCTGGTATCACGATTCGGCGCCTCGCATGCCGGGTACGAGCGCCCCGACCAGTTCGTCGCCCCGCACGGCATGGCGGTGGATTCCCATGGCGACATCTACGTTGGTGAAGTTCCCTATGCCGCCTGGTCGCAAATTTATCCTGGAAAGGACATCCCGAAGGGGTTACGCACGCTGCGCAAATTGGTACGGATGCGCTGAGTTATGACCTGTCCGACCGCGGTACGGCAAGACTCCGACGCGCTCGTGACCTCCAGGTGGACGACGAACAAGGCTCGATGTCGACCAGACCTTGCCGTGCCGCCCGGGGGATTTCATCCGCTGACTGGAGATACTGGCGGGGCTTCGATTGCAGCATCGACCATCGGGACAACCAAGGAAGGACGCATGATGGCAGGTGGCCTCGGCAATATCCGCCGCTCGATGTCTGATTTTGCCTGGACGTCTGAATTCACATTGCGCCCGCACGGCGCGACTCCCGGGAGGTGGCAAACATGACTGCCGTTTCCATAGACCCCGAGCGCCTTTGGCAGTCCCTGATGGAGCTGGCGCGGATCGGCGCGACCGACAAAGGCGGCGTGCGGCGGCTCGCGCTTACCAGCCTCGACGGCGAAGCGCGTGACCTGTTCACCCGGTGGTGCAGGCAAGCGGGTTGCAGCATCGCCATCGATGGCATCGGCAATATCTTTGCGCGGCGCGCGGGTTGCGACAATGCGCTGCCGCCGATTGTGACCGGCAGCCATATCGACACCCAGCCTTCCGGTGGAAAATTCGACGGCAATTACGGCGTCATGTCTGGGCTGGAGGTCATCCGCACACTGAATGACCACAAGATCGAGACTCAGGCACCGATCGAAGTGGTGGTTTGGACCAACGAGGAAGGCTCGCGGTTTACCCCGGTCATGATGGGTTCCGGGGTATTTGCGGGCGCATTTTCTCTGGAATCCACATTGCTGCGCGCGGACCTCGAAGGCATAACGGTGAGCCGGGCACTCAATCAGATCGGCTACGCGGGCACGGAACAGACTGGCAGCCGGCCGGTAGGCGCCTATTTCGAAGCCCATATCGAACAGGGTCCGATTCTGGAGGATATGCGCGTGGTGATCGGAGTAGTGGTCGGCGCACTCGGCCTGCGCTGGTACGACATCACCGTCTGCGGCGAGGACGCGCATGCCGGCCCTACGCCCATGAGATTGAGTAAGATGCGCTGCTCGCCGCTGCAAAGATGGTCGCAGAGATCAACGCGCTTGCATATCGCCATCAACCTGACGGTCGCGGCACGGTCGGATTCATGCAAGTCAAGCCCAATTCGCGCAACGTCGTTCCCGGCGAGGTGCGATTTTCGGTGGATTTGCGTCATGCACAGGATGCAACGCTTGACCGCATGCAAAGCGAGATGCAGGCGGCGTGCGAGCGACTGGCGCAGGAGGCAAACGTCTCACTGAAGATCGAGTGCGTTGCGAACTACCCGGCCTGCCAGTTTGACCGCGAGTGCGTTGGCGCGGTGCGGGATGCAGCGCAGCGGCTCGGTCTGAGCCACATGGACATCGTCAGTGGCGCCGGCCATGACGCCATTTACCTGGCCCGCGTCGCCGCCACCGGCATGATCTTTGTTCCCTGCGAACGAGGCATCAGCCACAATGAGGTCGAAAACGCCAAGCCGGAAGACCTTGCCGCAGGCTGCAACGTGCTGCTCAATGTCATACTTGAGAAAGCAGGAGTCGCGGACTGAATTGCCACAGAACCCGTGACTGCCCCGTGACCGCCCTGCGACTGCCCCGCGACACCGGACCAGGCCAGAATCTTGCAGGGAGCGGAGAATCCGTTTCCCAAGCAAGGAACGGATTCCCCTGCCCGTCCGAGGCATTTTCGATTCGCAGATAAACTTGGAAAATCGCAATTACCATGGCCCAACCGGAATCGCCCTGATCGGCGGCAGTTAGCGGCCAAACAAACGGAGGCACTTCAATGCTCGCTGGCGTGTATTACTTTCCAACCGACTATGGCATCAATGTCGCGGAGCTTGCCCGCGCCCTCGAGGAACGCGGCTACGACTCGTTGTTCTTCCCTGAGCACACCCATATTCCGACCAGTCGTCGCACGCCCTTCCCCAGCGGCGGCGAACTTCCCAAGAAGTACAAGCATACGCACGACCCCTTTGTCGCGCTGTCCTTCGCTGCAGCCGCCACGCACAAGCTGAAAATCGGGACCGGCATCGCCCTGATGCCGCAGCGCGATCCGATCGTCACCGCCAAAGCCGTGGCGAGCCTCGATCAACTGTCCAACGGGCGATTCATTTTTGCCATCGGCGGCGGATGGAACGTGGACGAAATGGAAAACCACGGTGCGCGCTACGAAACGCGCTTCAAGCTGCTGCGCGAGCGCGTTCTCGCCATGAAGGCGCTGTGGACGCAGGAAGAAGCGCAATTCCACGGCGAGTATGTCAACTTCGATCCGGTCTGGATGTACCCGAAACCGAAACAACGCCCGCATCCGCCAATCCTGATTGGCGGCGAGTCTGACCACACCATCAAGCGCGTGGTCGAATTCGGCGACGGCTGGTTCCCGCGGCCGCGCAACAACTGGGAGCCGAAAAGCGCCGTGGCTCGTCTGCATGCTGCGGCAAAGTCGGCGGGACGCGATCCCGCCACGCTGCCGATCACCGTGTTCGCCGCGCCTCCAGATCGTGAAAAGCTGATCGCGTATCGCGAGGCGGGCATTTATCGTGTGCTGTTCGAAGTGCCGGATGTTGGCCGCGATGAGATCCTGCGACTGCTCGATAAAAATGCACCGCTGGTTGCCGAACTGGCGAAGGAGAATTAATGAACACGGCCTCGTCTTCAGCACGATCCGATTTGGCGCCCCGTGGCAAGCTGCGTGTCGGCATCAATTTATCGAACTTCCTTCTGGTGTCCAACTACGCGGCGGGCAAGGAACCGCACGGCATCGCGCCTGACCTTGGGCGCGAACTCGCACGCCGGCTCGGCGTGCCATGCGAGTTCGTGGTGTACGACTCTCCCGGCAAACTGGCCGATGCCGGAAAGACCGAGGTGTGGGACGTGGCCTTCCTCGGCAACGAACCCCAGCGTGCCAATGAAATCGCCTTTACCGCGGCGTATCTGGAAATTCCAGTCACCTACCTCGTACCGGCCGGATCGCCGATCCGTGCCCTGGCCGACGTGGACCGTGATGGCGTGCGCATCGCCGTCATGGAAAAAAGCGCGTACGACTTATTCCTCACCCGCCATCTCAAGCACGCACAATTGCAGCGCGCCGCCAGCATCGATGGCTCGTATCAACTATTCGTAAAGGAAAACCTCGAAGCCCTGGCCGGGCTTAAGCCGCGTCTGGTGACGGACGCCGAAACGCTCCCAGACTCGCGTGTGCTCGAAGGCCAGATTACTTCCGTCAAACAGTCGATCGGCACGCTGCATGGTCGCGAGGCGGGCGCGGAATATCTGCGGGAATTCGCCGAAGACGTCAAGGCATCCGGCCTCGTTGCCCAGTTGATCGCCCAATACCGGGTTCGCGGTGTATCAGTTGCGCCGGTTGCGCGGATTCAGTAAGCCCTCCCACCCTGCGCGTCCACTGCGCCTCCACTGCGGTCGACTGGTCAACGACTGGTGCACGCGAAAGAAGTGAATCGCGCCGCGTCTTGAAGAGGCTCCAATGACCGGGAACGTCGCCATTGATCCGCCAAGCAAGTGGGCGAAGCCTGCTTGCGAAGGTCGGTGTCGAATGGCCGGTTCGGCGTCATGCTCAACGACTAGAGAAAGGGGCCAAAGCCACGGCCGGTGTGCCAGAGCGCGAGCACTTCAACTTGACCACCCCGGAGACGATAGTAAAGGTAGTAAACAGAAGCCCCCAACACGGTTTCGTCGTAGAGGTAGGCATTTTCTCCAGACGCCTCATTCAGTTGCGCGCGCGAAACGAATATGCACTTTTGTCAATTTCGGTTTTTTGCCTAGACGCGCCTTTTTGGCCTCGCGGGGGAGGAACGCAAGCCTTTGTAAGTAAATTGAAACAGGTGGATAATTCGGAAGGGTTAACGCGGGATAACCGTACTCATCGATGCCAACCGCGAAAGGAGCCCTACTGATGAACGCCCCGATTACCGCCGAAGCCTTGCTCGCCAAGTTAAAGGCCCTACCGCCCGAACGTCTGGGGCAGATTGCCGATTTCGTGGATTTTCTGGCAACCCAGGAGCAGCGCCGTCAGGCCGGCGAGGAACTGCGCGCGATGTGGGCGCGCATGCCGCAAGAGGGTCTCACCGAAGCGATGGAGCAGGAGATCGTGGCTGAAGTGCGCGCGGTGCGCGCCGCGCGGCGCCAGCGCAGCGCGACTTGATGCGCCTGGTTCTCGATACCAACATCGTCATTTCGGGGCTGCTATGGAATGGTCCGCCGCGAAGACTGCTCGATGCGGCGATCGGCGGGACGGTTGATCTGTATACCAGCGCGGTGCTCATCGCGGAGTTGCGCGAGGCGCTCGCCTATGCGAAGTTCGCCAAGCGCATCACCACCAACGGAGAAACGGTGGATCGATGCATCGGCCGCTTCATGGCGATCGCGAGTCTGACGGCTGCCGCCAGGATCGAAGGCACCGGCAGCGCCGATCCAGACGATGAGCACGTGATCGCCTGCGCGCTCGCGGCCCAGGCCGATTTGATCGTCTCGGGAGACGCGCATCTTCTCGATCTCAAGAGTTATCAGTGCATCCCCATCGTGAGCGCCTCCGCAGCTCTGGCCATCATTGCCGGAACCTGACGGGAGTTGCAGACAACAACGCCCGGCGCAGAGACCGGGCGTGAGGGGGAACTTCTCTTCTTTAGCAGCTATGCAGGCGGCGCAATTTCAGTTGATTGCTACATTGCAAGACCTGGTACCTCCGTTCGCGTCCACTGCGCGTCCACTGCGGCCGACTGGTCAATGACTGGTGCACGCGAAAAAACCTTGAATCGCGCCGGGTCTTGAAGAGGCTCCAATGACCGAGAACGCTCCGGTTCAGGCGCGCCGGCAGGCGTCGCGTGCAACCGGTTGTTAGATCGCCGACCCCGCATTCCAAATGTTCTCGTAGTCACTTAGCTTGAGGCTTGCCACGTCGGGAGGCAACGGCGCGAGGTATGTTGGCTTGTTTGCTGCCGCGTCCTTGATCGATTGTCCGAGGACCCAACATGATCGATTGTCGATGAACACAACTCTGTCGTGAAGGGCGTTGGATTTTCGTACTTCGATGCGACCATTGAATTGTGCAGCAAACGCCGTTACAGCGGGTTTGAGGGCTGCCGCGTGGTGACGGGCGAGAAGTCTCACGGCAACCGAGGACTTCACAGCCGAAACGTACCCGTCGAAAACCAGTTCGTCCAAATACGGATCGACGACAAATACGGAAGTCGCAGCGGATTGCAACAGTTCCCGAAATGACTTGAAGAAGTCATACACCGCGCCGGGTCCGAAGGCTTGGGCGGGAAGCGATGGCACTTCGATTTCGAGTGTCGCAATTGCTCGATGAAGGATCGTCATGATTCGACCGACGCTCGTATCGCGCAGCAAGGAGGAAGACAAGCTCTCGGAAGACGACTTGAATCCAATCGCTTCCATTCGGTCCCATGCGCTAATGAAGGCGCTCCCCTTCCCAAGCCATTCAAGGTGAGCTCGAGACGTGGGTGTGTACGTGTCGAAGTCGGGCACCGAGTCTGCGAGAGCACGCAGTTCGGCGAGTATCACTACTTTATCCACGGCGATCTAACTAAAAGTAGACACCTTGCAGGTGCATACAAAGGCACCTGCAAGGTGCATAAATCGGCCGATGTCCATTCAACTGCCTGGATCTTTTCATTTCAGGCGTATCGCGGTCGGTTCTTGCCATCCCCCAATCACCAGTCATCACATTTTAGAAAGCCCCGAGTCCCGAGTGCTGCGTCCTGCTGTTACCCGTCACCAGCCACCAGTCACCGCTGCTCAGTGGTTATCGCGCGGCACGCCCTTGCTCTTGTCGATGCGCTGATACTTGACCGCAGGCTTGAGCACCATGCCATTGGACAGTTCATCGACCATGCTTCGCTGGATTTCCTGCCACGGGGTCTGGCTGGCGGGGCTTTTGAAGCCACCTGATTTTTCCAGTGCCTTCATGCGCCGCGTGTACTCGGCTTTGCTGATGAGGATGTTCGCGGTGCGCTTTTTCAGGTCAATGCGCACGCGGTCGCCGGTTTTGAGAATGGCTAGGCCGCCCATGCTGGCGGCTTCGGGTGAGGCATT
>JANNTE010000301.1:0-10444 GCA_031403365.1 Betaproteobacteria bacterium | reverse complement strand
GGTTTGCCGGACAGTGCTTGCAGTGTCAATGCAGAAATGAATCTGCACGCAGATTCGGTCATCACCACCTGAACATCGGCGCCTTGTCGCTGCAACTCACGAACGAGTTCGGCCGCCTTATACGCGGCAATGCCGCCAGTGAGGCCAAGGAGAATGCGTTTGCCGTTAAGTTCCGCCATGCAAATTACCCTTCAACGCGCGTCTGTATGGCAGTGTAAACTGTTGTTGCAAAATATAAAAGTGTGAGGCGACCGTGGCGATCACCGATTGGCCCGAGGACGACAGGCCACGCGAAAAATTGTTGACCAAGGGCGCGGGAAGTCTGTCCGATGCCGAGTTGCTGGCGATATTCCTGCGAACTGGAACAAAAGGGAAAAGCGCGGTGGACCTTGCGCGGACCTTGCTGGCGAAGTTTGGCTCACTGGCGCACTTGTGTGCAGCCAACCAGGAGGCTTTCTGCGCGGTCCCGGGTCTGGGAAGTGCGAAGTTCGCGCAATTTCAGGCTGCCTCCGAACTCATCCGGCGCGCGCTGGCGGCGGAAATGAAGTCGGGCATCAATCTGAGTTCACCGGTCGCGGTGCGGGACTTTCTGCGGCTTTCCATTCAGCACCGCCAAGTGGAAGTCTTTCTTGGTTTGTTCCTCGATGCACAGAACCAGGTTATTGCCGTGGAGGAGCTGTTTAGCGGAACTTTGACACAAACCAGCGTTTTCCCTCGCGAAGTTGTTCGCAAAGCGCTGCAACACAACGCAGCCGGCGTGATTTTCGCGCACAATCATCCGTCCGGAGTTGCGGAGCCCAGTCGTGCCGATGAGACGTTGACCCAGGCCTTGAAGCAGGCACTGGCGCTGATTGACGTCCGGGTGCTGGACCATTTTGTTGTCGGGCGTGGCGCGACCTTGTCTTTTGCCGAGCGCGGACTCTTATAGCTGCTTCGGTTGAGCAAGGCGCGGGAACTATGGTATAAAGCGCGTCTTTCCGAATTCGCAACGTCGCCATACATAAGGGCGGCCCAATCAGAAACTTAGCTTGGAGAAGCCCACATGGCGAGAGTATGTCAAGTAACCGGGAAAAAACCGGTGGTTGGAAACAGCGTGTCCCACGCAAACAACAAGACCAAACGACGCTTCCTGCCCAACCTGCAGTACCGTCGCATCTGGGTTGAGAGCGAGAAGCGCTGGGTGAACCTGCGCGTGACCTGTGCCGGTCTGCGCACCATCGACAAGAAGGGCATTGACGTGGTTCTGGCCGAGCTGCGTGGGCGCGGACAGAAGTTCTAACCAGTAACGGCAGAGAGAGCGATATGAGAGAAAAAATTAAATTGGAATCTTCCGCCGGTACCGGACATTTCTATACAACTACGAAGAATAAGCGGACAAAACCGGACAAGATCGAGATGAAGAAGTTTGATCCGGTAGCCCGCAAGCACGTAATTTACAAGGAAACCAAACTCAAGTAAGTCGTGCTGCATTGGGTACCGCTGCAATTTGCGAAGAGCACGAACCGCAAGAAACGAAAAGCCCGCCAATCGGCGGGCTTTTCGTTTGATTACAGCCAGGTCTGCAGCTCAGGCGTAGCAGCGCAGCGTACGGGAGAAGTCGCGCAGCGGGGCAATACCGCTTTTCTCGGCGCGGTGACACCAGTCTTCCAGTTGCGAAAGCAACTGTTCCTTGGACGCAGTCGAACGCTGCCAAAGCATCGCCAGTTCCTGGCGCATTGAGTAGACCGTAGTCAACACTTTGCTGGTACCCAGCACTTGATCGAGCTTGGCCTTTTCCGGTTCAGGCACCATCGTGGCATCCAGATGCATCCAGCGTTTGATGGTTTGCAGGTCGACGGAATGACCTGTCTTGTGTTCGCGCATACGCCGTAATTCTTCGGTGCAAGTGGTTCGAAGCAAGCGCGTAAAGCGCGCCAGGACGTCATAGCGATGGGTAATGACGGCTTGCAGGGTATTGAGGTCGCACTGCAACTTGCCAGCTTCCATCTTGACCTGCGGCGCGAGCTTCTTGACCTCCGCCAATCCCATTATTTCCAGAGTGCGGATGTAAAACCAGCCAATGTCGAACTCATACCACTTGTTTGACAGTCTGGCCGATGATGCATAGGCGTGGTGATTGTTGTGCAGCTCCTCGCCGCCAATCAGGATTCCCCACGGCACAATGTTCGTGCTGGCATCTTCCACCTGGAACGAGCGGTACCCGAAGTAGTGGCCCACGCCGTTGATTACGCCGGCCGCCATTACCGGGATCCACAGCATCTGGACCGCCCAGATGGTCAGGCCCAGCGGCCCGAACATCACGATATCAGCCACCAGCATGATGGCGACACCACCTTTGTCGGTCTTCGTGTAGACGTTGCGTTCCATCCAGTCGTCCGGGGTTCCGTGACCGTATTTGTCCAGTGTTTCCTGATTTGCAGCTTCCTTGCGATACAGCTCGCTGCCTTCCAGCAGGACTTTTTTCAGTGTCAGAATCTGCGGGCTATGGGGATCTTCTTCCGTTTCGCACTTGGCGTGATGCTTGCGGTGAATGGCGGTCCAGCCTTTGGTGGACATGCCGGTGGTCAGCCACAGCCAAAGACGGAAAAAATGCGAAACGACGGGATGCAGTTCGAGCGCACGATGTGCCGAATGGCGATGCAGGTAAATGGTGACGGCTGCGATCGTGATATGGGTCATCAGCAAGGTGAGTGCGACATAACCCCACCAAGGCAGGTCTACAAGCCCGTTCGCCCAAGCCGGAAAATCCAGAAACATGCTTACATTCATCACGGTATCCTCATGAAACTCAAGAAAAGATAGCACTAAATTGTACAGTACGAACGGGCGTCCAGAAGCTTATTTTTGGCAGCCCTTTTTCAAACCGGCGGTGCGCGGCCCGGAGATGGTTCGCGCATCCAGAGGCCACTTCCCCATTTCGGCTCCAGTTCAGCTTATATCGGCGCGGGATTACTGGAGTTAAGGCCGCCGACGATGCGGATATCGCGCTGAGGAAATGGAAACTCAATGCGGTTGGCGCTGAATCCTGCGTGCAATGCCAGATTCAGTTCAGACTTCAGTTCAATCAGCCCGCGCTCTGCATCCGCAATCCATGCCATTAACTCAAGATTGATGCCGTTGTCTGCGAAGGCCGTCAGAACTGCTCCGGGAGCCGGATCTTTCAGCACCCGTGGATGCGAATATGCGGCCTCCAGCATCAATTTCAAGGCGGTTTCCAGGCTACTGGAGTAACTGATCTGCACCGGGATGCGCACCAGTACGCGGCGATTGGAATACGAATGATTGATCACGGTCGAGGTGATCACGGTTTCGTTTGGCACAATGGCTTCAGTGCCGTCCAGGCCGCGCACGACGATGCAGCGCGCGGTCAGTTTGGTTACTTCGCCGTAATAGCTGTCGACCGTGACCAGATCGCCGGGACTGACGGTGCGATCGAGAAGGATGATGAAGCCGCTGAAATAATTGGCAATGACTTTCTGCATGCCGAAGCCAATGCCCACCCCGATCGCGCCGCCGAATACGGACAGCACAGTGATGTCGATGCCGACAATGGGCAGGGCGACGAGCACTGCCATGACGACCAGCACACTACGCAAGATCTTGGTCAAAGCAAATCGCAGGTTGAGCTCTACTTCCTGCAAACCCATGATGCGCGTTTCCAGCATGCGACCCAGCCAGAGCGCCGCCAGGACGGTCAGTACCACCGTCAATACCGCAGTCAGAATCATGGCCAGTGAAATGCGTTGCCCGCCGGCGCTGAACCCGGTGCCTTCCAAAAACTGCCCTGCAGCAGGTAGCAAGCCGACGATATGCAGCGCCATGCCAATCCACACCAACCAGGTGACGGCGGTCTCCCAGGAGCGCAAATGTCCACCGGGCGGCAGGGTCTGGCGCAACAGATAAAGGACGCCGCGGACAATCACCATCGCCAGCAGCAGCGGTACGGCAAGATTGAGCAGATGCACCGGCTGGTAATGGGACAGCGCCGAGCGCCCGGCCAGCACCAGCAGCAGAGCGCTCGCGGCAAACAACTCATGGCTGATGCCGCCGATGCCGATCTTCATGGCGTCGGCGGTATTCGCATCAACGCTCGCCGACAGCCGGCGGCCTAAATGACGCGAGATCTGCCATGCGAGCAAAAATCCCGCTGCCAGGACTGCGATTTGCCACGGTATCGCGCCGCCTTGCCAGTCGTCGAGCAAAGTGGTCAGCAAGTATTCAACTTCAGAGCGAATTTTCATGAGATCTCCCGGCGATAGTCGAGTTACTTTGGCACGCCACGCACGAAAGCAATTACGTGCCGGCGGTGCTCCGGCCAGTTTTTAAACATGCGCTCAAGTCGCTTTTTGCAGGACACATGCAAAAAAAGCATCGGTGCCATGCGTCTGCGGGTTGAGATCCAGAAAAGTTTCGCTCTCAATCGCAATCCGATTTTCTTCCAGTACTTTGCCGCAACTGACTGGCCGAAAATCGGGGTGATCGGCGAGAAAGTGCTCGACGACTTGTCGATTTTCCCGGGCCAGCACACTGCAAGTCGCATAAACCAGGCGTCCTGCCGGCTTGAGCAGCCGGGCTGCCGAAGCCAGAATGGCGAATTGTTTTGCCGCCAGTTCCTCTACCGCCTGCGGAGACTGGCGCCACTTGATGTCCGGATTGCGCCGCAAAGTACCCAGTCCGCTGCAAGGCGCATCCACCAGCACGCGGTCAATCTTGCCCGCCAGCCGCTTGAGCTTGATGTCGTTTTCGCTGGCGATTAACTGTGGGTGAACATTTGACAGGCGCGAGCGCTTGAGTCTCGGGGCAAGATTCTTGAGGCGCTTGTCCGAAACATCGAACGCGTAGAGTCTGCCGGTCGACTGCATCATTGCACCCATGAGCAAGGTCTTGCCGCCTGCGCCTGCGCAGAAGTCCACCACCATTTCCCGCCGTTTCGGTGCAACAAGATAGCCCAGCAATTGACTGCCCTCATCCTGTACTTCGACTGCCCCGGAGGTGAACAGAGGATGGCGATTGATCGCAGGCTTGCCGAGGACACGAATTCCAACCGGGGAAAACCGCGTAGCAGTGACATCAAAGCCGCTTGCCCGCAAGTCGCCCAGCACCTGCTCGCGGTTTGCCACCAGGGTATTGACTCGCAGGTCAAGCGGGGCAGTGTTGAGCATGGCGCGACCAAAAGCAACGGCGTGCGGCTCGGACGATTCCGCGACCATGCGATCGTACAGCCAGTCGGGAAGACTCAGTCTCACGGCCGGTGGGAACGCATCGATGTTCGAGGACTTCAGTTCAAGCATCCATTTGCGATCCGCGCTCTTGACGAATGGTTCGAGCTGTGCGGTTCCGTAGCCTTGCAACTTGCTCAAGGCACCGAAGACCAGATTGTGCGCATTCGGCAAGCGGATGATGTGTTCCAGCAGCCTTTTGTTGCGCAAGACACAAAACACGGTTTCGGCAATGAATGCGCGATCGCGTTGGCCCAGTTGCCTGTGCGCGCTGAAAAACTGGCGCAGAACCGCGTCGGCCGGATGGGCCATCGGCATGGCCTGTTCAACCGCGGCGACGGCGCCGTGGATCATTGCCGCGGTCAGTTGCATTTACGGGTACGCGAGTGCCGTGACGTTCGAGTCCAGCACGGTGCCATCCTTTTCAACGAATCGAATGCGCACCGGCAGGTGGTGGTGTGCTACGGCGAGCCAAACTTCGAATCCGCGCTTGTCGCCGGCCGCGCTGACTTTCCGGATGTGAATCGTTTCCAGGTCGCCCAGCGGAGTCTTCTTGATAATCTCCTTGCCGACGATTTCATACTGGTAGTCGGATAGTTTGCGTCCGTCAGTGAGTTGAACGGCCAGCCTGTCCGCACGCAACGGCTGGAACGCAAACGCGTACACGAAACTGGTCTGATCGAATGTATTGTCCGGCAGCGCAAGTGTCTGCACGTTCAGGCCATCGGTCAGGTTTATCAGTTTCGCGCCCCAGTCGAAATCTGCCGCGCGCTTTGGCTTGCGGGTACGATCCTCTTCGAAATGCAGCGGGCGCAAGCCATCCCGGGTGACCAGACCACGACTTTCGCGACGGATATTCGCCTTGTAGAAGAAGGCAGCGATTCCAACCGTCTTTGATTCGCTGACGATCGAATAGCGCTTGCCGTCGTGTTCCAGCACGTCGCGTCCTTTGCCCAGAGTCAGTGTGCCGGAAGTCACCGCAAAATCCATCTGCACGCGCGCTGGCGGCTCGGCGGCCCAGACCGGGCCAACGATCATCAGAATCAAGAGCAGGACATGGCGGGTCATATCTGCAAAGGGGAGATCATGGCTCCCGAGGCCTGGTATTGGGCAAGCAGACTGACGCGGTCGCCTTGAATGGTGAGTTGATCGTTCAGGAACCAGCGTATCGCCTGAGGGTAAATCACGTGCTCTTGCTCGAGCACACGGTGCGCGAGGCGATGTTCTTCATCGTCCTGGAGCACCGGAACGGCAGCCTGAATGACAATCGGCCCATGATCCAAAGCTGGCCGGACAAAATGAACCGTGCAGCCGTGCAGTTTGACGCCTTCCTCGATGGCTCGCCGGTGCGTATGCAGTCCCGGGAAGGCCGGAAGCAGAGACGGGTGAATATTCAGGATGTTGCCGTTATATCGGTCGATAAACTCAGCGCCAAGAATGCGCATGAAGCCCGCCAGCACAATCAAATCCGGGGCAAACTCGTCGATCGCATCCGCCAGAGCCTGATCAAAGGCCTTGCGATCCGGATAGTTGTGGTGATTGACCACCCGGGTGCCCACTCCCGCCAGGCGCGCAATCTCCAGCCCCCCGGCCGCGGGATTGTTGCTGATGACGGCTGCAATTCTGGCATCCAGCTTCGCTTCAATCAGCGCCTGCATATTGCTTCCGCGGCCCGAAATCAGGATTACGATGCGCTTCATTATCCCGTTCAGACAACCACGGTCTGGGCTTCGTCCCCGCGCCGAGCGCGAATGCTGCCGATGCGAAAAACCGTTTCTCCCTCGCGTTGGAGTGCTGCGATGGCGCGTTCGGCCTGGTCAGCCGCGACAACCGCCACCATGCCGATGCCGCAATTGAACACGCGATGCATCTCGGATTCCTGGACGTTTCCGTGTTCTTGCAGCCAGTCAAATAGTGGCGGGCGCGGCCACGCGCTCTGCTTGAGCTCCGCGCAGACCTCCTGCGGCAGTACCCGCGGAACATTTTCCACCAGCCCGCCACCCGTGATGTGTGCCAGTCCCTTGATGTGGACCTCGCGCAGTACCGCCAGAACCGGTTTGACATAGATGCGTGTCGGGGCAATCAATGCTTCCGCCAACGTTCCGCCGCCAAATGCGGATGACAGGGCAGCGCCTGAAGCATCGACGATTTTACGTATCAGCGAATAGCCGTTGGAGTGCGCACCACTGCTGGCCAGCCCGATAACGATGTCTCCCGGTACGATATCCGAGCCATCGATGATTTTGCTCTTCTCCACCGCGCCGACCGCAAAGCCGGCGAGGTCATACTCTCCGGGAGGATACATGCCGGGCATTTCCGCGGTCTCGCCCCCAATCAACGCGCAGCCGGCCTGTTCGCATCCCGCAGCAATGCCTGAAACGACCTGGGTGGCTGTCGTCACATCAAGCTTGCCGCAAGCGAAGTAGTCAAGAAAGAACAGCGGTTCGGCTCCCTGTACCAGTATGTCGTTCACGCTCATCGCGACCAGGTCTATCCCGACCGTGTCATGCCGGTTGAGTTGGAACGCAAGCTTGAGCTTGGTACCCACTCCGTCGGTGCCCGACACCAGCACCGGTTCCTTGTAGCGCTTGGGCACTTCGAACAGTGCACCGAATCCGCCGATGCCGGCAAGGACACCCTCTCGCAGCGTGCGTTTCGCAAAAGGCTTGATGTTTTCAACCAGTTGATCGCCGGCATCGATATCGACACCAGCGTCACGATAGGACAGGGAATTTGAAGCGACGCGATCAGTCATCAGGTTGAGTTGCCGGGTTCTTCGGGATAAAGTAGAGGCCGGATTTCGGCCCGGTCGATCGGATTTCGCGCGGCGCGCGCGAAGCCGTTTGCCTGCCAGGACGCGGCGAATTTTACTCCAAATGCCTACGATGCTTGCTATGCGTGTAGCCTGGTATGTGCTTGAGTTGGTCGCTGCGGGACCGACTGCGCCTTGCTTGTCGCGCGCGCACCATTTCAAGCGTGATTTGTACAAATCGGGATGAAGCAACTGGCGCTTGTCCTTGCGCCTTCACCTGCGCCCGCGTTGGACAATTTCTTTCCCGGGCGAAACTCCGAGCTGCTTGATCTGCTCCAGAACATGGTTTCCGGGCGATCCGGCGAGCGGTCAGTTTACCTGTGGGGCGAGGCGGGCAGCGGACGTTCGCACCTGCTGCGCGCAACCATTTCCGGTTTGAGCGCCACCGGGTTGGAATGCCTGCATGTTTCTGCGGCCGGTCCGGTGCCGTTGGCGGCCGGACAATTGCGCGCCGTGGCGGTCGACGATGTTGACCGTCTGGACCCACCGAACCAGCGGGCGTTTTTCAATCTGTACAACCAGCTTCGCGAGCGTTCCGGAATAGTGCTGGCGGCGGGTAACGCCGCGCCTGCGCAATTGCGGTTGCGCCCGGAACTGGTAACACGCCTGGGTTGGGGGCTTGTGTATCAGGTCAAGGCGCTCACGGACGAGGAAAAGGCCCTGGCTCTGAAAGCTCATGCGCAAGCGCGCTCGTTCGATCTGCCGCACGGCGTGATTGAATATCTGCTGCGCCACCAAAGTCGCGATTTGCAATCGCTGATAGGCATTCTCGGCGCGCTTGATCGACTTTCCCTGGAAACCAAACGCCCGATCACCTTGCCTTTGGTCAAGCAGTTATTGCGCGCGGAGACCGACCAATAGCAGCGCTGGTTTGCTGGCAAACGGGCAGATTGAGGAAATTTTTGCGCTATACTCCGCGCGCCTGCTGACCCCCTTTTATTTCATCCGCTTCATCTCCCGCCACGATGCGTCTCGCCTTGTTCGACCTGGACAATACTCTTCTTGCCGGAGACAGCGACTTTGAGTGGGCGCAATTCCTGATCGAGAAAGAGGTGCTTGATCGCGAAGTCTACGAGGCGCGCAACCGCCATTTCTACGAAGCCTACAAGGCCGGCACGCTCGATATCCATGAATTCCTGAATTTTCAGTTGAAGCCGCTTTCGCGCCATCCGCGCAAGCAGCTCGATTTATGGCATGCCGAATTCATGGCGCAGAAGATTCTGCCGATCATTACGCAGAAATCACGCGACTTGATCGACAGTCATCGTGAAGATGCTCGCGTCGTCATCACCGCCACCAACAGTTTTGTCACCGCCCCGATCGCGCGCGAACTGGGCATCGAAAACCTGATCGCCACCGAACCGGAAGAAGTCAGCGGTGAATTTACCGGCCGAGTCAAAGGCGTGCCGTCGTTCCGGGAGGGAAAGATCGTGCGGCTGAAGGATTGGATGGCCGAGCACGGCATCGCCTGGTCTGCAGTCGAGCAGATCTGGTTTTACAGCGATTCGCTCAATGACCTGCCATTGCTTTCCATTGTCAGCCATCCGGTGGCTGTCGACCCTGACGAAACGCTCAAGGAACACGCGCTCAAACACGACTGGCGCGTCATCAGCCTGCGCTAGATTCGTGCGCTGCGGCTGACAAATTCATGTCGCGTGCCGCCGTAATGGGTGTGTTGCTGCTGCTTGCGGTTACCAGCATCGGCGCTGGGCTCGCCGCCGGCAGTGTGCCCGTCGCGTTCGGCAAGCTCTATGCCGCATTGCTCCAGCCAGGCAATGACGCCATTTCCGATATTGTCTGGAAAATTCGTCTGCCTCGTGTTCTGGCGGCGTTTACCTGCGGGTCGCTGCTGGCGCTGGCCGGCGTACTGATGCAGGTGCTGCTGCGCAATCCGCTTGCGGATCCCTACGTATTCGGCATTTCCGGAGGCGCGGCCCTAGGGGTGATGCTCGGCATGTTATTCGGCCTGGGCGCGTTGGTGCAGTCCGGGTTCGGCCTGGCCGGGGCAATGCTGGCCAGCTCCCTGGTGTTTGGGCTGGGCCTGCGTGCCGGCAACTGGAATCCCTATCGACTATTGCTGACCGGTGTCGTGGTGGCCGCCGGACTCAATGCCCTGCTGAGTCTGATCCTGGTATTGGCGCCGCAGACTGCAATCAAAGGCATGTTGTACTGGCTCATGGGTGACCTGGGCTATGCTGGCAGCGCCATGCCGGCATTCGTTGTCTTGCTGGTTCTGTTAGTGGTTGTGATGCCGTTCGCGCCGGCAATGAACCTGCTGGCGCTGGGAAGAATGAAAGCGCAATCGCTGGGTGTTGCTGTCAGCGGCATCGAATATCTGCTATTCGGGGCTGCCGCCGTTGCCGTGGTGAGTGCAGTGTTGATCGGCGGAACGATTGGATTCGTCGGTCTGATC
>JANNTE010000300.1:0-2617 GCA_031403365.1 Betaproteobacteria bacterium | reverse complement strand
ATCGGCACGCCGGCCGGGTCTTCCCACTTTGCGTCCATGGACGGGCACTGGGACGCGGGAACCGTAAAGCGCGAATTCGCATGCGCCGCCAGCCGTCCGCAGTCCGGGGTCCACTCCTTTCCCTGCCAGTCGATGAGCCTGGCCGGCGGGGTTTCAGTCATGCCCTCCCACCAGACATCGCCTTCCGGCGTGAGCGCAACGTTCGTGAAGATCACGTTCGCGTGCAGGGTCTTCATCGCATTCGGGTTTGTGTGGTCGGACGTCCCCGGCGCAACGCCAAAGAATCCCGCCTCGGGATTGATCGCGTAAAAACGCCCGTCCTTGCCCGGCTTGAGCCAGGCAATATCCTCGCCGATGGTGGTGATTTTCCATCCGCCGAAGCTCGCGGGCGGGATCAGCATCGCGAAATTGGTCTTGCCGCACGCCGAGGGAAACGCCGCCGATACGTAGTGCTTCCCGCCCTTGGGCGACTCCACGCCGAGAATCAGCATGTGCTCCGCAAGCCATCCTTCGTCCCGGGCCATCACCGATGCGATGCGCAGGGCAAGGCACTTCTTGCCGAGCAGGGCATTGCCGCCGTAACCGCTGCCGAAAGACCAGATGGACTGTTCTTCCGGAAAATGGACGATGTATTTGTGGTCTTTATTGCATGGCCAGGGCACGTCACGTTGTCCGGCATCAAGGGGTATACCCACGGAATGCAGGCAGGGAACGAAATCCGCGCGCTCGCCGAGGGCATCGAGTGCCTGGCGACCCATGCGCGTCATGATGCGCATGCTGACCGCGACGTAGGCCGAGTCGGTCAATTGCACACCGGTCTGCGCCAGAGGGGAGCCGATCGGTCCCATGGAAAACGGCACCACATACATCGTGCGGCCACGCATGCTGCCCTTGAACAGGGCCCGCAGCGTGCGTTTCATTTCCGCAGGATCGCACCAGTTGTTGGTGGGGCCGGCATCGCGCTTGTGGGCGCTGCAAATAAAGGTCCGGTCCTCCACCCTGGCGACATCGGAAGGATCCGACCGGGCGAGGTAACTGTCCGGGCGCAGTTCAGGATTGAGTTTGAGCAACGTGCCGCCCGCAACCAGGCGCGCGCACAGAGACTCATATTCGGACTGCGATCCGTCGCACCAGTGGATAGTCTCAGGTTCAGTCAATCCGGCGATTTCCGCAACCCACTCGACTAATCGCGCGCTTCTGACGAAATTCGGGTGTGCAACAGCAGATTTCTCTGCCGCGGTACGGCCGCTGAGATTTCTCACAAGCAGATTCCTCCCGTTAAATGATGCCTGTATCGGTTCGGAGTTTACCATCGGGCGCCTTCAAACCAATGAAGGGCAGAGCCATGACAAAGCCAGATCGCGACGCCGGGTGTGGCGGCTGAGACTGAAGTCTAGAGGAGTCAGCGTCATTTCCGGTATTCTCACGACTTGCCGACAAACGCCAGAGGGCCTGCCCGTGCGCAGGCGAATCCGGCATCGGCTCAAGTCCTGCCATTCATGACGCCCATTCTCGTATTTGATATAGAAACGGTCCCTGATGTCGTTGGTCTGCGCAGAATCCACGCACATTCAGCGCAGATTACCGACGTGGAGGTTGCGCAGATGGCTTTCGATAAAAGGCGCGAAGCCACTGGAAGCGACTTCTTGCCACTGCACCTGCATCGCGTCGTTGCCATCTCCTGTGCCTTGCGCGATCGCGACAGCTTTCGCGTCTGGTCGCTGGGAGAGGGCGCCGAGCCGGAGCGCGATCTGGTGCAGCGATTCTTTGATGGCATCGAGAAGTACACCCCGCAGCTGGTGTCCTGGAACGGCAGCGGATTCGACCTGCCCGTTCTGAATTACCGCGCGCTGATCCATGGTATACGCGCCGCGCGCTTTTGGGACATGGGAGAAGATGATCGCGAATTCAAATGGAACAACTATATCAGTCGTTATCACAGCCGCCATCTCGATCTGATGGATGTTCTGGCGATGTATCACGGCAGGGGCAATGCACCGCTTGACCAGATGGCGCAATTGCTCGGTCTGCCGGGAAAGCTTGGCATGGACGGGTCGAAAGTCTGGCAGGCATTTCAGCACGGCCAGATCGAGGCTGTCCGCCATTACTGCGAAACCGACGTCGCCAACACTTATCTGATTTACCTGCGCTTTCAGCTCGTGCGGGGCGTGCTAGATCAGGGGCAGTATCACAAGGAATGTCAACTGGTGCGCACGATGCTGTCCAATACCGGCGAAGATCATTGGCGGGAATTTCTAGCTGGCTGGCAGCCCTAGCATGAAATTTGGACCCGTCAGTCCGGAGGTACGGGTGGAATCACTTGACCAGGAAGGACGCGGAATCGCACACCTCGATGGCAAAGTGATATTCATCGAGGGCGCATTGACCGGAGAAGCCGTCGAGTACGTTTCCTTCCAGCGAAAACCAAATTACGAACTGGCGGAAGTCAAACGCATCATCCATGCGTCCGCCGCCAGGGTGGAGCCGCGTTGCAGTCACTTTGGCGTGTGCGGTGGTTGCAGCATGCAGCACCTTGAGCCACGCGCCCAGGTCGCAGCCAAGCAGCGTGTGCTGGAGGACAATCTCGCCCGCATCGGTAAAGTGAAACCGGAGATCA
>JANNTE010000299.1:0-1881 GCA_031403365.1 Betaproteobacteria bacterium | reverse complement strand
CTTTGCGCGCGACGAAAGCGTCGATGAAGCGATTGACAAAGCCGATGCGCTCACCGAGCGGAACCCGTTTCCACTTCGCCTGTGCAACGCGGGCGCGCTCCATGGTCTGCTGGATCGCGGCGCCGGTGGCGAGCGGGCGTTCGACATAGACGCTGCCATCGATGGGGGTGAGGGTTTTTTGGATGTCGGTCATGTGAGGTCAGTGAATGGGAAAAGGTCTGCACTCCCTTCTCCCTCCGGGAGAAGGGTCGGGGATGAGGGAGGTTATTCGATTGCTTCGAGCGGCACACAGTTTCACGACAATCGCGATTACAACAAACTCAGGTTGAAGATCTCGCTACTCTTTGATTTTCGCGGCATGCTCCCTCATCCCCTACCCTTCTCCGGGGGGAGATGGGAATGCCAGCCTTCAATTTCTTAGATAATTTCAAAATACCGCTCCAACTCCCAATCCGTTACCGACTTGCGGAACTGGCGCTCTTCCCATTCCCGGGTGGCGGCGAAGTGTTCGACGAAGGCATCGCCGAAACTGGCGCGCGCAGCCTTGGAGTTTTTCAGTGCTTGTGCAGCGTCCCACAACGTCGTTGGCAGCGCGCCTTTGGCAGACTGTTTTTGATCGTAGGCATTGCCGGAGACCGGCTTGCCCAATTCGAGTTTGTGCTCGATACCCCACAAGCCGGAGGCGAGCGCAACGGCCAGACCGAGATAAGGATTGCAGTCGGCCGCCGCGATACGGTATTCGACGCGCTGGCTTTTTTCCGAACCGGGAATCACCCGCAGGGCGCATGTGCGATTCTCCGCGCCCCAGGTGGCGTGGGTGGGCGCCCAGTAACCCGGCACCATGCGCGTGTAGGAGTTCACCGTGCTCGCCACCATGCCAAGAAATTCCGGCATCAATGCCTGCTGGCCGGCGACGAAATGTTTCATCAGCGGGCTCATGTGCAGACGGTCCTTCGGGTCGTGGAACACCGCCTTGCCGCCCTTGCCTTTGAGCGAGACGTGGATGTGGCCGCTTTGTCCCGGCAGGTTTGCATTCCACTTGGCCATGAAAGTGGCCATGCGATTGTTCAGCTGGGCGTGGACCTTGATGAAGGTCTTGAACAAACTGGCCTTGTCGGCTGCTTCGAGGCCGCCATCCACTGCGATCGCGGCTTCGAGTACGCCCGGGCCGGTTTCCTCGTGCAGGGCTTCGAGCGGGAAACGCATGTCCTCGCATAGCTTCAGCGTTTCATTGTAATAGCCGGAATGCACCGTGTTGCGAATCACCGAGTAGCCGAAGTATCCCGGCGCCATCGGTTTCAGATCGCGGTAGTGCTTGGCGCGCACCGAGTCCGGCGTTTCATCGAAAACAAAGTACTCGAATTCGAAGCCCGCATACACCTCGAAACCCATTTTGTGCGCCTTGTCCAGGACCCTGCGCAATACGCCGCGCGGGCAGGGCGCCTTGGCTTCCTCGGTGAACTCGGCGAGAAACAACAGCATGCCCGGCTCGAACGGAATGTCGCGGCAGGTTGCGGGAAGGATGCGCACCTGCGCATCCGGGTAGCCGGTATGCCAGCCGGTGAACTGCGTGTTGTCGTAGAGCTGGTCGTTTGAATCCCAGCCCAGAACCACGTCGCAGAAACCGAACCCTTTTTCCAGAGAACTGAAGAATTTCTCGCGCGACATGTACTTGCCGCGCAGGATGCCGTCGATGTCGAACACACCGACTTTGACGTGGGTGAGTTTGCGCTCATTGACGATCTTTTTTGCGTCGGCAACGGTCTTTACATCTTCTGGTTTCATCGGCGTATCCAATCCGGTAGCAGGGAGCGGAAGATTTAGGCAACGCCATCATAACCGCTACCGGCGGGTGGTAGCGATAGCCTTGGTGGACCCTCT
>JANNTE010000298.1:0-2542 GCA_031403365.1 Betaproteobacteria bacterium | reverse complement strand
CGCCGGTGCGATTGACTACGTTCACCGGTTGATCGAAATCCTTCTCCAGCAGCGAAGCCAGCATGCGCGCCACTGCGTCGGTGCCGCCGCCCGCGCCCCAGGGCACGACGAGTGTGAGTGGCCGCGCGGGATACTCGGCGGCGGGAAGCATGTTTGCAGCAATTGCCAGCGCAGCTGCAAACGCGGCGCCAAGAGAATTTTTCCTGTTCATTGTTTGTGCGCCTAGAAGTTTGTCTCTCCTGCGCATTCGGAACACCACTTCCTCAGCGCGGAACGGTTACCCTGCCGGGACTTGCTTTTTTCTTTCCAGAGTCGGGAGTAACGTCCGCTGCAAGATACCTTACTTTATGCGCCTGAGTTTTTGATTCTCTTCGCGCATGGCCGCCAACTGTATAAAGCCGCGAATCTGCGGGTACACCGTTTCGCGAAACTTGCGTCCGCTGAATATGCCGTAGTGACCCAGCCCTTTGGCAAGCAGGTGTTTGCGTTTCTCGGCGGGGATACTGCGACACAGCGTATGCGCGGCTTCGGTCTGGCCGTTGCCGGAGATGTCGTCCAGCTCGCCCTCAATGGTGAACAGCGCGGTGTGACGTATCGCATCGGGGCGCACCAGATTACCGCGTACCGACCAATTTCCTTTGGGCAACTGGAATTCCTGGAACACGACCTTGATGGTGTCCAGGTAATACTCGGCGGGCATGTCCAGTACCGCGTTGTATTCGTCGTAAAATTTGCGATGTCCTTCCGCGCTTTCGCCATCTCCGCGAATCAGATGATTGTAGAACTGCTTGTGCGCGTCCAGGTGCCGGTCGGGATTCATCGCCAGAAAACTCGCGTGCTGCAGGAAGCCCGGGTAAACCTTGCGCATGAATCCCGGATAGTTGCCCGGCACGCGCATGATGACGCGGTCGGAAAACCAGGAGTGCGGGCGCCCGGAGGCGAAATCATTCACCGAGGTTGGATTGCGGCGCGTGTCGATCGGGCCGCCCATCATGATCATCGCTTTCGGCACGGCGGGATCGTTGTCCGCCGCCATCAGCGACACCGCCGCCAGCACCGGCACGGTAGGCTGGCACACCGACATGACATTGAGTTCAGGCGACAGAAAACGGATGAACTCGCGGATGTAATCAACATAATCGTCGAGATGGAACGCGCCGTGGGCAAGCGGCACCATTTTGGCGTCGGCCCAGTCGGTGACCCAGACGTCGTGATCGGCCAGGGCCGTGCGCACGGTATCGCGCAGCAAGGTGGCGTAGTGGCCGGACAGCGGCGCCACAATCAACAGCTTCGGCTGTTCGACCTGCACTTCTTTGCGAAAATGCAGCAACTGGCAAAACGGCTTGTCGATCACGACGTCGCGTGTAATTGCGGCACGCTCGCCGTTGACCAGTGCTTCAGCAATACCCCATTCCGGCTTTGGATAGCGGCGCATCAGGCGCACCAGCATTTCGCTGTTGGCGGCAATTGTGCGCGAAAGCGGAGAGTAGGAAAGCGGACTCAGCGGACTCGTAAACAGGTGCCGGGCAGTGTCGGCCCATGAAACAACCGGAGTCATCACCGTTTTCTGAAATTCGTGCAACTGATAGATCATCGTGCCTCGCTTCTGAAAAGGCTTGCAATACAGTGTGTTGCCCGAATGGTGCAACGCCAGAGCAACAGAACCAAATGGACTGTAAAGATTCTGTTACAGAGCGTCAAGGAGACGTTACCAGCTCTTATAACGGCCCGAGTGGGGATTCCTGCATGGCGGCCGCTTGCTCCCGCAATTGCAGAATCTGGTCCTGCCAGTATTTCGTGGTGTTGAACCAGGGAAACGCTGCCGGAAAAGCCGGATCGTCCCAGCGCCGGGCAAGCCACGCGCAGTAGTGAATCATGCGCAAGGTGCGCAGCGCCTCGACAAGTCCGACTTCGCGCCGGTCGAATTCGGCAAAATCCTCGTAGCCGGCCAGGACATCGGAGAGCTGCCGCGTCATTGCGGCCCGGTCACCGGATAGCAGCATCCATAGATCCTGCATGGCGGGGCCGGTGCGCGCATCGTCGAAGTCGACGAAATGCGGGCCATCGGGTGTCCACAACACATTGCCGGGATGGCAGTCACCGTGCAGGCGCAACTGGCGCACCGGGCCGCAGCGCTGAAAGCACTCTTCCACGCCGTCGAGCGCCTGATCGATCACGCTCGCATAGGAGTCGTACAGATCGCCGGGAATCCAGTCGCCGTCGAGCAGCCAGTCGCGCGGTTCAATGCCGAAGCTCGCCACATCGAACGCCGGGCGATGCACAAAGGGCTTTATCGCACCGACAGCATGGATGCGGCCAATGAACCGTCCCAGCCACTCCAGAGTATTGGGATCATCGAGTTCCGGCGCGCGCCCGCCGCGCCGCGGGTATAAGGCGAAGCGAAATCCCGCGAAAGCATGCAGCGTGGTCGCACCAACGACCACGGCAGGTACCGCCGGAATTTCGCGCACCGCCAGTTCCGCGCTAAAGGCATGCTCTTCCAGAATCTGCGCGTCGCTCCAGCGCGCAGGCCGGTAGAATT
>JANNTE010000297.1:0-1643 GCA_031403365.1 Betaproteobacteria bacterium | reverse complement strand
CACCATGAGCGCCGCATCCACGGCGGTCAGCACGCGGTAGGTGTCCTCGGAAAAATCCTGGTGGCCGGGTGTATCGAGCAGGTTCACCACCTTGCCGCGGTATTCGATCTGCATCACCGAACTGGCTACTGAAATGCCGCGTTGTTTTTCGATTTCCATCCAGTCCGAGGTCGCATGTCGCGTGGCCTTGCGTGCTTTCACGCTTCCCGCAATATGGATCGCGCCGGCATAGAGCAGCAACTTCTCGGTTAGCGTGGTCTTGCCCGCATCCGGGTGCGAAATGATGGCGAAGGTGCGCCGCTGCTCGACGCGATCGGACAACATTTCCTTGGTGATTTCGTTCATGAAACGGCCGGATTCACTGCGCCTTTTTACGGGGCAAACCAGGGGCTTTTGAAGAGGGGCGCATTCTACGGATTTCTGCATGTCGCGTCCATCCAGGCAGTCGTTTGTCCAGGGCGACAGGTGGAATGCATTCGCAATTCCAGATCAGCGGCGAGATAGCCTTGCGCGTACACAAAAAACAGTCGGCGCGTCCCGGCAAGCGAGGTAGCGCTGCTCGGGAAAGCAGCAAAAAGGATTGTCCGCGAGACTGCCTTGCCATCTCCGGCTATGTGCGCTGGCGCACAGAGTGTTTTGCAAAGGAAGTGAAAAATGGTCACTGAGACCTTTGGTACCGGAACTGTGGTGCCCTGAAAAGGGCTTCTTGTCCGCACTGCATTGGCCGCACACAGGATCCCGCTCAGAATTTCACATATGGAGGTGACACACAATGGACAGATCAGAAAACTTACTCAAACCACTTACGTGGTTTACGGCATTGCTGCTGGCCGCTTCAGTGGCCGGCTGCGGTGGTGGCGGCGGTGGCGGCGGTGGCTCAGGCTCAAGCGCAGCCGAAGGCCCAACGGGCGCAGGCAGTAGCGCAGTGGGTAGTGTGCCGCTTGGAGCGGCTGGCCACTATGCGATTTTGGCAAAATCAGGCGTCTCGACCGTTCCAAGCTCCGTCGTGACTGGGAATGTCGGCTTGAGCCCTGCCAGCAGGACTTTCTTGACGGGATGGTCGCAAACGCATGACGTCACGGATACCTACGGATTTTCCGCTCAAGTGGTCCCACGCGGGAAACTATACGCTGCGGACATGGTGGGCGGGACAACGTCCTCCGATCTGACCACCGCCGTACTCAACATGGAAACCGCGTACACCAATGCCGCCGGCCGGACCGCGTCATCGGCCGCAACGACCAATGTGGGTGGTGGAACGCTGACCAGTCTGACCTTCAACGCTATTCCAGGAGCGGCAACCGTTTACGAATGGGGGAGCGCCGTTACCATACCGACCGACCTCACTTTCAATGGCAGCGCAACAGATGTGTTTATCCTCAAGGTGGCGGGAACGCTTAACATGGCCGCAGCCATGAACGTTATTCTCGCCGGTGGGGTATTGCCCCAGAACATCTTCTGGCAAGTCTCCGGTGCTGTGACCATTGGAGCGAACACGCAGTTTCAGGGAATTGTACTGGGTCAGACATCGATCACCCTTGGGAACCTCGCGTCGATCAACGGCCGACTGCTGGCGCAGACTGCGGTCGTTCTTGTTGCGACTACAGTTACACAGCCCCCTCTGTAAAACATGCGGGTTTCGA
>JANNTE010000296.1:0-1746 GCA_031403365.1 Betaproteobacteria bacterium | reverse complement strand
CGGCGCCAGCGCCGGCGCCATAGTAGAGCGTCGCGCCAACGGCGTCGCCCTTGACCAGAATCGCATTCATCACGCCTTCCACATTGGCGATCAGCCTGCGGGTCGGAATCAGGGTCGGATGCACGCGCAGCTCGATGCCCTTGGGGGTGCGCCGGGTGATGCCGAGCAGCTTGATGCGATAGCCCAGCTCTTCGGCGTAGCGGATATCCTCGCGGGTCAGCCTGGAAATGCCTTCGGTGTACACCTTGTCGAACTGCATCGGAATGCCGAAGGCAATGGCGGCCATGATGGTGAGCTTGTGGGCCGCATCCACGCCCTCGATGTCGAAGGTGGGATCAGCCTCCGCATAACCCAGCTTCTGCGCCTGCGCCAGCACATCGGCAAAACTCGAACCCTTCTCCCGCATTTCGGAAAGTATGAAGTTGGAGGTGCCATTGATGATGCCGGCGATCCATTCGATGCGATTGGCGCTCAATCCCTCGCGCAAAGCCTTGATGATCGGCACGCCTCCGGCCACTGCCGCCTCGAATGCGACCATCACGCCTTTTTTCTGCGCGGCAAGAAAGATCTCGTTGCCATGCAGCGCCAGCAAGGCCTTGTTCGCGGTGACGACATGCTTGCCGTTCTCGATCGCAGCCAGAATCAGCTCTTTCGCGATTTTGGTGCCACCAATCAGTTCCACCACAATATCGATGTCCGGCCGGCGCACCAGTGCAAAAGCATCGTCGGTCACATCGGCACTGCTGCCTGCCAGTTGCCGCGCGCGGGCCAGATCCTTGTCCGCCACCGCCTTGATCAGAATACCGCGCCCGGCGCGCCGGCTGATTTCTTCCTGATTGCGGCGCAGTACCGCAAACGTGCCACCGCCCACGGTGCCGATACCCAACAGCCCGACGTGAATGGGATTCATTGGAAGTCTTTTCTGAACGAAAACGCGGTCAGGAAAAAACCCTCCCGTAAGTAAAACCGGTGCGCGCGCGTGCGCTGCGTTCCGGACTCCAGATCGAATCCGGGACAGCCACGGTCACGGGCGAGCTGCTCCAGATACGCAACCATCGCATGCCCAGCTCCGGTGGAGCGCTCCGTTTCGTCGGTCACCAGGTCGTCCACATACAAGCGCCGTCCAACGTGCGTATTCTCGTACTCGCGGAAAACGCCGACCGCAACGACCCGATCAGTGCGCACCGCGACGCACATTTCCCCGCCGTCGCGAAACACCTTGCGCATTTTCTGCACATAGTCAGCAGGCATCTGTGGCCGCAACTGCCGGTGCACGCGCTCCGCAGCCGCCAGCCACTGCGGATGCGTCACCTCCCTGTGCGCATCCGTAATCTGCACGATGCGTATCGCCTCTTTAGACATGCCGACCCCTTAATCTGAAAACAACAATCGGGCGCCTTGCGCCCGATTGTGTATCTGCTTCCAACCGGCTCAGACCGCCGCCCGCAACGGCACGGCTGCGCCCATCACGCCATCCTTGCGGAACATTTCCTTGATGCCACGAACGGCCTGGCGCGTGCGCGCCTCGTTCTCGATCAGCGCGAAGCGGACGTAGGCATCCCCATATTCGCCGAATCCGATGCCCGGAGAGACGGCAACCTTCGCTTCGGACAGAATTTTTTTGGCAAATTCCAGCGAACCCATTTTGCGGTAAGGCATGGGAATCTCGGCCCAGATGTACATCGATGCCTTCGGACTTTGCACCATCCATCCAGCCTCGTGCAGGCCCTTGACCAGCACATCGCG
>JANNTE010000295.1:0-6180 GCA_031403365.1 Betaproteobacteria bacterium | reverse complement strand
GTGAACACCAGCACCGACCAGAACGACGCGGTGCTCGTTTCCCTTCCGGGAATTGTGACGGGCAACATCGAAATCACAAGCAACAGCAAGGTCTACGGCAACGAAGTCAATCTGCGCCGCGCACTGTACATCGACGGCTGCCGACGGATCGACCTGCTGGCGGGTTATCGCTTTTTCCAAATGTCGGAGCAACTGCGCATCGGCACCAACACAACGTCGATCGACCCGTCCAGCCCAGTCACCGTCGGCACGACCTTCAACATCTTCGACAGCTTCCACACGCGTAGCCAATTCAACGGCGGGCAAGTGGGTATCAACTCTCAGCACTACTTTGGCTGCTGGAGCGTCGATTTGCTGGCCAAACTCGCGCTCGGCGGCATGACTCAGACGGTCACCATTGACGGCAACACGATTGTCACGCCCCCGGGAGGTACGGAGTCCTCGAATCGCGGCGGCGTCTTAGCGCTGCCTTCGAACATGGGCCAGTTCACGCGTAGTCGTTTCGCGGTCATTCCCGAGTTCGGCGTCAACCTCCACCGGCAACTCAATCCCTGCTGGAAGGTAAACCTGGGATACACGGTCATGGTGGTGACCAACGTGGTCCGTCCGGGCGATCAGGTCGATTTGCAGGTCGATCCGAACCAGTTTCCGCCGCCGGCGACGAGCGGCCCGTTCACGGCGCCGGCCTTCGCTTTTCACGACTCCGATATCTGGCTGCAAGGCCTGAACGTGGGCCTGGAATACAACTACTAGCGGGCGCCGCATGGCGCAGCCGTTGCGCCGACTTCGCACCCATTAAAAAAAGACGCCGGAGCCAAAAGCTCCGGCGTCTTTGTGTTGTTGCGATTGGTTGCGACAGCTAATCTTAGACCGCCAGCCAATTTCCTTGCTGCTCAAGAGCGATATCGAGCGGCTCGACGATGCTGATGGTATCGGTTCCGCCGCTCGCGGAGAGGGCTTGCACGCGGGCAAAGGCCACGAGCTGCGTCACCACGCCCAACTCGTCGGTCAGCGTCACCTCGTCTTCGACGGCCTGCAAGTGATCGCTCAAGGCCGAGTCGTGCAGCGTGGCCGCATCCGTGCCACCGCCGCCGGTGACCGACAACCAGCCGACGTTGCTGACGCTCACCTTGAAATTAGCGCCCGTGAGTGTGCCGGAGCCCACGCCCAGATCCGCAACTTCGTCGCCGGTCGAGCCGGTCAATTGCGCCGTATCCTGACCGCCGCCACCGTTGAAGACGAACTCGGTCACGTCGGCCGAGTCATAGTGTCGCGTGAGGCCGTTGATCGTGATCGTATTGACATCGCCCGCGACAAACTCGAACTGATCGTCGCCGCTGGTCCCGTTCACAGTCACTACGCTGCCGACCTGCTCGACTTGCGCCTCGGCGGCGAGGGATGAAGCCAGCGAAGAACGCAGGCTCGCGTCGGAATCCGAACTACTGGTGAGCGGCGAGACCTCGTCGGAGGTCAAGGCCGCGGCCGCAGCGCTGTCGGCCGCGTACTTCGACGCCAGGAAGAACCGCTGCGAGACATTGGAACCTTGCAGCCCGATTGTGCCCACGTTGTTGTTGGTCGACTGAATGCCGCCCAACGAGGGAATCGCGAAGCTGTATCCAACCGATGCGTCGGTGGTCGGCAACGCGGTCGAGTTCGAGCCGTTCGTGATGACTTTCGATTTCGTGTAACCGGCCAATTGCGAGAAGGTCACCCGATACGTGCCCGGCTGCAGATCGGCGAACGAGTAAACGCCGGTGGCAGTCGTCGTGAAGCTGCGGGTAACGGCCTGGTTTGTCACGCTCGACGTGCCGGTGACCGCGACGGAGACTCCGGCCAGACCCAATTCGACCGCATCGAGGTCGTTTTGCTGATCGGAATCGATGAACATCTTGCCCGCGAACGTCGAGAGCGTGAAGGTGATGTTGTCGGTGCCTTCATCTTGGATCGTGCCGATGCCTTGGGCGTCGGCCAGCGTGGCGTTCGTCGGATTGGTCAGATTCACCTGGAAGGTTTCGTCCGCCTCGTCAAATAAATCCCCGATGACCTGGACGGTGACCGTCTGGATGCCGACGCCCGCGGCGAACGTCAACGTGCCGCTGGTGGCCACGTAGTCGGCATTGCCCACCGTCGCCGTGCCGTTGGCCGTGGCGAAGGCTACCGTGACCTGCTTCCCGCTCAGAGCCGATAGGGTCACCTGGAACACGAAAGCGGTGTTGCCCGAGTTGCCCTCGGCCTTGGTAACGTCGCCGATCGAAATCGTGGGCACGGCATCGTCATTGTTAATCGTTGTCTGGCCGGACGACTGACTCGATGCGAGCGTGGCATTCTGCGGGTTGGTCAGGAAAACGGTAAAGGTTTCGTCGGCCTCGTTGCGGGTGTCGCCATTGGCCAGGACGGTGATGAGCTTCGAGGTCGTGCCAGGAGCAAACGTGATACGGCCACTCTGGCCGATGTAGTCGTCGTTCGTCACGTCGGCCGTGCCGTTAGCCGTGCTAAAGCTGACCGCCACCTCTTGCCCGCTGGCGGTTTCTTGCCCGCTGGCATTTACTAGTTGTATCTCGAAGAAGAATTCGGTGGTTCCGCTGTTGCCTTCAGCCTTGGGCTGCGAGTTGGAGATGCGCACCTGAGGCAGGGGATCGTCGTTGGTGATCGTGCCGGTGCCGACGATCGTGCCCGCCGTGACATTCGCGGGCGCCGTCAGGTTGAGCTTGAAGGTCTCGTTGACCTCGTTCAACGTGTCGCCGCTGGCCTGCACCGTAATCGTGCGCGAAATCTGGCCGGGCAGGAAGGTGATCGAGCCGCTGGCGGCAATGTAGTCCGTCCCGGCCTGCGCGGTGCCGTTTTCGGTCGTGAAGGGCACGACGATCGTCTGGCCGCTGGCCGCACTGAGCGTGACGGTGAAGATGTAGTTGATCTGGCCGGAGTTGGTTTCGTCGTGCGTCACGCTGTCGATGTTCATCGTCGGCGCGATGTCGTTGTCCACGATCGTGCCGGTGGCCGTGACCTTGTCGTTCACCGGACTGGCCAGCGTGGCGCCGACCGGATTGGTCAGATCGAGTGTGAATGTCTCGTCGACTTCATCGACCAGGTCGCCGGTGACCGATACCGTAATGTCCTGCGCAAGCGAGCCCGTGGGCAGGAACGTGAGTGTGCCGCTGGTGGCCGCGTAATCGCTGGCGGACGAGGCTGTGCCGTTGGTCGTCGCGTAGTTCACGGTCACGTTCTGGCCGCTGGCCTCCGACAACTGGACGGTAAACACCATCGACCCGTTGCCGGCGTTTCCCTCGGTGAGCGAAACGGCGTTGGCTAGGAAGCTGATGCTCGGCGCCACGTCATCGTTGTCGATCGTGCCGGTCGCAGTGCCTTGAATGATCGTGGCACTCGTCGGATTGCTGAGGATCAGCGAGAAGGTTTCGTTGGCCTCGAATAGGCTGTCGCCGTTGACCAACACCGTAATGTTCTGAGTCGTCGGCCCGTCGGGCGCGAACGTGAGCGTGCCGCTCTTGGCCGTGTAGTCGCTGCCGGACGAAGCCGTGCCGTTGGCGGTCGCGTACTGGACTGTAACCGGAACGTCCGTGGCCGTTCCGATGTTCACGGTAAACACAAACTCGGTCTGTCCCAAATTGCCTTCGTTTTGCGACAAATTCTGCGGGGTGATGCTGATGTGCCCATCGTCGTCGAGCAACGTGGCCACGGCTTCGCCGTTCGTGGAGTCGAAATCGGCATTGGCGGGATCGGTCAACACCAGCCGGAACGTCTCGTTGTCTTCGATGGTCGCGTCGCCGTGAATCGTGACCGTGACGAATTGCGACTGAGTGCTGCCGGCGGCGAAGGTCAGGGTTCCGCTCGTGGCCGCAAAGTCGGCCGAGCCGCCGGTCGCTAGCGCGGTGCCGTCGCTCGTGGCGTAGGGCACTAGGACTTGGGTGGGATTGGCCGTCGAGATCGTGACTTCGAAGACCAGATTATTGTCCGCGTTGCCCTCGAGCTGCGAAACGGCAGCCACTCCGATTAGCGCCACGTCGTCGTTCGTGATTGTGCCTACGCCCACCGAAGCGGCGCCCAGGACTGATCCGACGGGACTGCTGAGCGTGACGTTGAACGTTTCGTCGAGCTCGACCAAGGACTCTCCGACGACGGCGATCGTAATGGTCTTGCTCGTTTCATTGGGCGCGAACGTCAATGTGGCCGTTTGAGCGACAAAGTCCGCGGCCTGGGTCGACCCGTTGCTGGTTGTGTAGGCGACCGTGACTTGCTGGTTGATGGCTTCCGACAGGCTCACGGTAAAGATAAAATCCGTGGTGCCCGTGTTTCCCTCGTTCTGAGAGACGGAGTTGATGCTGACCAACGGAAAATCGTCGTTCACGATCGTTCCCACGCCCACCGAAGCGGCGCCCAGGACCGATTCGATCGGACTGCTGAGCGTGACGTTGAACGTTTCGTTGGACTCGATAGCCGTATCTCCGACGACGCCAATCGTCACTGATTTGCTGGTTTCTCCCACCGCGAAGCTCAACGTGCCCGTCTGTGCTACAAAGTCGCCGGCCTGCGCGCTGCCGTTGGAGGTCGTGTACGTCACCTGGACTGGCAAGTCACCGGCGTGTGACAGGGTGACATCGAAGATGTAGGGAGTCGAGGGCGTCGTGCCGGTGTTCCCCTCGTTGTGCGAGACGCTGGGCGTGATCGACACGATCGGGGGACCGGCGATCTCCAGCGACAGCGGAACAAAGTCGATTTGCGCGGCCGTGAACGCATCGGATGGGTCGAGGAAAGATGATTCGTGATCTGGATTCGAATCGAAGGAGGGAGTGAACACGACCGTGCCGGCAGCCGTGGCATGGACCGTGATCTTGAACAGCAGTTCCTCGCCAAGCCCCGAACCTGAAAAAGCAAGCGACGCTGCGCCAATGCCCGTTACTTGACCCGCCGTATCCAGATTTCCAAACCGCAAGCCCTCATCAAAAAACCCGCCCCATTCGATCCCGAAGTCGCCGAACTGCCCATTATCGCCCGGATCGGGGTCATTAGGTTGCGCAGTAATGGATACGAGCGAGGAACTGTAGGCGATGTCCATGAACGCCGCCCAAACGCCCGGAATCTCCCCGGCCGGATCGCGAATGTCGTTGACCCAGGCGACGAGTTGGAAGTCGGCCCCGACGTCGATGGTGGTGATGACATTGTCGCTCATGTCCTGCGCTTCGAGACGGAACCGGGCAAGTTCCGTACCCACCAACGGGCTGACTTCCGGCCCATCGCCGGTCGCGGCCGCCGTGTCGGCTGTATTGTTATCCGGCGCGTCTTGTGGATCGTCGCTCGTGTCGTAGCTCATCGTCGCCAGCGGAGAGACCGCGGGGGCGGCCGCTTCGTCGGTCGCGGGACTGCTCGAGCGGGAGCACGAGGCGAGCATGGCCCGCAGCGACATTGCGCCGGAGTCCGACTCCCAGGCATTGTCCGAGCCGAGCAATACGCTATCGGGCGAAGAGGGGCCGGCGGTCAACAGGGCTCGCAGCTCCAACTGCTCGAGACCGGCTGTTTGAAATCGGCGGTAGACCGTGGTCCTGGATCGTGAGGCTTTGCTCGAAGACCGTCGACGGAGAGCGAAGCGATTGCGTTGAGTCATCTGTGGTTTCTCTGTTGCCCGGTGTCTCTTCTAAGTTGCCGGTGTGTCTACTGACCGGGGACTGTCCCGATTTTTCGGTGCCCTGGGAGAAAAATGGGACTGTCCCCTTCTCTCTGGCGGTTTTGAAACAAAGTCTAAGTTGCCCGGAGTGTCTACTGAGTTATGCGTGGCGGTCGACGGATGAAGTTTGCGCAGGCAGCCAAACGCATCCGTGCTCAGCGAAGGCGTGTCGAGCGAACCGTGGCAAGCCGATCGCGTTTGCGACGATACGGCACGACCAGGTTCACCTGTTCTCACAGGCAATTTCACTCTGTTCCGACAGTCAATCGCTGCATCGAGCGGCGGCAGTGTTCCGTGCCGGCAGCGGGGCCGGCGGACCTTAGCCGTTAGATAAGATTTGAGACTTGCCCCGAATCTCAGATTACACTAGCGGCGCTCACAGTTCAATCAGCCCGAGTGCCGTAAGTTATTCCCCTGGCGGGCTTTTTTCCGTTTTTTGGGAGCGCGCGACGGGGCTGCAATAATTGCAGCGGTTATGCCCGAATTAGGGAAAGCGCGCAAAG
>JANNTE010000294.1:0-9653 GCA_031403365.1 Betaproteobacteria bacterium | reverse complement strand
GTCCTGCGTCACGTCAACCAGGCGACGCGTCAGATAGCCAGAATTCGCCGTCTTCAACGCGGTATCGGCCAGGCCCTTGCGTGCGCCGTGTGTGGAAATGAAGTACTGCAGCACGTTCAGACCTTCACGGAAATTCGCCGTAATCGGCGTTTCAATGATTGAACCATCCGGCTTGGCCATCAAGCCGCGCATCCCCGCCAATTGGCGAATCTGCGCCGCCGAACCGCGCGCGCCGGAGTCCGCCATCATGTAGATGGCGTTGAACGATTCCTGGGTCATCGGATGGCCCTTCTTATCCTGCCTCTGCACCGATTCGTTTTTCCTGGCGTCCCATTCCATAACCGGCTCCTGGCCAAGGCGCTCCATCATCGCCTTGGCGACCATGTCCCCGGCGCGCCCCCAGATGTCCACCACCTTGTTGTAGCGCTCGCCTTGAGTGACCAGGCCGGAGGTGTATTGGGCCTCGATGTCCTGCACTTCCTTTTCAGCAGCGCCGATCAACTGCCCTTTTTCGGGCGGGATTTCCATGTCATCGACGCAGATCGACAGGCCGGCGCGGGTTGCGTAGGTGAAGCCGGTATACATCAGTTTGTCCGCGAAGATCACCGTTTCACGCAGTCCGCAGCGCCGGAATCCGGCGTTGATGAGTTTGGAGATTTCCTTTTTCTTCAGCGACTTGTTGATCAGGTCGAACGACAAACCGGGTGGCAGAATTTCCGACAGCAGCGCGCGACCGACGGTGGTGTCGTAGCGCGTGATTTTCTCGGTCAGACTGCCGTCATCATCCTTATGCATTTCCTTGATTCGAACCAGCACGCGCGCATGCAGCTCGACCTGCCGGTTGTCGTAGGCACGCTGAACTTCGGTAACGTCGCTGAAGATCATGCCTTCGCCGCGCGCGCCGATTTTCTGGCGCGTCATGTAGTACAGACCAAGCACGATGTCCTGCGAGGGCACGATGATCGGCTCCCCATTGGCGGGCGACAGGATGTTGTTGGTCGACAACATCAGCGTGCGCGCCTCCATCTGCGCTTCCAGGGACAGCGGCACGTGCACCGCCATCTGGTCACCGTCAAAGTCCGCGTTAAACGCGGCGCACACCAGCGGATGCAACTGTATCGCCTTGCCCTCGATCAACACCGGCTCGAACGCCTGGATGCCAAGGCGGTGCAGTGTCGGTGCGCGGTTGAGCATTACCGGATGTTCGCGGATGACTTCTTCCAGGATGTCCCAGACCACCGGATTTTCGTTCTCGACCTCGCGCTTCGCCGCTTTGATGGTGCCGGCGATGCCCATGATCTCGAGCTTGTGGAAAATGAATGGCTTGAACAGTTCCAACGCCATTTTCTTCGGCAAGCCACACTGATGCAGCTTGAGCTGGGGACCAACCACAATCACCGAGCGGCCGGAATAATCCACTCGCTTGCCGAGCAAGTTTTGGCGGAAACGCCCGCCCTTGCCCTTGATCATGTCGGCGAGCGACTTCAGCGGACGCTTGTTCGCGCCCGTCATCGCCTTGCCGCGCCGCCCGTTGTCCAGCAGCGAGTCCACCGCCTCTTGCAGCATGCGCTTTTCGTTGCGCACGATGATCTCCGGAGCCTTGAGTTCCAGCAGCCGCTTGAGCCGGTTGTTGCGGTTGATGACGCGACGATACAGGTCGTTCAGATCGGAAGTCGCAAAACGACCGCCGTCGAGCGGCACCAGCGGACGCAATTCCGGCGGCAGTACCGGCAGCACTTCCATGACCATCCAGTCAGGTTTGATGCCGGACTTCTGGAAGCCCTCCATGACCTTCAGGCGCTTGGCGAGCTTCTTGATCTTAGTTTCCGAATCGGTTGCTTCCAGGTCCTTGCGCAGCGTGTCGATTTCCTTGTTGAGGTCCAGATGGCGCAGCAGCTCGCGTACACCCTCCGCCCCCATGGACGCACTGAACTCGTCGCCGAATTCCTCGACTTTCTCGATATAGGAATCCTCAGACAGCAGCTCGCCGCGTTTCATCGGCGTCATGCCTGGATGAGTGACCACGAATGCCTCGAAGTAAAGCACGCGCTCGATATCGCGCAGTGTCATGTCGAGCACCATGCCGAGGCGGCTGGGCAGGCTCTTCAGGAACCAGATGTGCGCCACCGGACTCGCCAGTTCGATATGGCCCATGCGTTCGCGACGCACTTTCGACAGCGTGACTTCCACGCCGCATTTCTCGCAAATCACGCCGCGATGCTTCAGGCGCTTGTATTTTCCGCACAGGCACTCGTAGTCCTTGACCGGGCCAAAAATCTTGGCGCAGAACAAGCCATCGCGCTCCGGCTTGAAGGTGCGGTAATTGATGGTTTCGGGCTTTTTGACTTCCCCGTAAGACCAGGAACGGATTTTTTCCGGCGACGCCAGGCCAATCTTGATGGCGTCAAACTCTTCTTCCTGGGTGACTTGCTTGAACAAATCGAGCAATGCTTTCATTTAAGGCTCCTTGGCAGTGGGGTTTGGCTACTGCCGGATTAATAACGATCCAGATCGATGTCGATCGCGAGCGAGCGGATTTCCTTGACCAGCACATTGAAGGATTCCGGCATGCCGGCATCGATCTTGTGTTCGCCCTTGACGATGTTCTCGTACACCTTGGTACGCCCGCCCACATCGTCGGATTTGACGGTGAGCATTTCCTGCAGCGTGTACGCGGCGCCATAGGCCTCCAGCGCCCATACCTCCATTTCGCCGAAGCGCTGGCCGCCGAACTGCGCCTTGCCGCCCAGCGGCTGCTGGGTAACCAGCGAGTACGGTCCGGTGGAACGCGCATGCATCTTGTCGTCGACCAAATGGTGCAGTTTGAGTACATGCATATAACCCACTGTCACCTGCCGGTCGAAATGCTCACCGGTGCGTCCATCAAAGAGTGTGACCTGCCCTGATTTTGGCAGTCCTGCCAGTTCGAGCATGGTCTTGATCTCTTCTTCGGTTGCGCCATCGAACACCGGGGTGGCGAATGGCACACCCGCCCGCAGATTGGTGGCGAGATCGATGATTTCCGCGTCAGACAGCGTGGTCAGATCCTCGGGTTTGCCGCTGGAGTTGTAGATCACCATCAACGCCTTGCGGATGTCGGCGACCTTCGCTTGCGCCTTGAGCAGGTCACCGATGCGCTTGCCCAATCCCTTGGCCGCCCATCCGAGATGGGTTTCCAGAATTTGACCGACGTTCATGCGCGACGGCACGCCCAGCGGATTGAGAACCACGTCAACCGGAGTGCCATCGGCCATATGCGGCATGTCCTCGATCGGCGTGATCTTGGAAATCACGCCCTTGTTGCCGTGACGTCCGGCCATCTTGTCGCCAGGCTGCAAGCGGCGCTTCACGGCCAGATAAACCTTGACCATTTTCTGCACGCCCGGCGGCAGTTCATCGCCGCTGGTCAGCTTGCGCTTCTTCTCCTCGAATACGGTATCGAACGACTTGCGCGTCTGCTCGAGGCCCGCCTGCAGGCGCTCAAGCTGCTGGGCGGCTTCTTCGTTGGACAGGCGCACGTCGAACCAGTGATAACGGTCGATCTCCTGCAGGTACGCCTTGGTGATCTTGGTGCCTTTGGCCAGCTTCTTCGGCCCGCCATTGGCGCTCTTGCCGGTCAACAGCCGCTCGATACGCCCGAACGCGTCGTCCTCGACAATGCGCAGCTGATCGGCCAGGTCTTTCTTGAAGCGCAGCAGTTCGTCGTCGATGATCTGCGCGGCGCGCTTATCGCGCTCAATACCTTCACGTGTGAAAACCTGCACATCGATGACGGTGCCGGACATGCCCGAGGGCACGCGCAGCGACGTGTCTTTCACATCGGAAGCCTTCTCGCCAAAAATCGCGCGCAACAGCTTTTCTTCCGGAGTGAGCTGGGTTTCACCTTTCGGCGTCACTTTGCCTACCAGGACATCGCCGGCCTCGACTTCGGCCCCGATGGCAACGATGCCCGACTCGTCCAGGCGCGCCAGCATGCCCTCGGACAAATTGGAAATGTCGCGCGTGATCTCCTCGGGTCCAAGCTTGGTGTCGCGCGCGACCACGGAGAGTTCCTCGATGTGAATCGAAGTAAAGCGATCTTCGGCTACGACACGCTCCGAAATCAGGATCGAATCCTCGAAGTTGTAACCGTTCCAGGGCATGAACGCTACCAGCAGGTTTTGCCCGAGCGCCAATTCTCCGGAGTCGGTGGAAGCGCCGTCACCCACAACGTCGCCGCGTGCAACCTGGTCGCCGACTTTGACGATCGGCCGCTGGTTGATGTTCGTGTTCTGGTTGGAGCGGATGTATTTGACCAGGTTGTAGATGTCCACGCCGACTTCGCCGGCCGAGGTTTCCTCGTCGTTGACGCGAATGACAATGCGCGAAGCATCCACGTAGTCCACCACTCCGCCGCGCAAGGCCTGAACGGCCGTGCCCGAATCCACCGCCACCGTGCGTTCAATGCCGGTGCCCACCAGCGGTTTCTCCGCGCGCAGACAAGGCACGGCCTGACGCTGCATGTTCGAACCCATCAGGGCGCGGTTGGCATCGTCATGCTCCAGAAACGGAATCAGCGAAGCGGCGACCGACACAATCTGCGACGGCGCAACGTCCATGTACTCCACTCGATCCGCGGTCGCCAGCATGAATTCATTCTGGGAGCGGCAGGAAACCAGCTCGTCGAGCAGCTTGCCCTTCTTGTCGATTGCGGCATTGGCCTGGGCGATGACGTACTTGCCTTCCTCGATCGCAGACAGATATTCGATATCGTCGGTTACCCGGCCGCCGGCAACCTTGCGATACGGTGTCTCAAGGAAGCCGTACTCATTGGTGCGGGCGAACAAGGCCAGTGAGTTGATCAGGCCGATGTTCGGGCCTTCCGGCGTCTCGATCGGGCACACTCGGCCATAATGGGTCGGATGCACGTCGCGCACCTCAAATCCGGCGCGCTCGCGCGTCAGGCCACCCGGTCCCAAGGCCGACACGCGGCGCTTGTGGGTGATCTCGGACAGCAGATTGGTCTGATCCATGAACTGCGACAACTGGCTGGAACCGAAAAACTCTCGAACTGCCGCGGAAACCGGCTTGGCATTGATCAGATCGTGCGGCATCAGGTTTTCCGACTCGGCCTGGGACAGACGCTCCTTGACCGCGCGCTCGACCCTTACCAGGCCAGCACGGAACTGATTCTCCGCCAGTTCGCCCACGGAACGCACGCGACGATTGCCCAGGTGGTCGATATCGTCGATTTCGCCGCGACCGTTGCGAAGGTCGATCAGGATTTGAATGACGGAAATGATGTCCTCGTTGGACAGCGTCCCGGCACCCGTGAGCTCTTCGCGGCTGACACGGCGGTTGAACTTCATTCTGCCCACAGCCGAAAGATCGTAGCGTTCCTCGGAATAGAACAGGCCGTTGAACAGGGTCCGCACCGCATCTTCGGTTGGCGGCTCCCCGGGTCGCATCATGCGATAGATCGCCACCTGCGCGGATAGCTGGTCGGCGGTTTCGTCAGCGCGCAGCGTCTGGGAAATGTAAGGGCCCTGATCCAGGTCGTTGGTATAGATGGTATCAATCGTGTCCACGCCGGCTTCGACGATCTTCTTCAGCAGATCTTCCGTCACCTCGTCATTGGCACTGGCGACGATCTCCCCGGTCTCCTTGTTGACCAGGCTGTGCCCAAGTGCGCGTCCGAGCAGAAAATCCTCCGTGACGGTGACTTTGCTCAAGGCGGCCTGCTCCATTTCGCGCACATGCTTGACCGTATGCGCTTGTCCTTCTGCACAATGAGCTTGCCCTGCTTGGTCACGATGTCGAAGCGCGCCATTTCACCGCGCAGGCGATCGGGTTTCAATTCGAACTGGATGCCCTTCTTCGACAGATGGAAGGTGTCCATCATGAAGAAACCGGCCAGAATCTGTTCCGAGGTATAGCCGATCGCTTTCAGCAAGATCGTCGCCGGCATCTTGCGACGACGATCGACGCGGAAATACAGGTAGTCCTTGGGATCGAATTCAAAATCCAGCCATGATCCACGATAAGGGATTATGCGCGCCGAGAACAACAGCTTGCCGGAAGAATGCGTCTTGCCGCGATCGTGTTCGAAGAACACGCCCGGCGAGCGGTGCAGCTGAGACACGATCACGCGTTCGGTACCGTTGACGACGAACGAGCCGGTAGTGGTCATGAGCGGGATCTCGCCCATATAGACTTCCTGCTCCTTGACTTCCTTGATGGTCGGCTTGGCCGCTTCCTTATCCATGATGGTCAGGCGGACTTTGGCGCGCAGCGGTGCGGCAAAGGTCAGGCCACGCTGCTGACATTCCTTGACGTCAAACGGTGGAATGCCGAGCTGATAGCTGACAAAATCAAGCCGCGCATTGCCCGAGTGGCTCGAGATCGGGAAAATCGAGCGAAATGCTGCCTGAAGGCCCTGGGTCGCGCGCTGGTCCGGATCCACGTTCGCCTGCAGGAACTGCGCGTAAGAATCGATCTGGGTTGCCAGCAGATAGGGCACCGGCAATACACTCGCGCGTTTGGCGAAACTCTTGCGAATCCGCTTTTTCTCGGTAAAGGAATAAGCCATGACATCTCCGATTTACGGCAGCGGCGGCTCTGGCCGCGCAGCTGCGTTCATCGACTGGTGTTTTGGCGTGGTGGTTGGCCTCTACCAACCGCTGGCGGACAATGAACGCGGTGCGTTCATCCGACCATACCTGTCTTCTGCAGTCGCTTCAGAAGACAAAGAAAAACCGTCGAAGGCTTTTCTTTGGCTTCTCCCCGGTCCGTCTTCGGGAAAAAGGCTGGCCGGCGACCGAGGCCGCCGGCCAGCACATACCGATTGCGTTACTTGATTTCCGCCTTGCCGCCGGCTTCTTCGATCTGCTTCTTGATGTCTTCGGCATCCTTCTTCGGGATGCCTTCCTTGACCGCCTTGGGCGCGCCGTCCACCAGATCCTTGGCTTCCTTCAGGCCCAGACCGGTCACTGCACGCACAACCTTGATGACGCTGACCTTGTTCTCGCCGGAAGAATTGAGCATGACTGTGAACTCAGTCTTTTCTTCAACTGCAGCCGCACCAGCACCGGCAGCAGGTCCTGCAACGGCGACTGCGGCGGCAGCCGCGGAAACGCCGAATTTTTCTTCCATGTCCTTGATGAGCTGGGACAGCTCGAGTACGGTCAATCCCGAAACTGCTTCGAGAATGTCTGCTTTGGCAATAGCCATGTTCTTCTCCTGAAAACCAGATAATTGATTAAGTCGCGATTTCGCTTATGCAGCCTGCTTCTCTTTTTGATCCCTGACCGCGGCCACGGTACGCACAAATCTTGCCGGCACTTCGTTCAGTGTCTGCACAAATTTGGCGACCGGCGCCTGCATGGTGCCCAACAGTTTCGCCAGCAATTCCTCGCGGCTGGGCATGGTGGCCAGGGTCGCGACCTCTTTCGGGGTCATGAACTGGCCAGGCATGGCGCCCGCCTTGATTACGAATTTTTCGTTCGCTTTGGCAAATGTGTTGAGCACCTTCGCCGCTGCAATCGCATCGGTTGAAATACCGTAAACGAGCGGGCCGATCATGTGCTCGGCCAGACTCTCGAACGGCGTACCGGTGACGGCGCGGCGTGCCAGGGTGTTCTTGAGAACCCGGAGGTACACGCCCGCACCGCGCGCCTTGGCACGCAATGCGGTCATGTCACCGACTTCGAGGCCGCGGTATTCGGCCAGCACGATGGATTGCGCGTGCGCAACCTTCGAACTGATTTCCGCTACTGCCGCTTTCTTGTCGTCTAAATTAAGACTCAAAGGTCATCCCTCCTAAAGTTAAACAAGAGACCAGTTACCGAAGTAAGCGGCCTCACCCTTCAGATACAGCGACCTTCGATCCAGGAGGCGACAACCTGCAAACCGCCTGTTACCTGTTTCTGGGGTACGCCCTCTGCGTAGGATGTCGCGATACTGACTTGCGACGATTAAATCCCTGTGGACTCCTACGGTCTTTGACGGCACCGGTTGTCCAAATGCGACAACCGAGTCCCAAAGTTCTTACTTCAAGCGCATCAGGCGAACCTGTCCGCCTGATACTGATTATTTTATTGAGCTTGAGTGGTCAGACTTGCCTGATCCACTCTGACGCCCGGTCCCATGGTGCTGGAGACCGAGAGCTTCTTCAGATAGATACCTTTAGTGCTGGCCGGGCGCGCTTTGTTCAATGCGTCAATCAAAGCCAGCAGGTTTTCCTTGAGTGCGTCCTCGGTAAACGATGCACGACCGATGGTGCACTGGACAATGCCGGCTTTATCCGCGCGGTACTGCACCTGACCGGCCTTGGCATTCTTGACCGCCTCGGCAACGTTTGCGGTAACCGTGCCCACTTTGGGGTTTGGCATCAGACCACGCGGACCGAGCACCTGACCCAACTGACCGACCACACGCATGGCATCCGGCGTGGCGATGGCCACGTCGAAATCGATCTTCCCTTCCTTGACCTGCGCTGCCAGGTCTTCAAACCCGACGATATCGGCTCCGGCGTCTTTCGCGGCCTGGGCCTTGTCGCCTTGCGCAAACACCGCCACCCGCACGCTCTTTCCAGTGCCTTTGGGCAGGACGATGGCGCCACGCACGACCTGATCCGATTTCTTGGCATCAATGCCGAGATTTATGGCCACGTCTATGGATTCGTTGAACTTCGCACTGGCGCCTTCCTTGACAAGCTTGATCGCATCAACGATCGGATAATTCTTGTCACGGTCGACCTTGGCGCGCAATGCCTTGGTGCGTTTGGATACGTTTGCCATGTCAGATGCCCTCCACGTCGACGCCCATGCTGCGCGCGCTACCGGCTACGGTGCGCATCGCGGCTTCCAGGGTCGCGGCCGTCAAATCCGGCGTCTTCTGTTTGGCAATCTGCTCGACTTGAGCTCGGGTCAGCCGCCCAACCTTGTTGGTGTTCGGCGTTGCACTGCCTTTCTCGAGCTTGACCGCCTTACGGATCAGCACGGAAGTCGGCGGCGTCTTGATGATGAAAGTGAAACTCTTGTCGGCGAAAGCCGTGATAACCACCGGCAGCGGCAGCCCCGGCTCGACGCCTTGCGTCTGCGCGTTGAACGCCTTGCAGAACTCCATGATGTTCAGGCCACGCTGACCCAGTGCCGGCCCGATGGGCGGACTGGGATTGGCCTTGCCTGCAGGGACCTGCAGCTTGACGAAACCGACTATCTTTTTGGCCACAACAAACTCCTCTAGAGAGTGGGTGCTAACGCACGCCCAGAGGCGCGCTCCCCGTTACACATAAACGACTACTTCGACTTTGAATCCCGCCTCAGGCTTTCTCGACCTGACTGAAATCCAGCTCCACCGGTGTTGCGCGTCCGAATATGGAGACCGATACGCGCAGTTTGTTCTTGACGTAATTGACTTCCTCGACAGAGCCATGGAAATCCGTAAACGGACCTTCTTTGACGCGAACCGACTCACCCGTTTCAAACAGGACCTTAGGCTTGGGTTTCTCCACGCCTTCCTGGATCTGATGCAGGATGGCCTTCACTTCCTTTTCGCTGATCGGCGGCGGGCGCCGTCCCGGCGCCCCCCCCGACAAAGCCGGTCACCTTGGCCGTGTTCTTGACCAGATGCCAGGTTTCATCCGTCATGTCCATTTCCACCAAAACGTAGCC
>JANNTE010000293.1:0-6395 GCA_031403365.1 Betaproteobacteria bacterium | reverse complement strand
GCACTGACCGGGAAACTGATTTTCTCAGAGTTTAGTACCGGTACGGTCTGGGCCTTGTCGATCGACCCTCAAACCGGCAACGGTATCCGAGAGGTGGTTGGCGCCAACTTTGGACTTAACTTTCAAGTGGTCAGTTGGGGGCAGGGCAACGACGGAGAAATCTATGCGGTCACGCCCGGTTTTCCCAGACTGTCACCCGGCGGAGGCGGTTCCGGCCAGACGTTCCCGCAAAAACTCTCCGATACCGGCTGTGTGCTGGCAAACGATGTCACCAGAAAACGCACTGGTGTAATTCCGTATGCCGTCAACGTCCCGCTGTGGTCCGACGACGCCGCGAAGAAGCGCTGGCTGGCGATTCCCAATAATCAAACCATCACAATCAGTGGCAACGGGCATTGGGATCTGCCAATTGGCAGCGTGCTGATCAAGGAGTTTATTGCCGACGGCAGGTTGGCCGAAACCCGTTTAATGATGCGGCACACCGATGGTAACTGGGCTGGTTACCCATACAAGTGGAATGCTCAGGGCACCGATGCCGATCTGGTACTGGCAGGCTCCAATTTCAATACCGGCAGTCGCAATTGGGCCATTCCCAGCGCGGCGCAATGTTTTCAATGTCACACCACGGTCTCCGGGCAGACCCTTGGCATGGAAACGGCGCAAATGAACCGGCCGTATTTCTACCAAGGCGCGGGTAATGTCAATCAATTGACGGCGTTCAAGCAACTGGGTCTGCTGCCGCCGACGGCGCCTGACGGTCCGACAGGCCTTCCTGCGCTTTCACCAATTGGAAGTAACGCCAGCGTTGAAAAGCACGCCAGGGATTATCTGCATGTTCAATGCGCTCACTGTCATCAACTCCCCGGGCCGGTTAGTCAGGGCATCGATCTGCGCTGGAGCACGGCCTTTGCCGACACAGGTTTGTGTAACGTAGCGCCTACGTCCGGGAATCTTGGCGTTGCCGGTGCCATGCGGTTAAAGCCGAGGAGCGCAGCGGAGTCGGTTCTATCGCTAAGGATGCATGCGACCAACAGTAACCGGATGCCCAGGGTGGGAACGGTTCTGGTCGATCAGCAAGCAACGACGCTTGTCGATACCTGGATCAATGGATTGCTCGCGTGTCCGTAAGGCTGACCGTGAACGCCATGCCGGACGAAGTGCGGTTTCTGCGCGTCTGCGGTGGATCGCGGAATAACCGGGCTGGCGCTTGTGGGCGCTACCGGAACTCCAGGGACTCGTGATCGATGCCGGGTTCAAGGACGTGCATGTGCTGCGGGACGGCACGCGAGACAGCGGCCGCGGCGATGGCTGCTTTGGTCACGTGACGCGCGGCAGCCCGGATTCGAACTGGGTGACTTATGTCGTCGACGAGGTTTGACGCAGCGCGGCGACCCGCTTTGCCTCGCCGATTGAACGAGCCGGCTGGACATCACAGTTCGGAATGGGCGCTAGCGGCGAAAGCAACGGCCGCTTTCTGGCTTTCCGTCGAAACAAACGGAATGCCAGCAAAGCAGGCAGACGCTTCTCGGCATCCCCGCTCGAGAGAAAAGTCAGGCCTCGACTGTTTCGGTTACCGGGCATCTGCGTTCTCGCGATCAAGACAGCTTCATTTCCTGGCACGCAGCCGATGCGCACGTTCCACCAGGCGACGTGCGTTGCGGTAGGTCGGGACCTCGACCCATAAGCCGTCCATGAGTGCGCGGTCCTCGCCGCGCGCGCGCGCCGCTTCGAAGGCGTCGATCATAGCGGTGGCACGCCGGAGCTCCTCGTCGCTGGGCGTCAGTACGACATTGAGCGGCTGTGCATGCTCTGGGCAAACCACGGACTTGCAGCGGTAGCCCAAGCGTCTGGCGTATCGTGCTTCGCGCACGGCACCTTCGGTGTCGCTGAACGTGTAGGGTGCGTCGATCGGTTCGATTCCGGCGGCCCGGCATTCGAGCACGAAGCGGCGCCGGGCATAATCCAGTTCGACCGCATCGGGGTGGCGCTCAGCGCATAGGTCTGCGGCGAGGTCTTCGGCGCCCAACAATGCGCACCGAATGCGGTGGCTGCCACCAGCGATGGCGCGAACATCTACGACGCCAAGCGCCGTCTCGCATACAGGAAGAATTTCCGTGATGCCCGCGCGAACCTGAAGGCGGGCTTCCCACTGGTCGAGCGCCAGGTGAAGCGCGCGCATTTCTTCAGCGCACTTCGCCATCGGGTAGGCGATCACATCTGGATGGGCAGGCATGGCTGCCGCGAGATCGGCAGGCCCGTCGCCGTCGAGGGCGTTGATGCGCACCGCGACGACTGCCCCTGCTTCGCGAAACCGCTGGATAAGGCTGACGATGCCACGACGCGCCTCTTCGCGACGTGGCGGCGGGGTAGAGTCCTCGAAGTCGACAATCAGGACGTCCGCGCCGCTTCCCAGCATGGCCGCGTGGGCTGCGGCGTCGGCACCGGGGCCAAACAGCCAGGTGCGTCTCAGATCCGGCTCTGGCACTGCCATCGATCGAGGCTTGCTGCGACGTATACGTTCATCCGTGGACCGTTTCGACGAGTGTGCGCGCTCCAGCGAGGCCTAACGAGAATGTAGGAAAACACCCTGAGGGGTCGAAAGAGAAAATTGTCGGGGGTCACTTGACCGCTCCCCACCACCGTAGCGTTGAATACAGCGCATTCTGAGCGGTCGAATTTCAGTCATCGTGGGTTCGATTTTGTGTCGGAGGGTTTTTCTACAGCCTCAACGCCAAGCTTCAGGGACGCATGGAGGTGGGCGAAGCCCGCCGCAGTGCGTCCCCTGCAAGCGCCAGTTTCGACTGACGACAAGAACGCAAGCCTTTGCATTGCGATTCAGTGACTCGGAGCTTGGCCAATCCGCTACAGAGCATCAGTTCGGCACTCTTCCCACAGTCGACTCATCAGGACATCAACCGTGGGGATATCTTTGATCTGACCAACCCCCAGACCAGCGTGCAGTACACACTCCAAGATTCTGTTGCCAACGATGGATTTGGAAGGAGAGCCGCCAGCGTAGCGCAGTACAGATGACCCATCAGGGCGTTTGCCCATTTCATCGCCCTCACCAGGACGCTGGCCCGCTGGCGGACACCCCGCCGCCTCCCAATTTGAGAAGGTGCTGTTGCGTAAACTTCGATGTGGGGCATTCGGCCAGCCGCCCTCAAAACAAACGGTCAGCACGGTTTGATCAGAATCGGCTCGCACCAGCGCCTGCTTGTATTCAGGGTGTGCGTAGCTTTCTTGAGTAGCCACAAATCGAGTTCCCAGCATGGCGCCTGAGGCGCCAGCGTCAAGTACCTTCCGGATTCCGCGACCGTTTCCGATACCTCCGGCCGCAAAGACAGGACGACCGTTGGCAACTCCGAGAACTGAAGGCAGAACCTCCATAAGTGGCGCTGTACCTTGAACATGGCCACCGGCTTCGATGCCTTGGCAAACGACATAAGCGGCACCGACATCAAATGCTCGTCTTGCACCATTGGCGCTGCCAACTTGAACGCCAAACTTTGCGCCAGCACCGTAGACGAGAGCCACAATCTCCTTGCTCGGAATGCCCCACGAAAAATGCACGAATGGCGCACCGGCATCGAGTGCAGCGCTGAGCGACTTGGGTTCGAAGCCAAGGATGTAATTCACCAGAAAAGGCGCCTTGGTTGCCGAAAGTACTTTCCTTACCCTGTCTTTTGCCTCGTCGGGGGACGCTCTCGTAAGCGCCATTGAACCGAGCCCACCCGCTTTGTTCACCGCAATGACGAGATCTGGGCCACTACTAAAGCCGACAGGCGCTTGAAGTATCGGGTAGCTGATGCCGAATAGGGCCAGGAGTTCTCGGGTGCGCTCGGACAAAAGAAACTCTTCAGAGTGTCGGGGCGGTTCAGTCTCCGCGGTAGCGCGTGTCGCGCTGAGCGCGGCACCTACGCCGGCCGCATAAGTGAGAAAGCGCCTTCGTTCATTCATAGTGGTTCTCCCTTCCATACATAAGAGGCCGAACGCCCGGCATTAAGGGGCGCGCAACAGCAAGCGAAGCGCCGTTGTTGGGCGTCATTCTCGGCTGCAAAAGTCCCGTCGATGGCAGCTTCCACACTAAAGCATCGGCGCGGGAAGCATTCCGAAGACACGTTCGGCGGCAAGGCACAGCCCCAGCAAGCCCCTGTCGTTTCCTGCTGGGGCGTCGAACTCAAGCCCGACGGGTAGGCCTTGAGCTGTAACACCGACGGGAAGGCTCAATCCTGGAATGCCAGCGGTGCTCGCGGGTCTGGAGTTGCGCAGGTAGGTGAATAATGTCGAAACCTTCTTGCCGTTGAGCTCGACTTCTGCATCCTGGCCGATGGGGCGTGCGGGGAGGGGTGTGGTCGGGAAAATGATGGCCGAAACGTTCTGCGCAGCAAAGTAGTTTCGATAGGCAGCTTGCAGCGCCGGCCGCCCGCTTTCCAGGCCGTTAAGATACGCCTCCCGTGTGGGTGCTTTCGGGCCCACTATGAAGGTATCGTAGATGGCTTTGACGTCGGGACTTGAGATCTTCTCGACGATGTCCTCCACGGTAAGGCTACTGCCGCTCTCGCCGAGATAGCGCGTCAGATCGTGAAGCGATTCGTAGAAGGAGATCGGTGCGGTCGCCGCGACGCCCAGCTTCTCGACATCAGGAATGTCGGCTTCCACCAGGACACATCCGGCATCGCGCAGGGCGGCGAGAGCCGCCTCGATGACGGGGGCCATCTCGGCGTCGAGATTGCCGTAGAAGAGACCGCGTGGCACACCTATGCGAGCGCCCTCGAGGGATGCAGGAGGCGCCGGCGTGAAATCACCCGTGATGACAGAGTCGAACAGCACCAAGTCTTCAACCGACCTCGCCATGGGTCCGGCCGTATCGCGCGTATGGGAGATTGGCACGATGCCCCTGCCCGGATAACGACCCACGGTAGGGCGCAAGCCAACGATCCCGCAGAGGGCAGCAGGTATCCGCACCGAGCCTCCCGTGTCGGTTCCCAACCCTGCGGCGCACATTCTGGCAGCGATGGCGGCGCCAGTGCCGCCGCTGCTGCCACCAGGAATCAGCGATCTGTCGTACGGATTGCGCACCGGTCCAAAAGCGGCGTTGTTGCTCGTGATTCCATAGGCAAGCTCGTGCATGTTGGTTTTGCCCAGGAGAATTGCGCCAGCGGAGAACAGCGACTTCACCACCGGCGCGTCGGAGGTGGGCCGATGGGTCCGCAGCGCAGGCGTGCCAGCACTTGTCGGCGCATTCGCGGTGTCGATGTTGTCCTTCACCGCAATAGGCAGTCCGTGCAGGAACCCAGGCTTGGCGCCCGACCCGCGCCGCTTGTCCGCTGCCCTGGCTTCCTCCAGCACTTGCGTCTCGTCAAGCCAGATAAACGCATTGATGTCGCGAAGACTGCGGCACTGCGCCAATAGCGCCATTGCGTAGCGCTCTGCTAAAAGATCCCCGGTCTGTAGCAACGTCACCGCCTGTCTTGCCGTCAGTCCCAGAAGCTGCGCATCCTCGGCCGAGGGCGTCTGTTGAGACGCCCGAGAACTGGGTCCGCAAAGATAGGCCGCTGGCCCAACCAGGGAAGTCCAAAGGAATTCACGGCGCGTCCAAAAATTTGGCAATCGCATTGCTCCTCCTAAGCTCAGACCACCTCACTCGTTGTCCCGGACCTAGCCGTCTCAACTACGGCGCGCGCGTCAATGACGCCCAACGTGGCTGTAGAAAAACCCTCCTCCAATCTTGCTCCAGTCATTTGCATCCTGCAATATCTGGCCATCGAGATTTTGTAGAAAGAAATGCACGATGCCCCGCTACAAACAAATCGACACCGGCATGAAGTTTCTGCCCATTGATCTGTCCGTTCAGTTGCTCCCCGGCACCTTCGAGCACGCGCTGTCGCACCTGCCCATTACGGGCATTGGCCGTGAGGAAGGCAAGAAACCGGGAGAACCAAGTGGCAAACGAAACAGCAAGAATGAAATCCACGACAGACTGAAATCAATAAACGAAAAATCCAATTCTGCTACAGCGCTCGCAGGCGCCAGCGGATGAAGCTGGTCGCGTGGAAAAACAGTTTTTCTACAGCCTCAACGAATTAGCTCAGCCGCACCGTTTGGCGTCGGCTGGAGCGACAGGTTATGCCGCGTTTCGTCGATTGAGTGCCTTGAAGGCATACGAATGGCCGCCCTCGGTACGGGCTCTGACTACCCTAGGCCTATTGAAGATGGAATCACAGAGCGCGCCACAAAGGATAAGATAGCCCTGGATGCGCATCATCATGATCTCGAACGTGTGATCGCCAGGGATGAACTAGTTAAAGATGCTTGGTCTTGGCTAGTACAAACAGGCAAAGATTTACTGAGCGGTATGTGGAATGGTATTGTAGCTGCCGCAATTGCCGTAT
>JANNTE010000292.1:0-4115 GCA_031403365.1 Betaproteobacteria bacterium | reverse complement strand
CCGGCCTGAGAGCCAGTGCCTGCAAATTCCCGGCGTCTGGCGGATGCCCTCGGTCACCTGCACTCACCCGCCGGGGCCGATGCGCGCATAGTCAGTCTCGTCCCCAGCATTACCGAACTGCTGTTCGCGCTCGGGCTCGGCGAGCAGGTCGCCGGCCGCACCGGATTTTGCATCCACCCGCGGGAACAGGTAAAGGCGGTGCCGAAAGTCGGCGGCACCAAGAGCGTCGATATCGCCGCCATTCGGGCGCTGGCGCCAACGCACCTGATCGTGAACATCGACGAGAACGAGAAACCCACGGTCGAGCAGATGCGGGGCTTCGTTCCGAACCTGATCGTCACCCATCCCCTCGGCCCGATGGACAATATCGCGCTATACCGGCTGATCGGCGGTATCTTCGGCCGGGAAGCTCACGCCGAAAAGCTCTCCGAGCAGTTTCAGTCAGCTTTTGATGAAGCAGCGGCGGCGTGCCGGCACTTGCCGCGGGAAAAAGTGCTCTACCTGATCTGGAAGTCGCCGTGGATGACGGTGTCGCGCGACACCTATGTTTCACGCACGCTGGCGGCGATCGGCTGGGATACGCTGCAAATCGAAAGCAGGGACCGCTATCCGAAAATCGAGCTCACGCCGGAACTGCTCGCCAGCGTGGACCGGGTGCTGATGTCCTCGGAGCCGTATGCGTTTCGACAAAAACATGTCGATGAACTGGACAAGGCGCTGTCAGCGTTCGGCGTTCACCATTCACCGATTGCGGTTTCCCTCATCGACGGCGAAATGACTTCCTGGTACGGCAGCCGCGCAATAGAGGGCATGAAGTATCTGTCCCGGTTGCGCGGGGCGTGAAACGCCCGGGAATCAGTCCAGCGTGATGAACAGCGATTTCCTCGGTTTCCCCGCTACGGCGCGGCTGATATGGCCCTGGCCGGTGGTGTCTTCGGCGAGCAGGATGTCGCCGCTGCGCAAGATGCGCTTGCTGCCATCACCGACTTCGATTTCCACTTCACCTTCCAGGTTCACAACATACTGGCGCCGGGGCGCAGTATGAAAATCGTAGTTGTAGTCTGCGCCGGTTTCGCGGAACACGATGCCGGTGGCTTTCATCAGCTCCGAGATGAAACCGATCTTGCCGGCGCTTTTCAGCGGCACTTGAATGTCCTCGAAATGCGAGCGCTGGTCCGCTCCGGTGTAGATGCGCACGATGGTCATGGTTTTCCCATTGGCTTCCTCGGCGATGGCGTCAGGTTGCATCGTGAGCGCACCCGCTATTGCCAACGTGCTCAGCATGACAATCATGCCCGTACGCAACTGTTTTCTTGCTGACATGGCACCCCCGGAACGAACGAATTTGAAATGCGTCCGGCACAAGCTCAGGCCAGCGCCGTTTCTGATGCCGGAGCGAACAGCTTCTCCATCTCGCGCCGCAACATAACCGCGTAGCTGGACTCGTCGACCGCCACATCGCTCCAGCGCACCGGCTGGCCCGCGGCGACGGGTTTGAGCAGTTTTACGTTGTGCGCCAGGCCGAGCGAAAGCGCGCCGAGCTTGAGCGAGGCCTCTGCCGGCATGAGTTTGCCGAACACGGTGTAGCCGCCTTCGCCATCCAGAATCTCGCCGGCCTTCAGGTCGCGCTTGGCAGTGGCCACCACGTCAGCGCGGAATCCGGTCGGGCTGCCGGTCGATTCGCCGCGCAGACCGACCGAGGCGACCGAAATGCCGACTTCCAGGCCGATCAGATGCCAGCGTTTGTACAAACAGGCATAGCGGCCCGAGGAATCGGTGCGCACCATGTATTCCTTGAAGCAGTTGCGAATGTATTCGGTCTCGCCCTCGAACACCACGAACACGCCGAAGCGGATGTCGTAGGGAATCACGCGCCCGTCAGTCTCCAGCGAGGAAATCACTTCCACCTGGCCCTTGTGATGCAGATGCCCGCCTTCGGATTTCGGGCGCATCACGTTGGGAATGTCGTCGACGCTGGCCGGTGGAAACATGAGGCCGTGCGGCGCGGGGGTGAGCCCGGTCGCGTTGCACACGGATGTGCTCTCGATGGCGGGCTTGGAGCCGTCGAGGAATGAATTGAACATCTTGGGATTCAGGCCGCCGGTCTTTGCCTGCTCCGGTGTGAGCCCGTAATAGCCCCACACGGTTTCCGGTGTGGATTGGGCGAAATGCGGCAGCCATTTGTGGCCACGGCCAGCGGCCACTACATTGAAACCAGAAGCCCGCGCCCAGTCCACCAGATCGCAGATCAGCGCGGGCTGATCGCCGTAGGCGAGGCTGTAGACCACGCCGGCTTCCTGTGCGCGGCGGGCGAGCAGCGGGCCGCACATGGCATCGGCTTCCACGGTGACCATCACCACATGCTTGCCGTGCTTGAATGCCGCGAGAGCGTGCTCGACGGCGACGATCGGGTTTCCGGTGGCCTCGACCACGATATCGATCAAGGGATGCGAGCAAAGCGCCTGCCAATCCTCGCCGACATGCGTAAGGCCGGACGAGAACGCGGCGTCCAGTGACGGCGCGGCATAGCGCTGCGAATTCCAGCCCACGCGCTGCAAGTTGATTTGCGCATTCGCCGGCGAAAGATCGGCGATGCCGGCCAGATGCAGGCCCGGCGTTTTTGGCACTTGCGCCAGATACATGGCGCCGAATTTTCCGGCGCCGATCAGGCCCACGCGCAAGGGCTTGCCTTGCGCTTCACGCTCGCGCAGCTTGGCGTACAGATTCATTTCGTTCTCTGGCTAGGCTGCGACAAGTGACTTCAGCGCTTCTTCCGGCGCGCCGTCTTTCCACGGCAGCGGCACGTCGTAGTCCTTGATCAGGCAGTCGTCCGGCAGGGTCTCGATCGGCTTGAAATCGCGGTGTGCAATGTACTCGGGACGCTTGAAGCGGCGGATGTGGTTGGATACCGCGCACAGACTCAAGTAAACGTTGATGCGGTCCCACGGCGACAGATTGCAGTTCGACGCATGTACCAGACAGGAGTGAAACAGGATCATCGAACCCGCCGGGCCTTGCGGCGCGACGATGCCACCGCGTTCCACCAGCTTGCGGATGCTGTCGTGATTGATGGTCCATAACGGATAGCTGGTGGTGGAGGTATCGTGCTGTGCGTCGAGCACGCCCAGCTTGTGACTGCCGGGTATGAACATCAACGGACCGTTGAATTCGTTGACCTCGCCGAGGAAAATCGCCACGTTCATCGCGCGCGGTTCGGGCATGTGGTCGTCGTTTTTCCAGGTGCCGTAGTCCTGATGCCATTGCCAGACATCGCCGTCGAAAGCCATTTTGCCGTTGACCTTGAACTGGTGCATGTACAAGGCTTCGCCGAAAATCTGTTGGATCGGTTCGACCATGCGCGGATGACGCGCAAGTTTGGCAAATTGTTTGTTGTACATATGCGCAGCGAAGTTGGTGCGCACCGCGTCGCTGCCTTTTTCGCGCACGTTTTCCGGGCGGTGAGGGGCATAAATCACCGGGACTTCCTTAAGCAAGACCTGAACTTCTTCTGACGTGAACAAACTCGGGAAAAACAGGTAACCGTCGCGGTCAAATTGTTCGATCTGTTGTTTGCTGAGTTTCATACCATTTCTCCTTGAACTTTTCTAACGTGGCCGTGCCCGACGAGGACGCATTCGGGCCAGGTCGCCATTATCTATCCCGATTTGTTTCGTGCCAATGCCCGCGGTTTCGCGGCTTTCGGCCCCTTGGCCGCGCTTGTCGCCTTGCGCGCGCCGGGCTCGTCCGACGTCTTGCTTTTGCCCGATTTCCTGGTCGCCCCCGGAGCGTCCAGGCGCAGGCTGGCATAGCGGCCGGGCGCGTCTTCGATGATCTTCAGCCCCGCACCCGGGATGCGCGCGGGAACTTTCTTTCCGCCGAAGCCCGCGATCCACTCGCTCCAGTCCGTCCACCACGAACCGGAGTGCTTCTCGGCGCCGGCCAGCCACTCGTCCGCGGTATCGCGCAGCCGGTCGTTGCTCCAGTACCAGTACTTGTTCGCCGAGGGCGGGTTGACAATGCCCGCGATATGGCCGGAGCCGCCGAGCGTGAAGCGGACCGGGCCACTTAACAATTGCGCGCCGAGATACGTCGTCTTCCAGGGCGCGATATGGTCA
>JANNTE010000291.1:0-31960 GCA_031403365.1 Betaproteobacteria bacterium | reverse complement strand
CTGGGCCAACCGGATTCGGCCGGCGTGCCGCCGGAACTGGCGGCGCACACCATTGTGCTTGACTACAACAATCCCGCGAAGCTGGAGAGTACGTTCAAGGCGTCGGGCGATCGCATCGCGGCAGTCATCGTCGAGCCTGTTGCCGGAAACATGAACCTGGTTAAACCCACCATGGAATTTCTCAACGCATTGCGAGAACTATGTACCCGTTACGGAGCGCTGTTGATTTTCGATGAAGTGATGACCGGATTCCGCGTTGGCGCGCAGGGAGCGCAAGGAATTTTCGGAATCTCTCCGGATCTCACCACACTGGGCAAGGTCATTGGTGGCGGCTTGCCGGTCGGGGCGTTCGGTGGCCGTCGCGACATCATGAAGTCGATCGCGCCGCTGGGCCCAGTCTATCAAGCAGGCACCTTATCCGGAAATCCGGTTGCCGTTGCCGCCGGACTGGCGACTCTGAAACTGGTCATGGCCCCAGGTTTTTTTGAACGTCTGGGGCAGACTACCGCTAGACTGGTGGAGCAGCTGCAGATCGCAGGACGTCGCACCGGAATCGCCTTTTCCGCGCAATCCGTGGGTGGCATGTTCGGGGTTTATTTTCGCACTGCCCCGCCGCAGACCTACGCACAGGTCATGGAATGCGATAAGTCGGCTTTCAATCGCTTCTTCCATGAACTGCTCGCGCAAGGAATCTACTTCGCGCCATCGGCCTACGAGGCAGGCTTTGTATCTGCCGCACATGGCGATGTCGAGATCGACGCTACGCTGGAAGCGGCCGAAAAGGCATTTGGCAAGGTTGCGGCCGAGTGAAGTTGGCGCGCCGTCCAGTTCGGTACCAAAACGATTCGGCGGGGTTTCGGGATGGGCTAACGCAGTCCCGAGATGTATTCGGCGAGTGCGGCGATTTCCGGGTCGGTGAGTTTAACGGCCGTTGCCCGCATCATTTCGTTGAGGTCGTTGGCGCGATCGCCGGCACGAAACGCCTTCAATTGAGCCACTATATAGTCGGGATGCTGGCCAGCCAGTCGCGGATACTGGGCTGGCATTCCAGCGCCGTTCGGGGAATGGCAGCCGGCGCAAGCGGCGACACTGGTCGATGGGTTGCCGGCGCGGTACAAGGTGCGTCCTCGATCAATCATGGATTTGTCATCGGCACCGAGATGTGCGGCTGTCTTTCCCGCGTAGTACGCCGCAAGATTGCGCATGTCTTCGGCAGACAGGTTGGCCACCATGCCCGCCATCACCGGATTGTTGCGCGCCCCGGACTTGAACTCGGTCAACTGCTTGTACAGGTATTCCGGATGCTGCCCCGCGAGACTTGGGTTCATGGGCAGGGGACTATTGCCGTCGGCTCCATGACAGGCCGCGCACACCTGACCTGCGATTTTTTCCGCTTTGGCGGGGTCGCCTGCCGCGTAAACACCATTCATCGCCACAAACGCGACCATGGTCGCAATAAATCGCTTCATTTTCACTCTCCGATTTCAATCCGCACCGAATCGCTCTCCATAGACGGTTGCGGAAGCAGGACGATATTTTAACGTAACTCATGAGCACGTCAGCCTTGTTTCGCGACATCGCATTCTTTACGTCGGCGACTGATGAAGCGGGCTTGCCGTCCTCGCGTGCTGAAGTTGCATTTGCCGGGCGCTCAAATGCGGGCAAGTCGAGCGCCATCAACGCGCTTGCGCAGCGCCATCGGCTTGCATTCGTCAGCAAGACACCGGGAAGAACCCAGCAAATTAATTTCTTCAGCCTTGGCGGCGAACGCTTTTTGGTGGACCTTCCGGGTTACGGTTATGCAAAGGTGCCGCGCGGAATGAGAAACGAGTGGGAATTGCTGATTTCCGGATACTTGCAGCTGCGCCCTTCATTGCGCGGCCTGATTGTAATCATGGATATCCGGCACCCAATGAAGGCCCTGGATCGTCAATTGCTGGCGTGGTTCGAAGGTACTGGAAAACCTGCTCACGTGTTGCTTGCCAAATCCGACAAACTGGCGCGACAAGCGGCGACCGAGCAGTTGCGCAGCACGGCCAAGATTCTTGCGGCCGATTTTCCCGCCGTGTCGGTGCAACTATTTTCAGCTCAGACAAGGGTCGGTGTTGCTGAGGCAGAAGCGGTACTGGCACGATGGTACGAGTCCGCCTGAAGCACAAACGAGCGGGTAGAATAAAAAAATCCCCCGGTTCTAGGGGACTAAAACCGGGGGAAAGACAATGCCTCAATTGGATTAAGGCACCCGCTCAGGGAGGTGAAGCGGGAGACATTGCTGTCTACGGAATAAGAACGTCACGCGGTTTGAAAGTTCCTGAACGGGAAAGATATGTCATAAAATCAATGCATTACTGTAGCGAACAAGTTACCGAGGAGCCGGACATATGCAATTTTTGGGAAAGTATCCAAGCCGCAGGCTGCGTCGGCTTCGCCGCGATGACTTTTCGCGCCGGCTGGTGCGGGAACATCGACTGACGTCAGATGATCTGATTTATCCCATTTTCGTCATTGATGGCCAGAATCGCAGCGAAGCCATAGCGTCGATGCCAGGGGTAGAGCGCTTGTCCGTTGACCGCCTGCTCATGAAAGCCCAACGCTGTGTTGAGCTTGGTGTTCCGGCAATCGCATTGTTTCCGGTCGTAGACGATCGCCTGAGAACAGCCAACGCACAGGAAGCTTTTAATGACGATGGCCTTGCCCCGCGGGCCATTCGTGCGATCAAGGCGCAATTCCCCGACCTTGGAGTCATCACGGACATTGCGCTTGATCCGTATACCAGTCACGGCCAGGATGGCCTGATCGACTCCAGCGGCTACGTGCTCAATGACGAAACCATAGAAGTATTGATCATGCAGGCGTTGTCGCACGCGCGGGCTGGAGTTGATATCGTTGCACCTTCGGACATGATGGACGGACGCATCGGCGCACTGCGTGACGCCCTGGATGCCGCCAAGTTCATTCACACGCGGATACTGGCCTATGCCGCCAAGTACGCTTCGAATTTTTACGGCCCGTTCCGAGATGCGGTGGGTTCTTCGTCGACTTTGGGCAAGGCAAACAAATTCACCTATCAGGTCGACCCAGCCAATTCGAATGAAGCGTTGTGGGAGGTGGGACTGGATCTGGGCGAAGGTGCGGACATCGTCATGGTCAAGCCAGGGATGCCTTATCTCGACATTGTCCGGCGGGTCAAGGATGAGTTTGGCGCCCCGACCTTCGTGTATCAGGTCAGCGGAGAGTACGCGATGCTAAAGGCGGCTGGACAAAATGGCTGGATCGATGAGCGTAAATGCGCTCTTGAAGCCCTTCTGGCATTCAAGCGCGCCGGAGCCGATGCCATCCTGACCTACTTCGCGCTTGATGCCGCCGTCTGGCTGCAAGAAGGCTGAGTCCTCACACCTGCCCGGATCGCTGCTCGGCGAGCGCGGCATTGAGCCAGTCCATACCAATTCGTTCCAGAGGCCGCCCGTCGGGCGAGTAGCGGATCGGCGCGCGAAGATCGCGCCGGGTGAATACACTTATGGTGAAGTCGGCGTTTTCGTTGCAGATATTGAAAGTCGGCACGTCGCGAAAATCCTGCCCGATATGAACGCGACGGTCACCGGTGCGATACTGCAAACTGCGGCCCAACAGAAACAATTCCACATCCTTCACGCTGTCGGTGAATAACAATAAATGAATGGTTGAGTACTTTCCGGCTATTCCCGATGCCACTGTGCCGGACAGATAGGGGTCAAAACCGGCTAATAATTCCATCATGGTCCGAGCTTCGATACGAAGCCGACGCAAACGCTCGCGCTGCTCGTCTGGCTGGTAGAGGGTCTGATACGTTCGCAACGCACTCGCGATTTCGTCGTTGTCGGGAAGGTTGCGAGTACTTTGAGCGCCTGCCTGACGCGCGGCCTTGCGCTTCGCCAGAGCGAAGTCGTCAATGCCGTCGACTGCCATCAGGCGGGCGGCCAGATGGGCGATGTGTTCGCGCATATGGCGGTTGTTTGCAGGATCTCTGGGCATCAACGTCAATACAGTTCATCCTTGACTTCGTCAGCGGCCTTGGGCGCGTCGTCGTTCCCTTCACCCGGGCCGCCGTCGCTCTCCGGAGGTATGTTCTCGTGATAAAAATACTCGATCATCGGCCGCTCGGCGTTCCTGTCGCGGAGCCCCGTTTCCGGATTGATCGCAACCGCCACCACCCCCTGGGGGGCTATGGGCAGGACTTCGGGTTGATCCTTTAACACCGTGCCCATGTAGGACATCCAGATCGGAAGGGCAACAACGGCACCTGTCTCACGGTCACCAAGCGAGCGCGGACTGTCGTAGCCGACCCAGACCACGCACGCCAAATGGCGTTGAAAGCCGGCAAACCACGCGTCCAGTTGTTCATTGGTGGTACCGGTCTTGCCTGCGAGATCGATTCTCCCCAGGGCCATTGCGCTGGCACCGGTTCCGCCGCGAATGACGTCTTGCATCATGTTGGTCATGATGAAGGCATTGCGTTGATCGATAACCCGCTCCGCGCCTTTTCCGACCGCAACCGGACTGGCTTTTCCCAGCACCGTACCTTGTGCATCTTCGATGCGCTCGATAAAGTAAGGGCTGGTGCGGAAACCGCCGTTTGCAAACACAGCGTAGCCCATCACCATCTCCAGCGGCGTCGCTGACCCGGCGCCAAGCGCCATCGTCAAATATGGCGGGTGTTGTTTTGGGTCGAATCCGAAACGTGAGATGTACTCCTGCGCATATTGCGGAGTAATTGCTTGCAGGATTCGTATTGATACCAGGTTTTTTGACTTGGTCAGCGCGGTTCGCATCCGAACCGGCCCATCGAAATTTCCGCTGTAATTTCTTGGTTGCCAGTCAACTGACCCGGTTTCGCTGGCATCAATTGTCAGGGGCGCATCGTTGATGATCGTCGCGGGAGTAAATCCCTTTTCCAGTGCCGCCGAATAGATAAAGGGTTTGAAGCTGGATCCGGGTTGGCGCCGCGCCTGAGTAACATGGTTGTACTTGTTACGATAGAAATCGAAGCCGCCCACCAAGGCGCGCAGGGCCCCAGTGTCGGTGTCTACTGAAACCAGTCCGGATTCGGCTTGTGGCAGTTGCACGATCTGCCAGTTGCCCTTGCCATCAGCCTGAATACGAACCAGCGCGCCGCGCTTGAGTCGTACTTTCGCCGGCGCTTTATTGCCGATCATGCGACTGGCGAATTTCAGCCCCCCACCGGTGATGTCTACGGTCTCGCCGCCCTTGCGATAGGCCTTGACCGTTTTGCTGTCAGCTTCCAGAACAATCGCCGGAAATATATCGTCGCTCTCAAGTTCTTCTTGCAATGCATCTTCCAGGGCTTCTTCGCCAACTTCCTCCTTTGGCAGATTGAAGTATCCCTCAGCGCCCCGGTAACCCTGGCGCACGTCGTAATCGAGGACGCCCTGACGCAGCGCGCGGTAAGCGGCATTCTGATGAATAACCGAAAGCGTGGTATGAACCCGAAAGCCCCGCGTGTAGGCTTCTTCCTTGTAGGCGTCATGAATGGCTTGACGAACCATTTCCGTAAAGTGGTCTGCCCGGACCGCGAATTCCTGAGACTGGCGCGAGATGATGATTGGCTGCTCTTCGGCCTTTAACAGCGTCTCTTCGTCGATTTGACCGAGTTCTGCCATGCGTCGCAATACGTAGCGTTGCCTGATCTTGGCCCGGCTCATGTTTGCAACCGGGTTGTATCGCGAAGGTGCTTTCGGCAATCCCGCGAGCATCGCGAGCTCCGCCACGTTGAGTTGATCGAGTTGCTTGCCGAAGTAGATTTGGGATGCGGCGCCGAATCCGTAAGCGCGCTGGCCGAGGTAAATCTGGTTGATGTACAGCTGCAGTATTTCGTCCTTGGTCAGGCTATGCTCAATCTTGAAGGCCAGAAGCGCCTCGTTGAATTTGCGACTGAACGTTTTTTCAGTACTCAGGAAGAAGTTTCGAGCAACTTGCATGGTGATCGTGCTGGCGCCCTGTCGCCTGCTGGCGGAAGCGAAGTTCGTCATCGCGGCGCGGACCACCCCGATGTAGTCCACGCCACCGTGTTCGTAGAAGCGCTCGTCTTCCGCGGCGATAATTGCTTTTCGAAGCATTTCCGGCGTTTGCTCGAATTCCACGAATGCGCGCTTTTCCTCCCCGAACTCGCCGATGAGTTCACCCTCGACGCTGTAGATCTTCAGCGGAATTTTAGGTTGATAGGAAGTAAGCGCTTCAAGGGACGGCAGCTTAGGATAGGCGACTACGGCGGCGTAGCCCACGATCAAAGCGACGCAGGTCGCAAACGCAGCCAATGCCACAAGCGAATATAACCACCAACGGGGACGCATTTTTGTACTTGCGGCGAGGCTCTGCTTGAAAACCAGGGCGATTATAGAGGTGTTACCTAATGGCAACAGAATTCTGCGTAAAAAGGCTTTACAAGCAAAATAGTTGTTGCTAGCATTTAATGTAGATTATACGTATCACGCCTAAGCAGCCAATGTTCAAAGGAAAAATCGAGTTTAATGCTGACTTCATCAACGACCTGCTAAAGCCGGCAGCGCCGCCTTTGATCGGAGTCGACATTAGCTCCTCCTCAGTCAAAATGGTGGAGCTGATTGGGGCTGGCAAGGGGCGCTACAGGCTGGAGCGCTATACGATTGAGCCGTTGCCCAAGGATGCTGTTGTCGATGGCAACATCATGAACCTTGAAGAAGTTGGCGATGCGCTGCGCCGTGGCTGGAAACGAATGGGCTCGCGGGCAAAGAACCTTGCCATGGCGTTGCCTTCCGCCGCGGTTATCACCAAGAAAATAGTAGTTCAAGCCGGTCAGACCGACGAGCAACTTGAAGCTCAGGTTGAAACTGAAGCGAATCAGTACATTCCATTTGCCCTCGAAGAGGTCAACCTGGATTTTCAAACGCTGGGCCCAGCCCCAAACAGTCCCGAAGACGTAGAGGTGCTGATAGCCGCTTCACGCAAGGAAAAGGTTGAGGACCGGGTAGCGGTTGCCGAGTCCGTCGGTTTGAAAGCCATCGTAATGGATATCGATACTTTCGCAGCCCAGAATGCGTTTGAATTGATGCAAGGCCAACTGCCTGACGGCGGTCTCGACCAGACCATAGGAGTCGTCGATATTGGTGCGTCGATGATGAATATCAACATGCTGCGAAATTCTCAGTCAGTCTACATGCGCGAGCAGCCATTTGGCGGCAATCAACTGACGCAGGAAATCATGCGCCATTACAGCTGGTCTGTCGAAGAGGCCGAGGCGGCAAAACGCAATGGCGGTTTGCCCGACACGTATGAGACCGAAGTGCTGGCGCCATTCATGGACACGCTGGCGCTGGAAATATCCCGCGCCCTGCAGTTTTTTTTCACCACCACTCAATTCAATCAGGTCAATCACCTGTTTCTTGCTGGTGGTTCGGCAACGATTCCCGGGTTATCCGAGGTCGTCGCGGAGCGCACCCAGGTGAATACGCTGGTAGCCAATCCGTTCGTTGGTATGGAAGTGGCTTCACGAGTGCGGCCGGCACAATTGACGGTGGATGCGCCGGCCCTGATGGTGGCTTGCGGCCTAGCGCTGAGGAGGTTTGACAAGTGATCCCAATCAATCTATTGCCGCACAGGGCGGCCCGGCGCAAGGCACAGCAGCAGCAGTTTTTCATACTTGCCGGCATGACGATCGCCTTGGCGGGTGTCATCGTGTTTGCCGTGCACACTATTTTTTCAGAGCGTATCGAGAATCAGGATGCTCGCAACAAGTACCTTGAATCCGAGATCGTCGTACTCGACAAACAGATCGACGAAATCAAGAAACTAAAGGAGCAGACCCAGGCGCTGCTGGCCCGCAAGAGAGTCGTAGAGACTTTGCAGGCCAATCGAACCGAGACTGTGCGACTGCTCGATCAGTTGGTCCGACAGCTTCCGGACGGTATTTACCTCAAGTCGGTAAAGCAGACGGGTCAGCGCGTAAATGTCGTTGGGTACGCGACTTCCAACGCCCGGGTTTCCACTCTCATGCGCAATTTCGAGGCGTCTCCTTGGCTTGAAAAGCCGTCCCTGATCGAGATCAAGGCAGTGACTGTAGACAAAGTCGACCTGAACGAATTCAACCTCAATATTGAAATCTCGCGGCCGAAGGAAATTGATGGCCCAGGGCTAAAGTCCTAAGAAACCCCATGACGTTCGACGACATCCGAAGACTCAATCCGAATGAAATTGGCAGCTGGCCGGCATTACCGAAGCTGGGCGCCTTGTTCTTGCTGTTGCTCGCTCTAATAGGGGCCGGATACTGGTTTGACTGGAGAATTCAAATAGACAAGTTGGCCCGTTCCCAGTCAAAAGAACAGGAATTGCGAACCATGTTCCTGGACAAACAAAAGCAGGCCGTGAATCTCGAAGCGTATCGAAAGCAGCTGGCCGAAATTGAAGAGTCGTTCGGCGAAATGTTGAAGCAATTGCCCAACAAATCGGAAATGGAAGCACTGCTCACCGACATCAACCATGCCGGTCTCGGTCGCGGCTTGCAATTTGATCTTTTCAAACCAGCGCCGGCAGAAACTGCTTCGGAGTTCTACGCCGAGCTCCCCATTACCATCAGACTTGCGGGCAATTATCACGATATCGGGGCGTTTGCCAGTGATATTTCTCAGTTGTCCCGAATAGTGACTCTGAATAATGTCGCGCTGACCTCAGGTAAGGATGGACTGAAGCTAGAGGCGATAGCCAAGACCTTTCGCTATCTGGACGAAAGCGAAGTCGCGGCCCGGCGCAAAAGCGCGCGCGATGCTGCGGCGGCACAGACCAAGAAGAAGAAACCATGATGCGCGCGTTCGTCGCAATTGTCGGTCTGGCGCTGTCGATTTCCGGGTGCGGAGGAGATGAATTGTCCGACCTGAAACAGTTTGTCAAGGAATCGGGGGAAGGGCTGCGCGGGAGGGTGGAGCCCATTCCGGAAGTCAAGCAGTTCGAGCCTTTTGCTTACAACGCTTTCGATTTGTCGGATCCATTCAAGCCACGCAAGGCTGAACCGGATGTTCGAGCCGGAACCGGCAGCGGTCCTCGCCCCGATCTCAATCGCCGCAAAGAGGCGCTGGAAGCATTTCCGCTGGAAAGTCTGCAGATGGTTGGCACCCTGGAGCAGAAGCGCATTCGCTTCGCGCTGATTAGAACGCCCGATAGCAATCTTTATCGGGTGAAATCCGGAAACTATTTGGGCCAGAATTTCGGTGTCGTAACTTCGATTAGCGAAGGATCCGTGACACTCAAGGAAGTCGTTCAGGATTCTTCGTCGGGATCCTGGACCGAGCGCACAAGCAGTTTGCAGCTGCTCGAACAATGAACTCTAAGGAGCACGCGAATATGAAACGCATCGGTCGTCTGATAAAACTCATCGCCGCGGCGCTGGGGATGATGTTTTTGGCAGGCATGGCAGCCCATGGCCAGGACCAACCTGCCGCCGACGCAAACGTTATTCAGTCAATAGATGTGTCCATGCAGGCAGGAACCATAACCGTCAAGCTCGGATTGAAGGACTCTCCAAACGCACCACCTGCTGCATTCACTGTTAACAATCCACCGCGCGTCGCCTTCGATTTTCCGGGCACAACCAACGGACTTGGCAAGAACTCCCAGGAGATCAATCAAGGAGACCTGCGTACCATCAGATTGGGGCAATCCGGAGGTCGTACCCGAGTGGTATTCAATCTGGCGCGCATGGTCAAGTACGAGACCAAAGTCGACGGAAACACAGTCATCATCACGTTGGCGGGAGCTAATCCCGCCACGGCGGCGGCAGTGGAACCGCCGGCAACCTTTGCGGAATCCGCAGGCGCCAGCGAGGAACATGCAGTTCGTGACATCAACTTTCGCCGCGGTCGAAATGGCGAGGCCCAGATTATCGTTGACTTGTCAGATGCAACGACTGGAATCGACCTGCGCCAGCAAGGAAAGAGTGTACTTGTCGACTTTGTTCAAACGGCCTTGCCGCCATCGCTCGAACGTCGATTTGATGTTACAGATTTCGGTACCCAGGTTGACTACTTTGAGGTGGCCCGATTTGGAGCCAATACACGCATCACGCTGTCTCCAAAGGGACGATGGGAGCAGTCCGCTTATCAGACCGATAACCGTTTCATAATTGAAGTAAAACCAGTCGTGGAGGGAGCAGGAAAACCAAAGTCCGTCGGCGGTTATACCGGAGAGAAACTTTCTCTGAATTTTCAGAGCATTGAAGTGCGCGCAGTGCTCCAGGTGATCGCTGACTTTACGAACCTCAACATCATTACAAGTGATACGGTGAGCGGCAACCTCACATTGCGCCTCAAGGACGTCCCTTGGGATCAAGCGCTCGACATTATTCTGCAAGCCAAAGGCCTGGACATGCGCAAGACCGGAAACGTGGTCTTGATCGCGCCGGCAGATGAACTGGCCACCAAAGAGAAACTGGCACTCGAAGCCCGACAGCAAGTCTCTGACCTGGAGCCGTTGCGCACCGAGAGTTTCCAACTCAACTACCAAAAAGCCGCAGATTTCCAGAAGCTAATTGCAGACTCTACACAGCGTATTTTGTCCAAGCGCGGAAGCGCTGTGGTCGATGAGCGCACCAATCAGATTTTTGTCCAGGATACGCCTTCGAAATTGGACGAAATCCGGGAGCTATTGGCAAAAACCGACAAATCCGTACGCCAGGTATTGATCGAAGCGCGCATCGTAGAAGCGGCTGATACCTTTAGCCGCAACCTTGGTTCGCGTCTGGGGTTTCATGATCAGTCCGGCCGCGGGCAAAGCATACCGGGCGGCACCGCCCGTGCGAATGTCGGGGGCGGGCTCGGAGATACGGGTTTTCACACGGGTCAGTCTTCCACAACGCCAAATTTCCTGTCCGACTCGCTATTCTCGAACATGGGTGCGCCCGGTATCGGAGGTGTGGCGGCCGGGCAGTTCTCGATGATCCTCATGAATAACGCGATGTCGAAATTCCTGAATCTTGAAATAACGGCCCTGCAAGCCGACGGAAGGGGAAAAATAATTTCCAGCCCGCGCGTCATTACGGCGGACAATGTCGAGGCACTCATTGAGCAAGGCACGGAAATTCCGTATCAGCAAGCGACCAGTAGTGGCGCTACCAGCGTTTCGTTCCGCAAAGCAACTCTGAGTCTCAAAGTCAAACCGCAGATTACCCCTGACGACAACATCCTGATGAAACTGAACGTCAACAAGGACAGTGTCGGTGCAAGCACAAGCGCGGGTCCGTCCATTGATACCAAGCAGGTCACCACCGAGGTACTTGTGGAGAACGGAGGCACGGTGGGGGTTGGCGGCATTTACACCCAAGAGGAATCTTCGACTTTGACCAAGGTGCCATTGTTGGGAGATATTCCTCTTCTGGGATTTTTCTTTCGCCAGGACTTGAAGCGGAATGACAAACGCGAATTGCTCATCTTCGTTACACCGAGAGTCATCAGGGACAGCTTGAGCGGCCGTTAGTCCCACGGGTTTCACGTTAACGGCCGCGAATCCGCGGCCGTTCCTTTTTCTGCCGCTGTGGCGCCGCGGTTTCGCTAGAATGCCGCGATGACCAATGAACTCCCCAAATGTTCCGAGCCGGCTGGCTTTGCCTTGCCTGGCAGTATTTTTCTGGTGGGGATGATGGGCGCCGGCAAGACTTCCGTCGGACGCATTCTGTCCAAACGCCTGAATAAGGTTTTCTACGACTCCGATCAAGTGGTGGAAGAACGCACCGGGGTGAAGATTCCCGTGATATTTGAGATCGAAGGCGAATCGGGATTTCGCCATCGTGAGTCGTCAGTGCTCGACGAACTGACCTCCCTTGATGATATTGTTCTCGCCACCGGTGGCGGAGCCGTACTTGCACCCGAGAATCGGGACAGACTGCGCGCCAGAGGTACCGTCGTCTATTTGAGGGCCAGCGTCAAAGACCTGCTGAACCGCACGCGGAACGACAAGAATCGCCCATTACTGCAGACGGCGGACCCTCGTGCGCGGCTCAACGAGTTGTTCGAGGCGCGTGATCCACTTTACCGCGCAGTCGCGCATATGACTATCGATACCGGCAGCCAGAGCCTCGCCGTTCTTGTCAGTCGATTGCACCAAATGCTGGAATCGCGTGGCGGTCAGGTCGCTCCGGCACAACAACCGCAATGCAGACCGTAACCGTCGGATTGGGCGCGCGCGCCTACCCCATTCATATCGGCGAAGGAATTCTTACTCGAACCGACCTGATTTTGCCCCATCTGCCGCAGCGCAAGGTTTCAGTGGTTACAAATACCACCATCGCAACTCTCTATCTTGAGAAATTCAGTTCGATGTTGCGAGGCGCGGGCGTGGCAATCGTTCCCGTGGTATTGCCCGATGGCGAGGCGCACAAGAACTGGCAAACATTGAATCTCGTATTTGACACACTGTTGTCGAACCGATGTGAACGCGGTTCCACCGTTATTGCACTTGGCGGAGGAGTGGTGGGCGATCTTGCCGGATTTGCCGCAGCCAGCTATCAACGCGGGGTGCCCTTTATCCAGGTACCCACGACACTGCTTGCGCAAGTGGATTCCTCAGTCGGCGGCAAGACTGCGATCAACCACCCCCTCGGAAAGAATATGATAGGCGCGTTCCATCAACCGCGCATGGTGCTTGCGGACACCTCAGTGCTTGACACTCTGCCGGCGCGCGAATTCTCGGCGGGACTTGCCGAAGTCATCAAATACGGCCTGATCATGGATCTGCCATTCCTCGAATGGCTGGAGGCCAACATTGATCATTTGCGTCGACGCGAGGCAAAAGCACTTATCCATGCGATCGCGCGCTGTTGCGAGAACAAGTCAGCCGTGGTGATCGCGGACGAACGCGAAACCGGCGAGCGGGCGTTGCTCAATCTCGGACACACTTTCGGTCATGCGATCGAAACCGGCCTTGGATTTGGAACCTGGCTGCATGGCGAAGCAGTGGCGGCCGGAACTGTTTTGGCGGCAAGGCTTTCGCGGCGCATGGGTTTATTGAGCACCCCGGATGTGGATCGCGTCGCGCGCCTGTTCGGTCGTGCCGGTCTGCCGGTAGAAGCTCCATCACTTGGCGCCGATCGTTACCTTGAGCTAATGGGCCATGACAAGAAAGTCGACAACGGCAAGCTTCGCCTGGTATTGCTGAAGTCGCTGGGACGCGCATTCCTGACGGCGGATTTTGCAATGCATGATTTGCGGGCCGTCCTGGAAGAAGCGGCTGAGCATGCCTGATCTGGCGGTTTACGCAGCGCATCCCCAAATATCCCGAGGCAGGCAGTTCGCGGAATCCCCGCCCTCGGGTCGCAGCGAATTCCAGCGCGATCGCGACCGGATCATCCACTCGACCTCGTTTCGCCGACTTGAATACAAGACCCAGGTATTCGTAAACCACGAAGGCGACCTCTTCCGAACCCGCTTGACGCACAGCATTGAGGTTGCGCAAATCGGACGATCGGTGGCACGCAGCCTCGCGCTCAATGAAGATCTGGTCGAGGCCGTGGCGCTGGCGCACGACCTCGGGCATACGCCCTTCGGCCATGCCGGTCAAGACGCGCTTAACGAGTGCATGAAGGACCACGGTGGCTTCGAGCACAATCTGCAGTCCTTGCGCGTGGTCGATGTGCTGGAGCAGCACTACGCCGCCTTTGAAGGACTGAACCTTTGTTTTGAAACGCGCGAAGGAATCTTGAAGCATTGCTCTGTCAAGAACGCCGAAAAACTGGGCGATGTCGGCGCTCGCTTCATCCGCAAACAGCAGCCGTCCCTCGAAGCGCAGATCGCCAATCTGGCCGACGAGATCGCGTACAACAACCATGACGTGGACGATGGATTGCGCTCAGGGTTGATATCAATCGACCAGTTGTCGTCCGTTCCAATTTTTTGCCGGCATCTTGAATTGGTAACCAGAACGTATCCCGATCTTGTCGATCGCCGTCTGATTCATGAAACCGTGAGGCGCATGATCAATACTCTGGTAACCGACCTGACGCTTCAAAGCCGGACCTTGATTGCGCAAAACCGCCCGGCCGGCATTGATGACGTTCGCAATGCGCCACCGCTCATCGCTTTCAGCAATGCCATCCAGAACGAAGCCCAGGAGATCAAGATTTTCCTGCGCAAGCACCTGTACCAGCATTACCGGGTGGCGCGCATGAGCAACAAGGCCCGGCGCATCGTATCCGACCTGTTTCGCGCCTTTCTGGCAGACGCACGCCTGTTACCACCGGAGTTCCAGGTGCGAGCCGAGGCCGACCTGCCACGAGCCATCGCAGACTATATCGCCGGAATGACCGACCGCTACGCGATCCGCGAGCACCGCAGACTGTTCAGCGTCGAGGAAATCTGAGCGGCCGGCGCCCGGCTCTTGGCGATCGATCATTGATCGGGCGCGGCCAATCGCGGTAACATTGAAGGGCAAGCGCCAGTTGTTGCCGTCGCGACGACCGACGAGCTGCGCCCGAGCGGGCAATTAATGCGTTAGAGGCGAGACGATATGGCACACCCCGGATTACCTGCAAGGCAGGGACTTTATGACCCCGCCAACGAACACGATGCCTGCGGCGTCGGCTTTGTTGCCAACATCAAAGGCGTCAAAAGCCATGCCATCATCGAGCAAGGCCTCTTGATTCTCAAGAATCTTACCCACCGCGGCGCGGTCGGAGCCGATCCGCTGGCTGGTGATGGCGCCGGGGTTCTGATCCAGATTCCCGACCAGTTCCTGCGCGAGGAAATGTCTACCCAGGGCGTGAAGTTGCCACGCTTCGGCGAGTACGGCGTGGGTATGGTATTTCTGCCCCAGGAACCGGCATCGCGACTCGCCTGCGAATATGAAATCGAACGCGCGATCAAGGACGAAGGTCAGGTACTGCTCGGCTGGCGCGATGTACCGCGGGACAACAGCGGGCTGGGCGAGTCGGTCAAACTCATCGAACCGGTCATTCGTCAGGTGTTCATCGGAGGCGGCGCAGGTGTCACGGTGACCGACGCGCTCGAGCGCAAGCTCTACATTATCCGCAAGGTCGCGGGGCACGCCATCCAGGCGCTCAGACTTGAACACAGCAAGGAATTTTATGTGCCTTCGATGTCGGCGCGCACGCTGGTATACAAGGGCATGCTTCTGGCCGGTCAGGTCGGCACCTACTACAAGGATTTGTCCGATCCCAGGGTGATCTCTGCGCTTGCGCTGGTACACCAGCGGTTTTCGACCAACACGTTCCCAACCTGGGATCTGGCGCATCCGTTCCGGATGATCGCGCACAATGGAGAAATCAACACCCTGCGTGGTAACGTCAACTGGCTGCGTGCACGCCAGGGCGCCATATCCAGCCCTGCGCTTGGGAAGGACTTGCACAAAGTCTGGCCGCTCATTTACGACGGGCAATCCGATTCCGCGTCATTTGACAATGCGCTGGAATTGCTCACCATGAGCGGCTATACGCTGGCACACGCGATGATGCTGCTGATTCCCGAGGCTTGGGAAAAGCACACCTACATGGACTCGCACCGGCGCGCGTTCTACGAATATCACGCCGCCATGATGGAGCCTTGGGATGGCCCGGCCGCGGTGGCATTTTCGGATGGTCGCCAGATTGGCGCCACTCTGGATCGCAACGGGCTGCGCCCGGCGCGTTATCTGATTACCAGCGACGACATGGTCGTCATGGCCTCGGAGACCGGTGTGCTGCCGATTGCGGAAGAGAAAATCATCAAAAAATGGCGACTCCAGCCTGGCAAGATGTTTCTGATCGATCTTGAGGCCGGGCGCATCATCGACGACAAGGAACTCAAGGACACGCTCGCCAACGCCAAGCCGTACCGGGCCTGGATCGAGCGCATCCGCATAAAGCTCGATGATCTTTCGGCACCGGCAAAACCCGGCGAGCAAAGCAAAGTGGCGCTGATGGATCGCCAGCAAGCTTTTGGCTATACGCAAGAGGATCTTAAATTCATCTTGAGTCCGATGGCACAGCAAGGTGAAGAGGCCATTGGCTCGATGGGCAACGATTCACCTTTGGCGGTGTTGTCGAACAAGAACAAGCCGCTCTACAACTATTTCAAGCAATTGTTTGCCCAGGTGACCAATCCCCCGATTGATCCGATCCGCGAAGAGCTGGTGATGTCGCTGGTGTCGTTTATCGGGCCCAAGCCGAATCTTCTCGGCGTTGATGAAACCAATCCTCCGATGCGGCTGGAAGTAAGCCAGCCGGTGCTCGATTTCAATCAAATGGATGCCATCCGGCATGTGGATAGCCACACTGGCGGCAAGTTCAAGTCGTTTGAAATTGACATTACCTATCCGGTAGCCTGGGGCCGGCAGGCGATTGAAGCCCGGCTCGCGAGCCTGTGCGCACAGGCAGAAGACGCGGTTCGGGCCGGCTATAGCATCCTTATTGTGTCGGATCGCAAAGTCGATGCCGAACACTTGGCCATTCCCGCGCTGCTGGCTTTGTCGGGAATACACCAGCACCTCGTGGGCAGGGGATTGCGTACCAGCGCGGGCCTGGTTGTGGAAACCGGCTCGGCGCGCGAGGTGCATCATTTCGCACTGCTCGCCGGCTATGGAGCCGAGGCCATTCATCCCAATCTGGCGATGGAAACCATTTTGCACGGCGATCCGTCCATCCCGGAAGATTATCGCGGCGAGAAAGGTGTCAAGAATTACGTCAAGGCCATCGGCAAGGGGTTGATGAAAGTCATGTCCAAGATGGGCATCTCGACTTACATGTCTTATACCGGTGCGCAGATATTCGAAGCCGTCGGTCTGGCGCGCGGCATGGTCGACAAATACTTCACCGGGACGACCTCAAACATTGAAGGCATCGGCGTATTCGAAGTCGCCGAAGAGGCGATCCGCTTGCACATGGACGCCTTTGGCAACGATCCGGTATTGAGCAACGCGCTCGATGCCGGTGGCGAGTATGCTTTTCGCGTGCGCGGCGAAGAGCACATGTGGACGCCGGATGCGATCGCCAAATTGCAGCACTCGGCCCGCACCAACAACTTCCAGACCTACAAGGACTACGCGCGCATCATCAACGATCAGTCGCAACGGCAGATGACCTTGCGCGGCCTGTTCGAGTTCCGCGCTGATCCGGCCAAGGCTATTCCCATCACCGAGGTCGAGTCGGCAAAGGACATCGTCAAGCGCTTCGCCACCGGCGCCATGTCGCTCGGTTCCATTTCCACCGAGGCGCACACTACACTCGCCATTGCCATGAACCGCATCGGCGGCAAGTCCAACACCGGCGAAGGCGGTGAAGACCCGCGCCGTTACGCGCCGGTGAAAGCCGGTGAAACGCTCGCCTCCCGTCTCGGGCGCGGACGCGTCGAGCGCGACATCGTGTTGCGCGAAGGCGATTCGCTGCGCTCAAAAATCAAGCAAGTCGCCTCCGGCCGCTTCGGTGTCACAGCGGAATATCTCAACAGCGCCGACCAGATCCAGATCAAGATGGCCCAGGGTGCGAAGCCCGGCGAGGGCGGCCAGTTGCCAGGCCACAAAGTTTCCGATTACATCGCCGAGCTGCGCTTCTCCGTGCCCGGCGTGGGCCTGATTTCACCGCCGCCGCATCACGATATTTATTCCATCGAAGACTTGGCGCAGCTCATTCACGATCTGAAGAACGCTAACCCGCGCGCCTCCATCAGCGTCAAGCTGGTATCCGAAATTGGCGTCGGCACGGTGGCCGCAGGGGTGTCCAAGGCGAAAGCCGATCACGTAACCATCGCCGGACATGATGGCGGCACCGGCGCTTCGCCCTGGTCTTCCATCAAGCACGCCGGCACGCCCTGGGAACTGGGGCTGGCGGAAACCCAGCAGACCCTGGTGCTCAATAAACTACGCGGGCGCATCGCCGTGCAAGTCGATGGCCAGATGAAAACCGGGCGCGATGTCGCCATCGGCGCGATTCTGGGCGCCGATGAATTCGGCTTTGCCACCGCGCCGCTGGTGGCGACCGGCTGCATCATGATGCGCAAATGCCATCTCAATACCTGCCCGGTCGGTGTCGCCACCCAGGACCCGGCGCTGCGCAAGAAATTCAGCGGCCAGCCCGAGCATGTAGTGAACTACTTTTTCTTCGTCGCCGAGGAAGTACGCGAGATCATGGCTGCGCTCGGCATCCGCAAGTTGGGCGATCTGATCGGCCGCACCGATTTGCTCGACATGAAGAAGGGCATTGCGCACTGGAAAGCCAAAGGACTGGATTTCTCGCGCATTTTCCACATGCCCAAGATGCCGCCCGAAGTGGCCATTGTTCACTGCGAGCAACAGAATCACGGCCTGGAGAAAGCGCTCGACCATCGCCTGATCGAGCTTGCGCAACCGGCCATCCAGCGCGGCGAAAAAGTCACCATCGAAATGCCGATTCGCAACGTCAATCGCACGGCGGGCACCATGCTCTCCTCGACAGTGGCGAAGAAATACGGCAACTCGGGATTGACCGACGACACCATCCGGGTGCGCTTTGCCGGCAGCGCCGGCCAGAGCTTCGGCGCCTTCCTCGCCAAGGGCATCACGCTGGAATTAATCGGCGAAGCCAACGATTATGTCGGCAAGGGCTTGTCGGGCGGGCGCATTTCCGTGCAGCCCTCGCCCAAGTTTCGCGGCAATCCGACGGAGAACATCGTCATCGGCAACACCGCGCTGTATGGCGCGGTCGCCGGTGAAGCCTATTTCCGCGGTGTGGCGGGCGAGCGCTTCTGCGTGCGCAACTCCGGCGCGCTCGCCGTGGTGGAAGGCGTGGGCGATCACGGTTGCGAATACATGACCGGCGGCACGGTCATTGTGCTCGGCATGACCGGGCGTAATTTCGCCGCCGGCATGTCGGGCGGCATCGCTTACGTGCTAGATGAGGACGGCAGTTTCCAGACCCGTTGCAACACCTCGATGGTGCAACTGGAAGCGGTGTTAAGCGAGGCGGAACAAGAGGCCAAGCTTGCGCGCGATCTCTGGCATCTCGGCCAGAGCGACGAGGCCTTGTTGAAGGGCTTCATCGAGCGCCACGCGCGCATCACCGGCAGCCTTCGTGCCAAAGACATTTTGGAGAATTGGGCGGCTTATCGCGCCAAGTTCGTCAAGGTGTTCCCGGCCGAGTACCGCCGCGCGCTGGGCGAAATGGCCGCGAAAAGCGGCAAACAAGCGGCATAATCACTCACGAAGTGTGCTGGCCGGAATCCCCGCGATTCCGGCCAGGCGCGTGTCTTCGGCAATCGAATCAGGAATAGCACAGTATGGGCAAGATCACCGGTTTCATGGAATACCAGCGCTTGACCGAGGCGGCGCAGGATACGCGCGAGCGCGTCAAACATTATCGAGAGTTCGTGCTGCATCTGAGCGACCAGGCGGCGGGCACCCAGGGTGCGCGCTGCATGGATTGCGGCATCCCGTTTTGCATGAGCGGCTGCCCGGTCAACAACATCATTCCCGACTGGAATGATCTCGTCTACAAGCAGGACTGGAAACAGGCGCTCGATGTCCTGCACTCGACCAATAATTTTCCCGAGTTCACCGGGCGCGTGTGTCCGGCGCCTTGCGAGGCGGCTTGCACGCTCAACATCAGCAATGACCCGGTGGGTATCAAGTCCATCGAGCACGCCATCATCGACAAGGGCTGGGAGCAAGGTTGGGTGCTGCCGCAGCTCCCCAAGCACAAGACTGGCAAAAAAGTCGCCGTAATCGGTTCCGGCCCGGCGGGGCTTGCCTGCGCGCAACAACTCGCGCGCGCCGGTCACAGCGTGGCCTTGTTTGAAAAGAATGACCGCATCGGCGGCCTGCTGCGCTATGGCATTCCTGATTTCAAGATGGAGAAACACGGCATCGATCTGCGCATGGAGCAAATGCGCGCCGAGGGTGTCGAGTTCCGCACCAACAAGCATGTAGGCCGCAATGTCAGCGCCGCTGATGTTCTCTCCGAGTTCGATGCCGTGGCCCTGACCGGCGGTGCCGAGCACCCGCGCGATCTGCCGGTGCCGGGGCGCGAGCTCGAGGGCGTACATTTCGCCATGGATTTTCTGCCGCAGCAGAACAAAATCGTCGCCGGTGACAAAGTGCCCGGACAAATTCTCGCCACCGGCAGGCATGTGGTGGTGATCGGCGGCGGGGACACCGGCTCGGATTGTGTCGGCACCTCGAACCGTCAGGGCGCCTTGTCGGTGACCCAGTTTGAATTGCTGCCCCAGCCCCCGGAGCAGGAGAACAAGCCGCTGGTGTGGCCGTACTGGCCGATCAAAAAGCGCACCTCGTACTCGCATGAAGAAGGCTGCGAGCGCGATTGGGCAGTTGCGACCAAGGAGTTCATCGGCGAGAAGGGCAAGGTCAAGAAAATCAAAACCGTCCGCGTCGAATGGAAGGACGGCAAGATGGGCGAAGTGCCCGGCTCCGCCACCGAACTCAAGGCCGACCTGGTTCTACTGGCAATGGGCTTTCTCGGCCCGGTGCAAGGCGGCTTGATCGAACAATTCACTGTTGAAAAAGACGCGCGCAGCAACGTCAAAGCCGACACCGAAGGCCCCAAGGCATATCACACCTCCGTGCCGCGCGTGTTCGCCGCCGGGGACATGCGTCGCGGCCAGTCGCTGGTGGTGTGGGCGATTCGTGAGGGCCGTCAATGCGCACGAGCAGTCGACGAATTCCTGATGGGCCGTTCCGATTTGCCGCGCTGATACACGGTGTCGATTGACCGGACAACCTCGATGGAGCCGATCGCGCCTGCGGACATGACACGCCGATCAGGCTGACTTTTCAGCCCTCCATGTCCAAACCCAAGAACGATGTTTTCCTGCGTGCGCTGCTGCGCGAACCGGTTCCCTATACGCCGGTCTGGATCATGCGCCAGGCTGGCCGCTATCTTCCTGAATACAACCAGACCCGCGCCCGCGCCGGCAGCTTCCTGGATTTGTGCAAAAATCCGGACTTTGCCACCGAAGTGACGCTGCAACCGCTCGCACGTTTCCCGCTCGATGCGGCGATTTTATTTTCTGACATTCTCACCATTCCTGATGCCATGGGACTGGGCCTGTATTTCGCCGAAGGCGAAGGCCCGCGGTTCGAACGCGTGGTGCGTGACGAGATCGCAATTCGAAAGTTGATCGCGCCTGATCCGGCGAAACAGTTGCGCTATGTGCTGAATGCGGTTTCGCAGATCCGATCGGCCCTTGCCGGTTCGGTACCTTTGATCGGTTTTTCCGGCAGCCCGTTCACGCTTGCCTGCTACATGATTGAGGGGCGCGGTGGCACTGATTTTCACGAAACGCGCAAGTTGCTCTACCAGCGCCCCGATCTTATGCATCATCTCTTGCAGGTCAATGCGCGCGCGGTAACCGACTATCTCAATGCGCAAATCGATGCCGGGGTTCAGGCGGTGATGATTTTCGATACCTGGGGCGGCATGCTGTCGGGCGAAGCATTCCACGAGTTTTCCCTGCGTTACATGCAAAGCGTCTGCGCCCAGTTGAGACGAGAGCGCGAAGGGCAAAAAATCCCGCGCATCGTATTCACCAAAGGCGGTGGATTGTGGTTGGACAGCCTTGCGCAATGCGGTGCCGATGCGCTCGGTCTGGACTGGACCATGGACATTGGCCAGGCACGTGTCCGTGTCGGTGACCGCGTGGCCCTGCAGGGCAATCTCGATCCGGCAGTGCTGTTGACTTCACCCGAAGTTGTGCGTCGCGAGGTCGGCAAGGTTCTGGCCGGGTACGGTCATGGCAGCGGCCATGTTTTCAATCTTGGCCATGGTATTTCCCAGTTCACGCCACCTGAAAACCTGGCCGCTTTGGTGGATGCAGTGCAGTCGCAAAGCCGGCAATTTCACTGAGGATGGATACAGGGTCCAGCACGCAACACCCTAATGTTTATGCACAATTTCCGGTGTAAAGACGTAAGGATTGAAGGCGTAAACCCCACTTCACGCGCAGCAATGTAAGCCATTGATAATTTGTGTTTAATTGTTGTTGACATGTGCAATCCCGCGCCCCTTCTGGGTTCCAGCCCGATTACATAGGGCAGATCGGGAACGTTTCATCAACAGAATTATCCACAGCAATTTCTCGTTCGGAAAAAGCCCTTTTCCGAAAGTCAGTTAGCGCAGAATCTTTAGACTCATTCAGCCCCTGGGACTAACGGCCGGCATTATCGCTTCCTTATGGCTATAGCAAAAGTCGCGCTCGATTGTCCGGTCAATTCGCTGTTTGACTATCGTGCCGGCGAGCTGATAGCGGCGAAAGGTCAACTCGTCGTGGTTCCTTTCGGCAAGCGGCGCCAGGTTGGACTGGTGATGGAAGTGGCAGAACGCTCAGACCTCCCCGCCACCCGCTTGCGCAGCATTGAGAAGATTCTGCCTGTGGCGGCGCTGTCTGGCGATTCGCTGGCCCTGATCCGCTTTGCCAGTGAGTACTACCAATGCCCGATTGGACAAGCCGCTTTCGTCGGTCTGCCTGCAGTACTGCGGCGCGTACGCTATGTCTTGCCTGAGCCACCGCATGAGTATGCGCTTACCGCTACCGGCTGGAAACTGACCCCGGATCAGTTTCCGGCCCGGGCCGTAATCATGCGCCGCCTGCTGGACGCGCTGCGCCTGGGAAACGGGCTCGGGCAAGCGCAATTGCGCGCACTGTCTGCGCGTGCGCCCGCATTGGTGAGGTCTTGGGTTCAGGCCGGATGGGTGGAGACGAGAGCCGAAATCGCTGGTCCCATTTTGTCGGGCCCGGCGAAACTGACGCAGCCTGCACTGACCGGCGAACAGCGTTCCGCGGTCGATGCTATTGCCGCAGCCTGGGGAACCTATTCTCCGTGGCTGCTGGAAGGTATCACGGGCAGTGGGAAAACCGAAATTTACTTTCGATTGATCGAGCAAGTCGCCGCGCGCGGCCAGCAGACACTGCTGATGGTGCCTGAAATCAATCTGACGCCGCAGCTTGAGGAGCGTTTTCGCGGTCGTTTTCCGGGGCTACGCCTGGTCGGTCTGCACAGTCATCTATCCGATGGGGAGCGCTGCGCAAATTGGCTCGCCGCGCATGGGGGTCAGGCGCAAGTTGTGATCGGCACTCGCCTGTCGATTTTTACGCCGCTACCAAGACTAGGGCTGATCATTGTGGACGAAGAGCAGGACGGCTCATTTAAGCAGCAAGACGGGCTGCGTTATTCCGCGCGTGACTTGGCTATCTACGTCGCGAACCAACGCAATGTGCCCGTGCTGCTTGGCTCTGCTACACCTTCGCTCGAGACCTATCTCAACGCGCGCAACCGGCGCTTTGGGCATTTGCACTTGAGCCAGCGGCCGGCGGCGACGCGCGCAACCATCAAACTAATCGATATTGCCGGTCTGACCAGGGGTCAGAGCCTCGCCGATCCGGTGCTGCGCGCGATAGATACGCGCCACCGTGCCGGCGAGCAAAGTCTGGTATTCCTGAACCGGCGTGGCTACGCACCGGCGCTGGTATGCAACGCCTGTGGTTGGAACGCCGGCTGCACCCGTTGCAGTTCACGGCTGGTCTGGCATCTGCACGAAGCTTTGCTACGTTGCCACTATTGCGGCCATGAAGAGCGCTTGCCGCGCGCGTGCCCGTCTTGCGGGGACCAGGACCTGAAAGGCCAGGGTCAGGGCACGCAACGCCTGGAACAATTGCTGGCAGCGCATTTCCCTGCTGCGCGCGTGCTGCGCATCGACCGCGACAGCACGCGGCGCAAGCACGCCTGGCAGGCGATGCAGGAGGACATTCGCGCAGAGCGTGTGGACATTCTGGTCGGCACTCAGATGCTGGCCAAAGGGCATGATTTTCCAAATCTGACGCTGGTTGTCGTTGTCAATCCGGACGCAGCCCTGTTCTCGGCCGATTTTCGTGCCGGCGAGAAATTGTTCCAGCAACTCATGCAAGTCGCGGGCCGGGCCGGGCGCGCCCAGTTGCCGGGTGAGGTGCTGATCCAGACCCGGTTTCCCGATCATCCGCTGTACCAGGCACTGGTGCGTCAAGACTATCGCAGTTTCGCTGATGAGCTGCTCGACGAAAGGCGCCGTGCGGCATTTCCGCCATTCGTGTCACAAGCCCTGTTGCGCGCCGAATCGCAGAGCGAATCGAAGCTTATGGACTTCCTGCACTACGCGGCGGCTCAGGCGAACCTCGGCAACGCGGCCATCACCGTCTACGATCCCGTTCCCGCCACCGTCTCGAAAGTAGCCGGCCATTTCCGCGGGCACCTGCTGGTGCAATCCGGCTCGCGCCGGCAGTTGCAGGGCTTTCTGTCGCAATGGCACCCGCTGCTCGCGCAACGGAAGGCCGCACGCGTTCGCTGGTCAATCGACGTCGATCCTCTGGAGCTGTGACGGAACGCCGGGAGCGTGCCGGTATAATCGCCGCTTTCTTTTGAGGCACGCGCGCGAATGAGCAACATCCCGGCCGACCTGCGTACCCATCTGTGCGATTTGCTTCTCGCGGCCCTTCAGATTGTCGCTCCCGGAGTCGGAGCCATGCCGGTGGTGCTCGATCGTCCAAAATCCACGCAGCACGGAGATTATGCTTCGAACCTGGCAATGCAACTTGCCCGATCGATGAAACGCAATCCGCGCGACCTGGCACTGGCTCTGGTGGCGGCATTGCCCACATCGCCGGCACTGGACAAGGCCGAGGTTGCGGGCGCCGGATTCGTCAATTTGTACCTGAAACCCGCGGCCAGACAACAGGTCATCCGCGACGTGCTCGAACGCGGCAGGAAGTTTGGACGCACACATCTGGGCCGGGGTCGCAAGGTACAGGTGGAGTTCGTTTCCGCCAATCCGACCGGGCCGTTGCACGTCGGACACGGTCGCGGTGCCGCCTACGGCGCGTGTCTTTCCGACGTGCTGGAGGCCACTGGTCACGAGGTTGCCCGCGAGTTCTACATCAACGACGCTGGCCGGCAGATGGATATCCTCGCGGCATCGGTATGGTTGCGCTACCTCGAAGCGCGCGGCATGTCGGTCGCGTTTCCGGCAGACGGTTATCGCGGCGAGTATGTGCGCGATATCGCCGCCAAGCTTGAAGCGGCTTACGGTGCAAAGCTGCAGCACGAATTAACCACCACGATACCCGCGCAGGGCGAAGATGCCGACGCGGCGCTCGACGCACTGATGGTCCGCGCCAAAACCGCACTGGGCGAGGACTGGTGGTTGTTGCACAAGTTTGCCCTTGAGGCGATGCTCGCCGATCAACGCGACGACCTCGCGCAGTTTGGCGTGCGCTACGACCGCTGGTTTTCGGAAGCCTCGCTTTACGGCAGCGGTGAAGTGGCCCGCGCCGTGGAAAAGCTGCGAAACAACGGATATCTCTACGAAAAGGACGGTGCGCTGTGGTTTCGTTCGACCACATTCGGCGATGAAAAAGACCGCGTGGTGTGCCGCGAGAATGGTCAATTCACTTACTTCGCCTCGGACATTGCCTATCATCTGAACAAACTTGAGCGCGGCTATGATCAGATCATCGACGTATGGGGCGCGGATCATCATGGCTATATCGCGCGCGTCAAAGGCGCATTGCAGGCACTTGGGGCCGACCCGGAAAAACTCACGGTTCCGCTGGTGCAATTCGCCGTACTTTATCGCGGCGGCGAGAAAGTCGCGATGGGCAAACGCGCCGGCGATTTTGTCACCCTGCGCGAGCTGCGCGAGGAGGTCGGAAACGATGCCACCCGCTTCTTTTACGTTCTGCGCAAAAGCGACCAGCATCTGGACTTCGATCTCGACCTGGCGAAATCGCAAAGCAACGACAATCCGGTCTACTACATCCAGTACGCACACGCGCGCGTGTGCTCGGTGATGGAGCAATGGGGCGGAAACCAGGCAGAGCTGGTCAACGCGGACCTGAGCCCGCTCGTTGAATCACTCGAACCGCAGCTTTTGCAGCGGCTGACGGATTATCCGGATCAGATTGAAGGCGCGGCGCGCGAACTGGCGCCGCATTTGCTGGCGTTTTATCTCAAGGATCTGGCGGGCGAGTTTCACAGTTACTACAACTCGACGCGTTTTCTGGTCGAAGATGAGCGCGTCAAGCTGGCAAGACTTGCCCTGGCCGCGGCGGTGCGGCAGGTGTTGCGCAACGGCCTCGAGATCCTGGGCGTGAACGCGCCAGAACGGATGTAAGGTAGACTTCAGACATGACCCGAGACTACAAGGGCGACTACAGAAGCAAGGCGACAGCGGCGGGCGGGGGCGGCGGCTCGATGTGGGTCGGCATGCTGATCGGTTTGCTGGCTGGCTTGTGCATCGCGCTTGGCGTTGCACTGTACATCAACAAGGGAGCCAATCCGTTTTTGCAGAAGTCCGAGGAGGCCTCCGCGGATTCGCGTGGCAAGTCCTCCGCGGTGGAACCTTCGCCACCGGGCACCGCCAGCGGAAAGCCGCCGAAGAGCGGCGAGGGTAAACCACGCTTCGATTTCTACAAGATTCTGCCGGGCACCGAAGAGGCGGTAACCGACAAGGAATTCAAGCGCACCACGCCGGCCGCAGGCAAGGAAGTCTATTTTCTTCAGGTGGCAGCTTTTCAGAGCCCATCAGATGCGGACAACCTCAAGGCGCGGCTGGCTCTGGCTGGCATCGAGACTCAAATTCAGACCGCAACGCTGCCGGACGGTCAGGTATGGCACCGAGTCAGGGTCGGGCCTTTTTCGAGCAAAGATGAACTTGGCAAGTCGCGCGCCGCTCTCAAGGAAAACAATCTGGAAGCGAACCTGATCAAGGTTCGCGAATGAACCGAACTAATATCAACACTACGGGATCGACCATGAATCAACTACGCCATCTGCTGATTGCAATTGTGACGATTTTGGGAGTCGCCATCGTGCCGGCGGCAACCGCCAAGCCGGTGCTCAATCAGGAATACAAGCTCGTCGATCCGCCGCAACCGCAGCCGGCCACGGTCGCCGGTGTTGAAGTGCTGGAATTCTTCAACTACGCCTGCTCGCACTGCTATGAATTCGAGCCAAACCTGAAAACTTGGTTGAAAATTAAACCGAAGAATGCGGTTTTTCGGTATGTACCCGCCGTTTTCAACGAGCGCATGATCCCGTTCGCCAAGATCTACTACACGCTCGAAGAAATGGACTTGATCGCGGCAATGCATGACAAAGTGTACGCCGCGATTCATCAGAAACAGTTGAATCTCGCGGAGCGGACGACTTTGCTGAAGTGGGTTGCGGAACAGGCTGTCGATACCAAGAAATTCGAGGCGACCTATGACTCGTTCAGCGTCAACAACAAGGCCTCGCGCGCAATGCAGATGACGCGCAGTTATCGCATTCCCGGTACGCCTTATCTGGTCATTGGCGGACGTTACCTGACCGGTCCTTCGATGATTGTTGGTGCCAGCGGTGGTGTCAATCACAATCGCCTGATGCAGGTCCTGAACGAACTGATCGAAATGCGCTAGCGCGGTGCGCGTCATGCGCGATGGCGGCGTCATGATGAATCAGCCCTGTTCCGCCTTCGGCCGGTTTCTCGTCGCCATCGCAGCGGTGGCACTTGCATTGCCGTCTGCCGCCGCGACAATTGATCTGATGGAGGGCGTGGACTACGCCGAGATCACGCCCCAGCCAGTCGCCGATCCGGCCCGGATCGAAGTCATCGAATTCTTTCACTACGGCTGCGAATCCTGCAGTCGCCTGGAGCCGCATCTGCAAGTGTGGCAGAAGGCGCTTCCGGCGGACATCTTGTTCCGGCGCGTGCCAGCCCTGCGGCGCGTGGCTTGGGCCCCATTGACCAAGATTTACTTTGCGCTCGAGCAGCTGGGTGAACTGGAACGACTGCATGCGCAGGTGTATGCGGCGGTGCATGAAGGCCGACTTAATCCGGACCATACTGCCGGGCTGCGTGCATGGGCACGTGCGAGCGGGCTCGATAGCGAGCAATTCGAACGCCTGCTGATTTCAGATCAAGTCAACGCGCAGGTACAAGGCGCACGCGATGCAACGGTGGCTTACGGGATTCGCGCCACGCCATCCTTTGTCGTGGACGGACGATACATGACCAGCGGTGGCATGGTCGGCAGCCTGGATGCCTTGCTGCCCACGGTGGATTCCCTGATCGACGAGGTGCGCGCGCTACGCCTGCTGAAATGAGAGTGGCGGCGCGCAGGGTTTTTATCACCGGGGCCTCCAGCGGCATAGGCAGGGCGCTAGCGCAGGAATATGCCGCACGCGGAGCCCATTTGGGACTGGTGGCTCGCCGAGCAGATTTGCTGACGCGGTTAACAACGCCATTGCCCACCGGATCTCATTCCTACGGTGTGGACGTAACTGATGCGAGCGCGCTGGCAAATGCAGCACGGGATTTTATTGTTCGCAGCGGACTTCCCGATGTCGTCATCGCCAATGCCGGAGTGAGTGCCGGTACTCTCACCGGCCACAGCGAGGACAACGCTGCTTTCAAGGAAATTCTGGCGATCAACGTCACGGGCATGATGCTGACGTTTCAGCCGTTTGTCGAAGCCATGAAACGGCGTGGCCACGGTGTGCTGGTCGGAATTGCCAGCGTGGCCGGAATTCGCGGGTTGCCGGGCGCTGCCGCATACTCCGCTTCCAAGGCCGCTGCCATTTCCTATCTCGAAAGTCTGCGTGTCGAGCTGCACGGCAGCGGCGTATCGGTGGTGACCATTTGTCCGGGCTATATCGCGACCGCGATGACTTCGCACAATCCGTATCGCATGCCGTTTCTGATGGATGCAGATCGCGCGGCGGCGAAAATTGCCAACGCGATCGCGGCGCGCAAGAAATTCTATGTGCTGCCCTGGCAGATGGCGCTGGTGGCTGCGGTGTTGCGCCGCCTGCCGCGGCCCCTGTACGACCGGCTTTTTGTGCGCGCTCCCTACAAGCCGCGCCGAGCCCGCCCCTGAGAAGCGAGCCGCGTCAACGCAAGTTCACACCCAGCACCGCTTCAAGCTCCAATAATGCAACGGTCGGATCGTCCACTTTGATCGTGTGCATGCCCATTGCACGGGCCGGTTTCAGATTGGCTCCCAGATCGTCCAGATAAACAGCCTGCCTGGCATCGATGCCGAGTTGTGCGCAGGCACGTTCAAAGAACAGCGTTTCCGGTTTGCGAGAACCAATTTTCGAAGATTCGATAACGCTATCGAACAAGCCGAGAACGCGCTGCCATTCCAAAGCGCGAGCGGCGTTGCGTTCGAACCCGCGTCCCGGCGCGGCCTTTACGTTATTGGTGACGCAGGCATTGAGAAAGTGGCCCTTGCAGATCGTGAGCGCGGCGACCATGGCCGGGCGGATTTCCCCATAAAGCAGATCGATTACGTCGAGGCCACGCACTTCGTGGCCCGCGGCGCGGGTCTCCGCCGCAAAGGCCTCGTCGAACTGCTGAGGAGATAGTTCCGAACGCTCAAAGCGCGCCCAGGCATTGTGGTCGTGATTGCGCGAATTAATGCCGCGCAAAAAATCGCCGGGTAGCCCGCGCTCACGTTCAAAGCGGCGGAACGCTAGGAATGGGCTTTCCGTCATCACGCCGCCAAAATCCCACAGCACGGCGCGGATCGCCGGATTGGGCATGGCTACTTCCTGGATTTCTTGTAGGCGTCCAGGGCGCGCCTGAGCTGCTTGTACTCTTCACAGGGAATCGGTGAACATAGCTTCGCCAGCGTGGCGAGATGTTGTTCGGCCTTGGGCAGATTGTCGGTGAGCAGATAGGCTTCACCGATGTATTCGTGCGCGTTCTTGTTGCCGGGATTGAGTTTCAGCGCTTCCTCGTAGTGGGCGAACGACGAGTCGAAGTTGCCTTTCTTCCGATGCGCGAATCCGAGCAAATTGTGCGCATCGGAATTGTTCGGTTCGGCCTGTACGGCCTTGGTCAGCAGCTCAATGGCCATGTTCCAGTCCTGCGCGCTGATGGCTTTGGCCCCTTCCTGGTAGCTGGCATTTGTGGTGGCGGACACCGGATCATCGCTCCCCAAATTGGCGTGGCCGAGCGTCGCTCCAACGGCCAGCGCCAGGGACAAAGCAGCGATGCATAGTTTGGCTCGATTGCGCATGAGTACGTCTCCTCAAGAGTTTACGGGCTACTCGACGGTTACAGATTTCGCCAGATTTCTCGGTTTGTCGACATCGGTACCCTTGGTCAGCGCGGCATGATACGCCAGCAATTGAAGCGGTATGGTATGAAGAATTGGACTCAGATAACCCGCGTGCTCGGTCATGCGGATGACGTGCAGTCCTTCGCCGGCCTGAATCTGCGTGTCGGCGTCGGCGAACACATAAAGCTCTCCGCCGCGGGCGCGCACTTCCTGAAGGTTTGATTTCAGCTTTTCCAGCAAGGCATCGTTTGGCGCAATCGCGATGACGGGCATGTCCTTGTCCACCAGGGCGAGCGGTCCGTGCTTGAGCTCGCCAGCCGGATAGGCCTCCGCGTGGATGTAGGAAATCTCCTTGAGCTTGAGCGCACCTTCCATCGCAATCGGGTAATGCATGCCCCGACCAAGGAATAATGCATGTTGTTTCCCGGAAAAACGCGTTGCCCATTTCGCGACCTCAGGCTCAAGTGAGAGCACTTCCCGCAGTGCTGAAGGAAGGTGCCGCAGGGCCTGCAGGTGTTGTTGCTCCTGTGCCGGGGAAAGCCGGCCGCGTGTCTTGGCAAGTACCAGCGTAAGTAAAAACAGCGCCGCGAGCTGGGTGGTAAATGCCTTGGTCGAAGCTACGCCGATTTCCGGCCCGGCGCGCGTGAGAAATTTCAGGTGGGCATGCCGGATCAACGAGCTCTCCGCCACATTGCATATGGCCAGAGTCAGCTCCTGCCCGAGCGATTTGGCGAACTGCAGCGCCGCGATCGTGTCGGCTGTTTCTCCGGACTGGGAAATGGCGATGACCAGCGCATCGGGATTCGGTACGCTTTCCCGATAGCGGAACTCGCTGGCGATCTCAACCGAGCAGGGAATGCCGGCAATCGCCTCGATCCAGTAACGTGCAACCAGTCCGGCGTGATAGCTGGTACCGCAGGCGAGGATGGTGACGGCGTTGATCCGCTTCATCGTGAATTCGGCTTCTACGCCAAACAACTGCGGCACGATTGAATGGGCGCCGATGACCATTTCCAGGGTGTTGGCGACTGCGCCAGGCTGCTCGAAAATTTCCTTTTGCATGTAGTGCCGGTAAGGACCAAGCTCCACCGCGTCGGCGGACAGCGTGCTTTCATGCACCGGCCGGCTCGCTTCGTTGCCGGCCGCGTCACGGATGCGCACGCCGTGCAGCCCGATTTCTGCCACGTCGCCCTCTTCCAGGTAGACAATTCTCTTCGTAACCTGCAGAAGCGCGGAGGTGTCGGAGGCGGCGAAATTCTCGTTTTTCCCCAGCCCCAGCAGGAGCGGCGCGCCTTTGCGCGCAACGACCAGTGTTTCCGGATTCCTCTCGGACAATACGGCAATCGCGTAGGCGCCGTGCAATTCCTCGATTGCCTTGCGCACGGCAGCCAACAGACTTCCTTCGTGCTTCCAGCATTGGTGAATCAGATGCGCGACGACTTCCGTGTCGGTGTCCGAAGTGAAGCTATAACCGGCAGCGCAAAGCCGTGCCCGTATGGCTTCGTGATTTTCAATGATGCCGTTGTGCACAACAGCCAGACCGTCTTCGCTGACATGGGGATGGGCATTGCGCTCGGATGGCGCGCCGTGGGTGGCCCAGCGAGTATGCGCGATCCCGAGATTGCCATAGGTGACTTTGCCGGGACGGTGCTTGTCGGCAGCGTGGTAGGTGAAGGTGACGTCGCGCTTGTCGCAGTACTGCTCGAGGCCCGAACAGCAACTTCGGCACTTGCGGCACGAATCGACCATGCAGCCGACCGCCGCAAAGCCGCCGACCTGAAACCGGGTCACCTCGCGACCGACAGCCGTCACCCGGCCGACGATCTCGTGCCCGGGAACGCAGGGGTAGACGGTACCCGCCCACTCGCTCTTCACGGTGTGGAGATCGGAATGGC
>JANNTE010000290.1:0-10152 GCA_031403365.1 Betaproteobacteria bacterium | reverse complement strand
GAGATTCCGATACTTTGCGCTGGCGGCTTTGCTGGTATTTTTTTCCCTTGGCGCTTCGGGCAGCCATGCCAAAGAAGTGGTCAAGCTGGTGTTTATCGGACCGCTCTCAGGCGGGGTTTCCGCCAACGGCCTGGGCGGGCGCAATTCAGCCGATCTTGCCGTGCGGCTGCGCAACGCGGACCCGAAATCAAAATATACCTACGATCTGATGGTGCTCGACGACGAATGCAAGCCCAATATCGGCGTGCAGGTGGCGACCAAGGCGGCAGCCGACAGGAAAATCATCGCTGGCGTGACCCACTATTGCTCCGCGGTGGCGATGGGAGCGGTGGATGTCTACCACCGCTTCGGCCTGCCGGTGGTGGTGTGGGGTGCGGTGCTGCCGGATGTGACTTACGCAAACGACTACAAGGAAGTGCATCGCGTGAACGGCACCATGATCAACCAGAACGAGACTGCCGCGCGCTTCATGACGGAACTGAAATACAAGAAATGGGCGGTAATTCACGACACCACGGATTACGGCAAAGGCCATAACAAATATTTTTCCGCCGAAATTCAAAAACGAGGCGGCAGCATCCTCGGCACCTTTGGCGTGACCGCGGATCAGCAAGACTTCAACGCCGAACTGACCAAGATCAAGGAACTCAAGCCGGAAGTGATTTATTTCGGCGGCCTCACCCCGATCGGTGTGCGCATCCGCTCGCAGATGGACCGGCTCGGAATCAAGGCGGTGTTTCAGGGCACTTCGGGAATCGTATCGGATGCATTTATCGAAGGCCTGGGTCCGCTCGCCGAAGGCACGCTGGCGTTTCGCGAAGGCGCGCCGGCCGAGAAACTCCCGGGCGGACGGTTTTTCCTCGAGCAATACCAGAAACAAAATTACGCCGAAGCGCCGGAAGCCTACGGCGCGTTTGCATTTGCCGCGGCGAGTCTGATCATGGATGCGGTGGAGAAAACCGGGCCGGACCGCCGCAAGGTGATGGCTGAGTTGAATACCACGCGCGATCACGAATCCATCGTCGGCACGGTGACCTTCGATGATCGCCGCCAGAACACGGTGCCGTTGATTACCAGATTCGTCGTGCAGGATGGCAAGTGGGTGGTGTGGGAAGACAGCGACTACGCCAGGGGCAAGCGTAAATTGCCAGCCCGCTAGAACAACCTTCCCTCCGCGCATGGACCCGGGACTCCTCGGCCAGTACCTGCTCAATGGCATCATGCTGGGCGTGATCTACGCCATGGTTGCGGTTGGCTTCACGCTCTTCTTCGGCGTGCTGGATGTCATCAAGTTTTCCCACGGTGATGTGGTGATGGCAGGAGCCTTCGTCGCGCTGGCCGCTTATTTTGGCTTGAATGCCGCCGGCATCGAGTCGCCTTTGCTGTTGTTGATATTCTGCACTGCCGCCGGCGTGCTGGCGATGGCGGTGCTCGGCGCGTTGATCGCGCGCTTTCTGGTCTTGCCCTTGCGCAAGGCGCCCGCGCTCAATACCCTGCTCATCACGCTCATGCTCGGCCTTGTGCTACGCGAGGCGATCCGGCTGTTTTATCCGCAAGGTTCCAATCCCAAACCGTTTCCACGCCTGCTGCCAGACGACAGCTACATCTTTGGCGCACTTACACTGCGGCTCGACAGCCTGATCGTGCTTGCCAGCGGATTGCTGTCTATCGTGGCGGTTCACCTGCTCATCAATCGCACACGTCTGGGATTAGCCATCCGCGCCGTGGCGCAAGACCCCGACACGGCGCGCGCGATGGGAGTTAATTTCGAGCGTACGGTGATGATTACCTTCGCGCTCGGCTCTGCGCTGGCGGCATTGGCCGGCGTGGGCAACGGTTTGTATTACAGCGAGATCAACTTTGGCATGGGCTTGCTGCTGGGCGTTATCGGTTTCAGCGCTGCGGTGGTGGGCGGGCTGGGGAACATCTACGGTGCGATTCTCGGTGGATTCTTATTCGCGGCCCTGCAAACCATCGGCGCGGTTTGGTTCAGCGTGCCGGCTTATAAGGACGTATTCGCTTTCGCTGCGGTCATCGTGTTCATGACCTGGAAGCCTACCGGGTTGCTCGCGGAAACGACCGCAGAGCGGGTATGAGCCCGATGGATTCTATGCGCGCGCGTCTGAGCATTGCCGCCGCCATGGCGCTCGCCGCTGTTGCGGTGCTGCTGTTTCTGGAACTAGAAACGCAGTGGCACATCGCCTTGCTCGCCATTGCGGTTATCTCGCTACTCGTTACGCTGGAAAAAACCGGTTTTCGCCAACACCTCGAAACCATCAGCGCGCGCGAACCGGGATTTACGCGCGCAACCGCGCTGGCCGCCAGCCTCTTACTCGCCTGTGCTCTGTACGAATCCCATTTTGCCTTGCTCATGCTGGCGACGGTTGCCTTGTACGCCACCGCGTGTCTGGGCTTGACCATCCAATTCGGCTATGCGGGCGTGGCCAATTTCGCCGGTGCGGCTTTCTTTGGCATTGGCTGCTACAGCGCCGCGCTGCTCGTTACGCATACATCCGTGCCGCATCTGCTGGTGATACCCGGCGCGGGGATGATCGCGGCGCTGATCGGCACGGTGTTGATCCTGCCCATGTTGCGCACACGCGGGCATTACGCGGCGCTGATTACCATTGCTTTCGGCATTCTGTTCAAGACTTTTCTGGAAGTAAACGACGCACTGGGTGGCCCGCAAGGCCTGAAGGTGCCGGGCATGACGCTGTTCGGCGGGCAGTTCAATGAACCGATTCGCGTCACCGAAAGTGTCGAGGCCTCGTTTTATCTCAACTACACGCTGCTCGCGATATTGCTGGCAGCCGCCGCTTATGTGCTGGTCAAGCGGCTGGAGTCATCCTGGATCGGCTTGAGCTTCGACGCAGTGCGGCTGGATGAAACGGCCGCCGCCGTATCCGGCATCGACATCGCGCGCTGGAAAATTCTTGCCTTCGTGTCCGGTAATTTTTTGGCCGGTGTCGCAGGCGCGGTTTACGCCATGATGAGCGGCTACATCGCGCCAAATAACTTCACCTTCGGCGATTCGCTGATTCTGGTGTCCATTGTCATTCTCGGCGGCCTGGGCAATCCGCGCGGCGTCGTGCTCGCGGCGCTGTTGTTGCTGGTGCTGCCGGAAAAACTCCAAGTCATCCAGGAATACCGGTTTCTGCTCTATGCGCTGCTGGTGATTCTGATTCTCCTGTTTCGGCCAGACGGATTGTTACCGCGCCGCTTGCGAGAGTATTTTCCATCGCCTTCACGCCCATGAACCAACCGCTGCTCGTGGTTTCCGGCCTGACCGTGAAATTTGGCGGGCTGACCGCGCTTGATGCATTCGATCTGAAATTACAAGCGAACGAAGTCTTTGGCCTGATCGGCCCCAACGGTTCGGGCAAGACCACGTTCTTCAATGCCGTGACCGGCTTGTATCGCGCCGCCGCCGGCAGTGTGCGTGTCAATGGCGCGGACATCACCGGCGCCACACCGCAGGCGGTGAGCCGCGCCGGTATCGCGCGCACTTTTCAGCGCTCGCGGCTGTGTCTGCCTTTGTCGATTTTTGACAATCTAATGATCGGCAATCATCGCAATCTCGATCATGGTCTGTGGACGAATCTGTTCCGGCGTGGCGCGCTGGCGCGTCAAGTCGAGCTGGGTATGGATAAGGCGCGTGCGCTGATGGATGTTTTCAGCAAGCCGCTCGCGCTTCGCATGGCCGAGCCGGTTGCGGCGCTCAACATGATCGACCGCCGCCGCGTGGAAATCTGCCGCGCGCTGGTCAGTGAACCCAGGATTCTGCTGCTCGATGAACCCTCCGCCGGCATGACCCAGGATGAAACCCACGAACTGATGGACGATCTGATGGCCGCACGCGCGCGGCTGCCCGACTTGTCGGTAATTCTTATTGAACACGAAATGAATGTCATCGAGCGCATCACACAGCGCTGCGCCGTGCTCAACTACGGACAGAAAATCTGCGAAGGCGAATTCCGTGAAGTGGTGGCGAACGACCAGGTGCGCAAAGCCTATCTGGGTGAGGACTGAGATGGCGGGCGGCCTGGTAATCGAAAACCTGCGTGCCGGTTACGACCAGGCCGATGTGTTGAGCGGCGTGTCGCTCATCGCGAAGCCGGGCGAGATCACCTGCATACTCGGCGCCAATGGCGCAGGCAAAAGCACGCTGATCCGCGCCATCCTTGCCCTCACCCCCGCGCGCGGCGGAAGAGTGCTGTACGACGGTGTGGATATCACGGCGTTGCCGGCACACCGTATCGTCGCCCGCGGCATCGCCTGCATTCCCGAAGGCCGCAAGGTGTTCGCAAAAATGACCGTGAGGGAGAATCTGCTGATGGGCGCTTACGCCGACAAGAACGCCGATCCGCCAGCGCGGCTCGCCACCGTGTTCGAGACGTTTCCGCGACTGAAAGAGCGCCTGGACCAACTTGCGGGTACCATGTCGGGAGGCGAGCAGGCGATGCTGTCCATCGGTCGCGGACTGATGGCGGCACCGCAACTGTTGATCATCGATGAGCCATCGCTGGGTTTGTCGCCGTTATTCGTAAAGGAAAGTTTCAGCGTTATCCGCCGCATCAATGAGTCCGGCGTGAGCGTGCTGCTGGTGGAACAAAACGTGAAGCAAACGCTGGCCATTGCCCACCATGGCTACGTGTTGTCGCAGGGGCGCGTGGTCGCCGCCGGTGATGCAGCAGCGCTGCGTGAGAACTCCGAAGTGCGCGCCGCGTACTTCGGCAAGACTTGAGGAGACAGGAACATGGCGGCACTCGACGCGGTTGAACTCACACGCCGGCTGGTGCGCATGAACACCATCAATCCTCCCGGCCAGGAAGAGCAATGCGCACGGCATCTGGGCGCGTTGTTGGAAAAGGCCGGATTCAAAATCAACTATCACGCCTTCTCGCCACAGCGCGTGAGTCTGGTGGCGACAATAGGCGGCAAACACGAAAAAGGGCCGTTGTGTTTTACCGGACATATTGACACCGTGCCGCTGGGCGCCGCGCCCTGGAACATGGACCCGTTTTCCGCGGAACCCGATGGCGGCAAGCTATACGGTCGCGGAACCAGCGACATGAAAAGCGGCGTGGCTGCCTTTGTCGTGGCCGCGCTCAATCTCGCCGACAAGCTGGCTCGTTCTCCCGGACTGGAACTGGTGATTACCGCCGGCGAGGAAACCGGCTGCCAGGGCGCATTTCACCTGACCCGCGAAAGCGGCGCTCTCGGGCGCGCCGGCGCGGTGGTAGTGGCTGAACCCTCGTCAAATTACCCCTTTGTCGGCCACCGCGGAGCTTTGTGGATGAATGCGCGCACGCGCGGCGTAACTGCGCACGGCTCAATGCCGGAAAAAGGCGTGAACGCGGTTTATAAAGCCGCTCGCGCATTGTCGATTCTGGAGAAATTCCGTTTTTCCAACGCACCCCACCCGCTCATGGGCCAGGCAACACTGAACGTCGGCACGATTCGCGGAGGGCTCAACATCAACTCGGTGCCTGACGAAGCCGTAATCGGCGTCGATATCCGCTCCATTCCCGGCGTGCAGCATGCACAGTTGAAAGCCGAGCTGCAACGCCAGTTGGGCGACGAAGTCGAGATCGAAACCCTGCTTGATCTGGAGGCGGTGTTTACCGAGCCCACGCACCCCTGGATGCAGGAGGTCTTCGAGATCATGCGGCCGATTCTGGGCAGCAGGCCGCAGCCGCGCGTGGCGACTTATTTTACCGATGCCGCTGCGCTCAATGTTGCATACGACACTCCGCCCACGGTCATACTCGGACCGGGAGAAGCGCAGATGGCGCACCAGACCAATGAATATTGCGTGGCCGAAAGGATCACCGAGTCTGTTGCGGCCTACGAGGAAATCGCGCGGCGCTGGTGCGCAATCTGATGCCCGGGGATTCGTTTACCGCCAGCACTCCCGGGCAGCGCATTACAGCGCTGTTGGATGACGGAACGACTCAAGAACGGCTTCAGACACATGGTTCTCTGGTTTCTGGAACCGGCATGGTCGGCGGTCGCGAAGTAACGATCATTGCCACCGACCGGAGCATGGCGGGCGGATCATTCGGTGTGGCGGAATCAAATTCGTGCGCCGAACTGCTCGAAGAAAGCCGTTCTGCAGGGCGGCCAGTCATCATGTGTCTGGATTCGGCCGGCGTGCGCCTCGATGGGGGTCTTTCGGCCCTGGGCGCATTTCGGCAACTCTATCGAAGCATGCTTGATGCGCGCCTCGGCGGATTGCCTTCGCTGGCGCTGATCGGGCGGGACTGCTTCGGAGGCGCCAGCATGCTCGCCGCCACCTGTGCCAAGCGTGTTTACTGCCAGGAATCCCGTCTTGCAATGTCAGGGCCCGCCGTCATTCAGGCATTGGGCGGTTTTGCCGAGCTTGACGCTACAGACTACGATGCCGTTACCGCATTGATGGGCGGTGCCGCGCGAGTGAAGCTTCTTGACTCGGACCGACTGTGCGACGATCTTCCGGATGCGTATCGCGGCGCTGCTCGCGCCTGGGTCGCAGAGTGCGGGCAGAGCGCACTGCCTGACCTGCAACGATGGCATACCCGGCTTGGTACCCGTTTGCTCGCCCAGGGTGTTGCACCGGCGGCACCGGCGGATGCTGCGGAGGAATTGCCCGGAGTGCTTCGGGAGATCATTCCGCAAGGCGTGAAAGCGCAAAAGATGGACGGGGTGCTCATTGGTCGCAGCGATCAGTCTTCGACCAATGCTTTTTTTGGATTTATCGATGGCGCCGCAGTGGGTGCGCTTGCGATCTGGACCCTGGCGGGAGAATGTCTTGCCCTGGCGCGCAAACCCGGCGAGGCTGCGGTCACGGTTTTCCTCGATGCTCCGGGACAGGCGACCACGTTGCGCGATGAGCGTCTGATGATTTCAGAGTACGTCGCCCACCTTTCTCTGGTGTTGTCGTCGCTGCGCGAGCGCGGGCACAGGGTCACATTGCAGATATTTGGCGATGCCGGCGGCGGCATCTATTTGGCCCTGGCAGCATCGGTTGGGCGCGTGGTTGCTTTGCCCGGTGCCAGCATTCGATTGCTGCCACCGGCAGCGATGGCATTGGTCCTGCGCCGTAACACCGAGCCCGGCAGCGTGGATGAGTGCATGTCTGCCGGCGTCATTGATACACTGATTTGAACGGTCCATGACAGAAAACTTCTTTGCCGCCGTGGCGGCCGTTATTGATTCCGGACGCGAAGAGATATTCCTGGAAACTGACGACGGTCGCAGCTACAGCCGCGCCCAACTGGCGTTCCAGTCGGCACAGTATGCGCACGCGTTGATCGAAGCCGGTGCCGCGCGCGGCGATCGCATAGCCGCGCAGATCGACAAATCGCCGGCTTCCCTGTTTCTCTATCTGGCCTGCCTGCGATCCGGACTGGTCTATTTGCCGCTCAATACGGCCTACCAGCGCTCCGAGCTCGCCTATTTCCTGGGCGATGCCAAGCCCAGTGTAGTCGTTTGCGCGCCACAGTCACTGGATCTGATGCGCGAACTTGCGCACGGACGCACGCAGGTGCTGACGCTCGATGAGCAGGGAAACGGCACCCTGAAGGACGCAGCGGCAAACCAGCCGGGAGAATTTGAAACCGTTGACGCCGGGCCGGATGATCTCGCCGTCATCATCTACACCTCGGGGACCACCGGGCGCTCCAAGGGAGCGATGGTGACGCATCGCAACCTTCGATCCAATGCGCGCATTCTGGTGAACTACTGGGGATTCAGCGATCGTGATGTTCTGCTCCACGCGCTGCCGGTGTTCCATGTTCACGGACTGTTCGTTGCCAATCACTGTGCGTTGCTGTCCGGCGCAAAAATGCTCTGGCATCGCAAGTTCGACGCGAAACGGGTCGTGCACGATCTTGCGCGCGCCACCGTGATGATGGGTGTGCCCACGTTTTATACCAGACTGCTGTCGGAATCCGGATTCGGCCGAGAGGCCTGCCCGAACATGCGGCTGTTCATTTCCGGTTCGGCGCCCCTTCAGATGGAAACGTTCACGCAGTTTCACGCGCGCACGGGCCATACCATCCTGGAACGCTATGGCATGTCCGAAGCCGGCATGATCACCTCCAATCCGCTCAACGGGGAGCGTCGTGGCGGCACGGTTGGTTTTCCACTGCCGGGCGTGTCGGTCAGAGTGGCGGATGACCATGATCGATCGATGTCCGCCGGCGCCATCGGCGCAATTCAGATCAAGGGCGAGAACGTATTTGCGGGCTATTGGCAGATGCCGGAAAAGACCGCCGAAGAATTTACCGCGGATGGCTACTTTCGGACCGGGGATGTCGGTACCGTTGATGACGGCGGATATGTTTCCATCGTCGGGCGCGCCAAGGATCTGATCATCAGCGGAGGCTTCAATGTCTACCCCAAGGAAATCGAACTCGCGCTTGATGCGCTGCCCGGAGTGACGGAGTCGGCGGTTATCGGTGTCCCTCACGCCGATTTTGGCGAAGCGGTCATCGCAGTGGTGGTTGCGCGCGCCGGAGCGCACCTCGATCCGGGGGAATTGATCGCGACACTGAAAAGCAACCTTGCCAACTTCAAGGTGCCCAAGCAAATTCACCTGGTTAACGATCTGCCGCGCAACGCCATGGGCAAAGTGCAGAAAGCGGTTCTTCGTCAGCGCTTCAGCAATACTTGATCCCGGGCACAAGGGCGCGCGCAGGTCAGCGTACTGGCAAGAGATCAATGCGCGCCATGCACAACGGCACCGCGCCGGGTGGCATAATCAAAACATAGTCGGAAACTGGGGAGATTCCATGCTGATCAGCAATCTTGAAATCGTACCGGGCAAACGCATCACGAAGCATCTGGGACTGGTCCAGGGCAGCACGGTTCGCTCCAAGCATGTCGGGAAGGACTTGCTCGCGGGACTGAAGAACATCGTCGGAGGGGAACTCAAGGGCTATACCGAGCTATTGCAGGAGGCGCGTCAGGAAGCCACCGATAGAATGCTCGAACAGGCCAGATCGGCCGGTGCCAATGCCGTGCTCAATGTTCGCTTTACGACCTCTTCCATCACACAGGGTGCGGCTGAAATGCTGGCCTACGGCACCGCCGTGGTATTGGAATAATCCGCTCCCCAAGGTGCGCCGCGATCCCGGAATAAAATCGTGACGGAATATATCGACCTGATAATTTTTCTGCTGTTGCTGATCGTGGGCTATTCAGTTGGCCGCATCGCGGAGCGGCGTCACTACCGTTCCATTCTCAAGCGCGAGAAGGAAATGCGCGAGATTCTGATTTTCTCCAACCGTTTTCCGCCGCTGAGCAGCAAAGGCGCACAAGAGCTGGTGACTGGCAGCGTGGTGATCTCGGAAGACTATTTCAAGCGCGTGATTTCGGGACTGCAAAGCATCATCGGCGGACGACTGCGTGGTTACGAATCGCTGCTCGATCGCGCCCGTCGCGAAGCGGTGCTGCGAATGAAGCAGGAAGCGCGGGATAAAGGCGCGCACATGATCGTCAATGTCAAATTTCAGACCTTTTCAATTCCCGGCCGCAGCCGCAACAGCTTTGGTGCCGTGGAAGTCATGGCTTATGGCACGGCCTTGACACCGAACTGAGCCTGCAAGGCGGCTCGGCAGAATCGTGAAGCCAGTGTCGTGAAGCCAGTACAGTGAAGTACCAGAATCCCGATCTGCCCGAAGGCATCAACGTCAGCCAGTCCCATCCGCTGCTCGATTTCCTGCGTCTGCTGGGCGGCCTGGTCGTGGTCGTGGCAATCGTTTTCGCCGCGCTGGCCTTGCTGGCCGACAAACTGGCGAAGCACATACCGTTTTCAACCGAGCTTGACGTGGCCGCGCGATTTGCCGGCGTGCTGCCAGCGCCCGGTCCAGCGACCGGGTACCTGCAACAGCTCGCGGAGCGCATCGTGGCGGCGCAGGAACTTCCCGACGGCATGCGCATTCAGGTGCACTACGTCGACGAGCCGACGGTCAACGCGTTTGCCACGCTTGGCGGCAATATCGTGGTTTTTCGCGGGCTGTTGAACAAGATGCCCAGCGAGAACGCATTGGCAATGGTTATCAGTCATGAAATCGCTCACGTGAAAATGCGTCATCCGATTTCCACGCTCGGACGGGGGCTCGCCATTGGCGTTGCTCTGGCGATGATCTCGGCCGGCGCGGGAGGCGA
>JANNTE010000289.1:0-3499 GCA_031403365.1 Betaproteobacteria bacterium | reverse complement strand
GCTGCCCCGTCCCGATCCCGCGTGCCTGCGCACCAGCCGTTGCGGCATGGGTGCAAACTCCTTAGCCTCCTCCGGTGTCCAGTCGTCGAAGCCCAACAAGGCGCGTGAATCAATCAGCGAATGGTCGCAGACCAGCGTTTCAATGCGGGATTTTTTCGCATCAGGCAGCGCGTCATAGGCGGCCCGCATGTCGGCGAACTGCGTTTCGCCTCCGACCGGAGGAATCACCCGAGCGTGCAGCATCGAATATCTGGCCGGCGTTGCCTTGAAGCTGCGGTCCGAGTGCCACAGCAAGTTGCCGGGATTGAACATCCGCCGCCGGTCATCGACTGCGAGCACCGAACCATCCAGATTGAGGTTGGCGATGTCCACCATTTCGCGGTGCTTGAGCCGATGCAGATGCGCATCCATCACCGCGGGCGCCGGTTCCAGCGGGCCCATCGCCCTGGCAAAGGCCAGGTGCTGGTCATCGTCGAGCAACTGATCGCGCACGACGACCACGGCATGCTCATCCATGCCGTCGTCAATCGCCCGCCGCAACTCCGCCGACGGCGGCGTGCGCAAGTCAATACCGGTGATTTCCGCCGCGAATACCGGATGCAAAGGTTTGATGTTCAGCTTCACTTCCACTCGCGCCGGGCGCGACGCCGGCGAACCGTCCGCGACGCCACCCCGTCCAGACCATCGGCCAATCTTCGCCGGATCGTATCGTCGCGGCCAACAGGCGTGAACCAAACCCGTAGACTCTTGAATTGATGGAATGGCGATGTTCTACGGCGCAACGATTGGTGGGCGGGGCGCGGCTTTTGGAAACGCGGCTCAATTGACCGTCCGGTTGGGTTGCGATTCGCTTGGGTTTATGTGCAAAGGGCGACCGCAATCGCAGAAACCAGTAACGCGGGTTCGTCCCTGCGGTGCGCCGCTCGAGGCTGAATGCGCGATACGGCCGCACAATTAATACTCTGCAAAAAGGCGCATCACCACTCCAGAAAGAATTGCCTTTCTCGGAGCGGTGACGCTTGAGGCCTTGATGGAAGCCCTAGAGTACCGTCAGGGTTGCAACGGCCGGGGCGGCGTTGTTGCCATGGTTGGTCTGCAAGGCGCCGGCCGGCAGCGTATTGACGTAGCTGCCTGCGACCGCCGCGGTCACGTTTGCCGTCACCGTGCAGGAGCCGTTGGCCGGGATCAAGCCTTCCGCCGTCAAGCCCACCGTCCCAATGTCGATGATGAACCACCCAAGCAAGGGCAGGGTCTCGATACAGGTGGTGCGGACGCTGCCATCGACCACCGCCAGGCCGCTGGGCAAAGTGTCGATCAACGGCCCGCTAAGACTGGCGGGAGTGTCGTTGGCGTTGCTGAAGGTGATGGTTAGAGTCGAAGTCCCGCCCGCATTGATGATGCCCGGGCTGAAGCTCTTGGCGACCGTGGGTGGGATGGCACTCGCCGGTATGTTGCATACCGGAATGGTGACGGTGTTGGAATCCATGGTCACTGCGCCATTTCGCGCCAGCGCCCTGCCGGACACGCTTGCACTGGTAGTGAGGGTGATGCTGGTGAGCGCGAGGATATTTCCGACGAACGAAGTCCCGGTACCGAGGGTCGCGGAGCTGCCGACCTGCCAGAAGACGTTGCATGCCTGGGCGCCATTGGTCAGAAGCACAGACGAGTTGCTCGCCGTGGTGAGGGTGCTACCTGCCTTGAACACCCAGACGGCAGCGGCGTCGCCCCCGGCGTCAAGCGTGAGCGCGCCCGTCAACTGCGCCGAGGACGAAAAACAGTAAACGCCCGGCACGAGCGTCCTCCCGCCGAGGTCCTGGCCCGTCAAGTCGGAAGTGCACTCCTGGCTTTCCAGATCGATATATGCCGTGGTGGTGTCAGTCTGAGCCTGAAGCGCCTCGGCATCGGCCGCATGCATCACTCCGGTCAGGATCCCGGGCGGAAAACCGGTGACCGCCGTGCCCGGGTTGACACCCAGGTTTCCGGTGATGACGCTCGAACCGGTATTGGTCACCGTCGAACCACCCAGCACCGCAAAACTCTGCTCCGTACCCCGTGGCGGCGCGATCGCGGCCGAAGCTGAGTTGCCTTGACCCGAGTTCTGATCTCCGATACCTGCACCGCATCCGGCCACAAAAGCAGGCAACAATGGCAGAAACCACCACAGTGGTTTGAAAAAAACTCCGAATTTGTTCATGTGTTTCTCCTGAGCATGGGACGCCGAGAGGAATCGGTGTGCGGCTTATTCATGCGACCGCGGATCCCTGCGTACGGCACTGAGGTTTTGCCCCCGAGCAATGGCTACTATCGCCCTCCGTGGCAAGGCGGTCGGTGCGGTTGCGCACGTATGCAGGAAAAATATCGTCTCGCGGCAACAAGGCGCTTGCCGCTTTTCGAAGGAGACGTTATGTTCCCTACCGTACATAAAGGGGGGGCAAGTGTCGCTTGCTGGCTGCTTGGTTGAAATCCGGCCTGGAGGTGCGTCCGCATGCTCGATCGCGGTACCGGTGTATTCGTGTTTTTATTGCTGTTGCTTGGCGCGGCACCGTGATGACGCCGTTTGCAGACCAGCTCGCGCCTGAAGAAATCTGGAGAATCGTCGAATTCCTGCGCGAAAAAAGCCGCCAGTTGCATCCCAAGTAGCGCACTCTGACCGCACCTGAAATGCAGATGGCGCAGCTAGGGCACTGGAAATTGGTAACGCAGTTCCTGCGCTGATCTGTTCTTGTTTTGCCCATTTCACAAACACACTGAGAGAGGAGACCACAATGTCCATCGCCAAACAGTTTGCTGCCGCATTGCTTCTTTGGTTCGTCGCAGTTGCCGTTGTTGCCGCCGACTTGCCGCGCGCCAAGCCGGAATCGGTTGGTCTGTCGTCGGAGCGACTCGACAACATCCGCAAGGTGCTCGGTGCCAAGGTGGATGCCGGAGAAATTCCCGGCTACGTCGCCCTGGTCGCGCGGCGCGGCAAGGTCGCCTACTTCGAAGCCTATGGAGTGCAGAATCCGAATACCAAAAAGCCGATGACGCGCGACGCGATCTTTCGCATTTATTCGATGACCAAACCGGTGACCAGCGTTGCAGCGATGATGCTGGTGGAGGAAGGCAAGATCAGACTCTCCGACCCGGTGTCGATGTATCTGCCGGAACTGGCGAACCTGCAAATTGCCACCAACGCCGCCGACGTGAAGGAACCAACCGAAGTGCAGACGCGCCCGGCGAAAAATCCGATCCGGGTGATGGACCTGCTGTTGCACACCTCGGGCTTCACTTACGGATTCTTCAAACCCTTCCCCGGCGGCGGACCGGTGGAGCAGATGTATCTCGACGGCGGCGTGAACGATCTCGACATCACCAACGCGGAACTCGTCACCCGCATCAGCAAATTGCCGCTGAAGTACGAACCCGGCACGACCTGGTGGTACAGCCGATCGACCGATGTGCTCGGGCGTTTGATTGAAGTGGTGTCGGGCATGACGCTGGGCGAATTTTTCGACAAACG
>JANNTE010000288.1:0-11819 GCA_031403365.1 Betaproteobacteria bacterium | reverse complement strand
TGACGCTTGCCTGCCTGCTCGCCCGCGGGCATTTGCTTATCGAGGATCTTCCCGGCGTGGGCAAGACCACGCTCGCGCACGCGCTGGCCAGAACTCTGGGGCTGGATTTCCAGCGCATCCAGTTCACCAGCGATCTGCTGCCGGCGGATATTCTCGGCGTCTCGATATTCAATCGCGATTCTTCGACCTTCGAGTTCCATCCCGGCCCGGTGTTTTCCCAGGTCATTCTCGCCGACGAAGTCAACCGCGCCACGCCCAAAGCGCAGAGCGCGCTGCTCGAAGCCATGGAAGAGCATCAGGTCACGATCGAAGGTCAGACGCGGGCCCTTCCCGAGCCTTTCTTCGTTATCGCCACGCAGAATCCCTCGCATCAGGTCGGAACGTTTCCATTGCCGGAATCCCAGCTCGATCGATTTCTGATGCGGATTCATCTGGGCTATCCGGACGCGGCCGCGGAACGCGCGCTGCTTGAAGGCCGCGAACGCCGGGACATGATTTCCGAACTGACTCCCGCGCTGGCTACGGCCGACTTGCTGGATCTTCAGGCCAAGGTTCGGGCCACATTCACCGCGCCGGCACTGCTCGACTATGTGCAGGCCATCGTGCGCCATACGCGACAGTCTCCGGATTTCGTCAACGGCCTCTCGCCACGCGCCGGACTCGCGATGCTCAATGCGGCGCGTGCGTGGGCGTTCATGGATGAGCGACGCGAGGTCATTCCGGAAGACGTGCAGGCGGTTTTGCCAAGCGTCGCGGGTCACCGGCTTAATCCCGTGACCGGATACACATCGATAAGCAGCAGCCAGATCACCGAGCGCCTGATCGCGGAAGTGGCCATCCCTTGAATGCAAGACGAGAGCCGTGGCGTGAAGGCGGCGGAATCAACGACGGCTGAAATGCCCGGCGAATCGCGCCTTTCCTCACCGCCCGCGCAGCGCCTGTCGTCCCTCAGTTCCGGCGCCACTCTCCCGTCACGTCGCGCGACTCTTCGCCAGTCGCGCTTAAAACTGCGCGACCGCATCGGTGACTGGATATTTCCGCCCAAGGGGCCGGAGGCCGGGCCGGTGTTCCTCGGTCAGCGCCGCGTCTATATCCTGCCGACCGGCGGCGGGCTGATGTACGGCATCACCATCTTGCTGATGCTGACCGGCGCCATCAACTACAACTTGAGCCTGGGTTACGTTCTGGTGTTTCTGCTCGCCGGCAACGGCATGGTTGCAATGTTGCATACCTGGCGCAATCTGGCGCGCATCTCCTTGCGTCCCGGCAAGGCCGATCCCGTCTTTGCCGGAGAAGACGCGGTATTTCGAGTGCAGGTGGAGAACGCGGGCGCGTTGCCCAGAGTCAGTCTGGCCATTCAGTTTTCCGAACAGCAGCCGGTATTCTTCGACATCGCGGCCGGCGAGTCGAAGCTGGTGGCGGCAAAGGTCCCGACTGCAACGCGCGGACTGCTCCATCCGGGCCGCCTGCGGATACTGACTACTTATCCAATGGGTTTGTTTCACGCCTGGGCGGTCGTCGATCTGGATTTGCACTGCCTGATCTACCCAAAACCCGAGCCTGGCGCGATCCCCATGCCCAACGCACAGGCGACCAGCGGAGAGGGTCCCGCCGTCGGCAGCGGCGAGGAGGACTTTGCCGGACTGCGCACTTTTCATCCTGGCGATTCGCCGCGCCGAATTGCCTGGAAGGTGTATGCGCGCAGCGAGGTTTTTCTGTCCAAACAATTTTTCGGCAGTGCGGCGGCCCAGCTCTGGCTCGATTTCAACGATCTGCCAGATGGGCTCGGCGTGGAAGGAAAATTGTCGAGATTGACCCGCTGGGTGATCGAGTCGGAGGTCGCCGGGCTGCGCTACGGATTGCGCCTGCCCGGACGGGAGTTGCCGCCCGATTCGGGTGCGCTTCAGCGCGAACGTTGTCTGCAAGCCCTGGCGCTCTACGAATGACGCCCGCACAGGATATGAGGCTGGTCAATCTGTCAGCGATCCTGTTGTCAGTGGCGATGGTTCTCGCCCCGCACGCATTGCACTTGCCTTACTGGATTCCGGTGCTGGTGGTCGCAGTGCTGCTGACCCGGTTTTTTTTCGGATTCCGGCGCCGAAAACTTCCAGGAAAATGGTTGCTCATTGCCATCGCACTGGCCTGCACGGCAGGTATCGCCATGTCCTACCGCACGCTGTATGGGCGCGACGTTGGCGTGGCGCTGCTCAGCGTCATGCTGGCGCTCAAGGTCATGGAGATGACCAGTCGTCGCGATACGATGGTGGTCGTATTGCTCGCGTACTTCCTGGTCATCACCAATTTCTTCTATTCGCAGACCATTCCGACTGCGATGTACATGTTGCTGGTGGTGTGGGCCATCACCGCGACCATGATCGGGTTGCAACATCAGGCGCAGCCGCCACGGCTGGCGCCGGTTGCCGGGCAGGCGGCACTGATCATCGCGCAGGGTGTCCCCGTCATGCTGGCGCTGTTCTTGTTGTTTCCGCGCGTACAGGGTCCGCTCTGGGGTCTGCCGCAGATCAATTACTCAGCCAAGAGCGGATTGTCCGACAGCATGGCACCGGGCGATGTGAGCTTTCTGAGCCTGTCCGACGAGGTGGCGTTCCGGGTGTTGTTCGAGACCCAACCGGAAAAACCTTCGCAGCTTTACTGGCGCGGGCCGGTGCTGTGGAGTTACGACGGTCGCACCTGGAGGGCCGGTGGGAATCCGGGCTCGACGGCGCCACGGACTTTTGACTCGCTCGGCGCGCCACTGCGTTACACGGTAACCATGGAGCCGCATGACAGGCACTGGATGTTTGCCATCGATCTGCCGATGCTGGTGCCGCCCGGGGCTTACCTGAACGCGGACTTTCAATTGTTGTCGCCCCGTGTCGTGCGCGAACGCATGCGCTACGACATGCAGTCCTCGCCGCGTTACCGCCTCGGCACCGGAGAAACGCAACGCGCTCTGGACGCTGCTCGGCGTTTGCCGCCCGCAGCCTCGCCGCGGACGCGCGCGTTGATTGCACAATGGCGCACAGAAGGCGCCTCGGACCGCGATGTAGTGACCCGCGCGCTCAACATGTTCCGCGAGCAGCCGTTCACCTATACCCTCGAACCGCCGGTGCTTGATGGCGATCCGGTGGATCAGTTTCTGTTCGAAACACGCAGTGGATTCTGCGAACACTATGCATCATCATTTACTTTCCTGATGCGTGCGGCCGGTATCCCGGCGCGCGTGGTAACCGGATATCTCGGCGGTGAGGCCAATCCCGTCGATGGCTACGTGATCGTGCGCCAGTCCGATGCGCATGCCTGGTCGGAAGTATGGCTGCCCGGCGATGGCTGGATCAGGGTCGATCCGACTGCGGCCGTTTCGCCATTGCGCATAGAAAGAGGATTGGCCGCAGCCATGCCGGCAATCGAAGGGCCGTTGCTGACCTTGAGCGGTTCCGACTGGATGAAGCAGGCGCGCTTCGCACTGGACGCCGTCACCAACACCTGGAACCAGTGGGTGCTGGGTTACAACCCGGATCGCCAGGCGCGTTTCATGGAGCAGATGGGGTTTGCGAAAGTGACCTGGCAGAATCTGGTGATCGTTCTCAGCGCAGTCAGCGGCGCCATCATTCTGGCGTTGTCCCTGATGCTGCTATTGCGGCTCAATACACAGCGTCCCGATCCCGTGCAACGCGCCTACCTTGCGTATTGCGGCGCACTGGCCAGACGCGGTGCGCCGCGCCTGCCCAGCGAAGGGCCTCGGGATTTCGAGGCCAGAGTTTCGACCCGGTTTCCGGAGCTGCGTGAGACCGTGCGCAGAATCAGCGATCTCTATGTTTCCCTGCGCTACGCAGGCGATTACGACGAAGAAAAACTCAAGGCGTTGCGCGCATCGGTGCGCGCGCTTTCGAGAACCTGATGCTGGGACCCCGGCTCGCGCCGGCGTCTGCCATGACCATATGGAGGCAGCCGTTACTGTCAGGACGCCGGCTCGGGAAGGTACTGAAGTGGATTGATTGGTTTGCCCAACAGGCGAATTTCGAAATGCAGGGCCGTGAGATTGCTGTCGGTATCGCCGATTTCGGCAATTTTCTGGCCCTTGGCCACGCTCTGTCCTTCCTTCACCAGCAGTTGACTGTTGTGCGCATAGACGCTCAGGAATGAAGCATTGTGTTTGATGATGATCAGTTTCCCGTAGCCACGCAGCCCGCTCCCGCTGTAGACCACTTTGCCCGGGGCTGCCGCCATCACCGGCTGGCCGCGGGCGCCGCCGATACCGACGCCTTTCTGATTTGCTCCTTGTCCAAACGCATACAGCAGTTTGCCTTGGGCGGGCCACTCCCAGACCAGTTTCGCATCGCCGGCCGGTGCTTCTTTCGGTGACGGTGCGGGACTTGCGCTGACGGGCGGTGACTTGGCCGGGGCTTGAGCGGCAACGGGTGGCGTTGTGGCACCGGTTGCCGTCGCGGGCGCCACGAACTGCGCGAGCGCCTCGTCCGAGTACGGCAACTTGCGCGCCCTGGGTTCCGAGTACACCGGCGCCGGTGCAGGAGCGGCAGGAGGCGCCGGCAAAGCGGATGCGGTCTCGGCAACCTCGGCTTTCGGAAACAGGCGCAGGCGCTGGTCGATCCTGATCACGCCGGGATCGGTCAGATCGTTCCACGCCGCCAGCTCCCGGTAATCACAACCGTAATCGAGTGCGATGCTGTAGAGAGTATCGCCCTTGCGCACGATGTGAAACTCGGGCCGCCAGTCGCCATCGCGATAAGGCTTGACTGCGGGCTGCGGAGCCGGGTCGGGATGAGTTTCCGCCACGGACGGCGGCTTGCCGGCGTTGGTGTTCGCGGGCGGATTGGCAGCGCTGCTGTTCACCGCGGTCGGCTTGCCGGCGTTGGTGTTCCCCGCAGGAGGAGTGGCGGGAGGATTGGCGGCAGAATTTGCAGCAGTGGCGGCGTTTCGCGGCGCAGGTTTCGACGGCGCCTTGCTGGCCGGCAGTTTCTCTGCGCCACTGCGAATATTGGCTTCGCCGTCTGTGGCGCTGGGAGAACGTTCGAAGATCGGAGCGGGATTCAAGGTTGAGCCACAGGCCACAAGCAGCGCGCTCATCGCTCCAGCCAGCACGCCATGCCAGGGAAAGCGCACTCCTGAGCGCGTCATGCCGACATCCCCGCAATCATCGGCACGAACTTGACCGCGTCAAGCAGTGTCTGCGCAAAACCTTCCGCATTGCGTTCCACCAATACCAGTCGCTGCTCGCGCGTGCCAAGCGGCAAGACCAGTCGCCCGCCTTCAACGAGTTGCGCGACCAGTGTTTCGGGCAGATGGGTGGCGGCCGCAGCCATGACAATTGCGTCGAACGGCCCCTGTTCCTTGAGTCCGGCATGCCCGTCGCCGTGCTTGAGTTTGATGTTGCGCAGGCCCAGATCGCGCAATCGGACTCTTGCCTTCGACAACAGGCCGGCCAGGCGTTCGAGCGAATAGACTTCGCGCGCCACACGCGAGAGCACAGCAGCCTGATAGCCGCAGCCGGTGCCGATTTCAAGCACCTTGTCCAGCGTGCGGCCGCCGCGCGCCAATTCCACCATGCGGGCCACGATGTAGGGATTGGAAATGGTTTGTCCGAATCCGATGGGTAACGATACGTCGTCGTAGGCGCGACTCGCCAGAGCTTCATCGACGAACAAGTGGCGCGGTATCTCGGCCATAGCTTGGAGCACGAGTTCGTCCTTTACGCCCTGATCGCGCAAGCGCTCGATCATGCGCATGCGCGTGCGCTGGGAGGTCATGCCGATGCCGGCGATCCGGTTATTCATCTGATCTGCATGCGTGCGCAATCTGGCACCGAAAACGCATTACCGCGGGGTGGATTCGGCCATCCAGCCACGCACTTGATCGAGGCTCGCGTACTGGGTCAGGTCAATCTGCAAGGGCGTGATCGAGACTCGTCGATTGGCAACGGCGTAAAAGTCCGTTCCGGCACCGGCGTCCTGCGCATCTCCGGCCGCGCCAACCCAGTAAACCGTCTCGCCGCGCGGATTTACCGATTTGATCACCGGCTCCGCCTTGTGCCGGCGACCCAGTCGGGTGACCTCGGTGCCCTGCAATTGATCGTAGGCAATGTCGGGTACGTTGACGTTGAGCAGCACCGGATCCGCAAGGGGACGGGCGCAGAAGCGCTCGAACAAATCGCAGGCAACCCGCGCCGCAGTGGCATAGTTTCCCGCCGACTTGCTCGCCAGGGATACGGCGATGGACGGTATGCCCAGGAGAAACCCCTCCATGGCGGCCGCCACGGTTCCCGAATAAATGGTGTCATCGCCCATGTTGGCGCCGTGATTGATGCCCGATATCACGGCGTCAGGCATCTGATCGAGAAATCCAGTGACCGCCAGATGCACGCAATCCGTCGGAGTCCCATTGACGTAGTGAAATCCGTTGTGGGATTGACGAATGGTCAGCGGCCGATCCAGCGTCAGGGAGTTGCTGGCTCCGCTGCGATCGCGCTCCGGTGCAACGACGACGATTTCCGCGAATTCTGACAGGGCTTGCGCAAGCGCGGCGAGGCCGGGCGCGAAGTACCCGTCGTCGTTACTCAGAAGAATGCGCATCGGTTCGGTTGGCTGGCCCGGGCCTCATTGCGGTGAACGAAAGAACTGGAAATATCTACTTTCCGTCCGTTCATTCTTGTTGAAGGTTGACGCGCCAGCGCGAAATGACGCGAATTGTTGGTCGGGGCGAGAGGATTTGAACCTCCGACCACCTGCACCCCATGCAGGTACGCTACCAGGCTGCGCTACGCCCCGAAATTGCCGGCGAATTATAACAGGCCAACGCGCGAAATCGTTACCCGCGCAGAACGTCGAGCAGGCTCTGGATTTCCCGGCGCAAGGCAACGGGATTGAACTTGTCGGAGAGGCTCGCGGTTTTCAATTGCACGGCGGATTCATCCAGTCGGGCCCGCGCGCCGCTTATGGTGAATCCCTGCTCATACAGTAATTCGCGAATGCGCCGGATCAGCAGCACTTCATGGTGCTGGTAGTAGCGGCGATTGCCGCGCCGCTTTACCGGTTTGAGCTGGGTGAATTCCTGTTCCCAATAACGAAGCACATGCGGCTTGACGCCACAAAGCTCGCTCACTTCGCCGATGGTGAAGTAGCGTTTCGCTGGAATCGGGGGTAGCGGTGCCCTAGGACTGCTGCTGCTGTGGTTGCTGCTGTCCACCGTAGTTCTTTTCTACCATCGCCTTCAGTTTCTGGCTGGCATGAAAGGTCACGACGCGACGGGCCGTGATTGGAATTTCTTCGCCGGTTTTGGGATTGCGCCCGGGCCGCTGTGGTTTTTCGCGCAACTGGAAATTGCCGAATCCGGACAGCTTAACCCCTTTGCCGTCCTCCAGTGCCAGGCGCACTTCCTCAAAGAACGATTCCACCATATCTTTGGCTTCGCGCTTGTTCAATCCCACCTTCTCAAACAGCAGGTCTGCCAAATCGGCCTTGGTCAATGTCATCGGCTCACCTTCATTTTCGGAGCTGTGCCCCAAATTCTTGTTCCAGAACCCCGCGCAATCCAGCCAGCGCAGCGTCCACTTCGGCATCCGTTAGAGTCTTTTGAGTATCTTGCAATAACACACGGAATGCAAGACCTTTTTTCCCATTTTCAATACCTTTGCCGCGGTAGACGTCAAACACCGAAATTGCGTCAACGATGGGGGCTTTTGAGCGGTTCAGGGCATCCAAAACAGCCTGAACTGAGAGATTTTCGGAAAACTCATAGGACATATCGCGGCGCACCGGTGGGAATTTCGAGACCCCGTGGTCATGCGGCAGGCCGACTTCGAGCAAGGGCCCGGCATCGAGTTCGAACACCACCACCGGCGCAGGCAGCTCGTATTTGCGTTGCAAGCGGGGATGAATTTCGCCGATCCAGCCGATAGCTGCTCCATGGAACAGCACGCGAGCGCTGCGCCCGGGATGCAGCGCCGGGTGCGGCGCTGCCTCGACCGTCAGTGGTGCTGGCGCGACCAGCATTTCGACGTCATGCTTGAGGTCGAAAAAATCCACACTGCGCGCGGCACTGCCCCATTGTTCCTCGTCCGCGCCGCCAAAGGCCGCAGCGGCGATGCGCATGGGCTGACGCACGCCGGCCACATCGAGATCGCCGTCCTTCAAACCTGGATCGCGCAAAAAAGCGCGTCCGATCTCGAATACGCGCACCCGGTCGAGCTTGCGATTCAGGTTGTAGCGCACATTGGCAATCAGGCCGCCAATCAGGTTCGAGCGCATGACCGCGAGCTGGCTGGCGATTGGATTAAGCAGCCGGATCGCCTCTTCGTTTCCGGCGAAATCCCGCTCCCAGTCCTCCTCGACAAAGCTGTAGTTGACAACCTCCTGATATCCGGCCGCTGCCATGCGCTCGCGCAGATCGTGCAATGAGCGACGCGACTCGGCCAGAGTACGCATGCTGGCCACCGCGACGGGCGGATCGGCCGGAATGCGATCGAATCCATACAGCCGCGCCACTTCCTCAATCAGATCTTCCTCGATGTCGATGTCGAAGCGGTAACTGGGCGGGGTAACGACAAAGCTCTCGCCATCGCCGCTGCCTTCGCGCTGAAACTTGAATGCCAGCCGCGTAAAGATATCGGCGATGTCACCGGAGGGTATCGGCACACCGATGATTTTTCTTGCCCGCGATACTCTCATTTTCACCGCGTGCCGCAGCGGCAGCTTTGCCACCGTGTCGAGCACCGGCCCGGGTTCGCCACCGCAGATTTCCAGCACCAGTGCCGTGGCACGCTCGATCCCCTCTAGATTGTTCTCGAAATCAACCCCACGCTCGAAACGATGCGAGGCGTCACTGGTAAAGTTGTAGCGTCGGGCCCGGCCCGCGATGGCCTCGGGAAAAAAGAACGCTGCTTCCAGAAAAACGTTGCGGGTATCAAGCCCGGCCTTGGTGCTGTCGCCGCCCATGATTCCGGCCAGCCCGATCGGTCCGCTGGCGTCGGCAATGGCCAGCACGCTGTCGTCAATTTCCACGACCTGATCATTGAGCAGCTTCAGCTTCTCACCGGCGCGGCCAAAGCGCACTTCGATGCCGCCCTTGAGCTTGTCCAGGTCGTACACGTGCAGCGGGCGCCCGAGTTCAAGCATCACGTAGTTGGTGATATCCACCAGAGCCGAAATCGAGCGCTGCCCCGCGCGCTGCAAGCGCTGCTGCATCCAGTCCGGCGTTGACGCATTCGCGTTCACGTTGCAGATGACGCGCCCGCTGAAACGCCCGCATCCGTCGGCCGCGGATATCTTCACCGGAAACGTCGCCTTGGTCAGTGCCGGAACGGCAGCGATCCGCGGCAGGCGCAACGGCGCGCGGGTCAGGGCCGCCACTTCACGCGCCATGCCGAGCACCGACAGGCAATCCGCGCGGTTTGGCGTGAGTTTGACGGTGAAAATGCTGTCGTTGAGTGCCAGCACCTCGCGCACATCCTGACCGACGACTGCGTCATCCCGAAGTTTCAGCAGCCCGCCGTGGTCTTCCGACAAACCCAGTTCGCGCGCGGAACAAAGCATGCCTTGGCTCTCGACGCCGCGCATGGTAGCGGCTTTGATTTCCAGGAACTCGCCCTGCGCTCCAGGCAATTGCGCGCCCACGCGCGCGCAAGGCACTTTCATGCCTTCGGCTACGTTTGGTGCACCACACACGATCGTGAGGGCATCGGCGTCGCCAACGCTGACCTGACATACGTTCAGCTTGTCGGCATTCGGATGCCTTTCCACTCCAAGCACTTTACCAACCACCACGCCGGAAAAAGGCGGCGCAGCGTCGCGGCAATCCTCGATCTCAAGACCGGACATGGTCAGCAGGTGAGCGAGCGCTGGTGTGTCGAGTTCGGGATCGACCAGCGTACGCAACCAGCTTTCCGGAATTTGCATGATCCTGTGGCCTCAGTTGAACTGCTTCAGGAAACGCAAATCGCCGTCATAGAACAAGCGCAAGTCATCTATTCCATAGCGCAGCATGGTCAGGCGTTCCAGGCCGCTGCCAAAAGCAAATCCGATGTAGCGCTCGGAGTCGAGTCCGAAATTGCGGATCACGCTCGGATGCACCTGACCGGCACCGGATATCTCCAGCCATCGCCCCTTGTGCGGCCCGCTCGCGAAAGCCATGTCGATTTCAGCGGAAGGCTCGGTGAACGGAAAATAAGAAGGCCGAAATCGCACCTGCAGTTCGTCCGTCTCGAAAAACCGGCGCAGAAAATTGGTATAGACGCCTTTCAGGTCGGCGAAGCTGATGTTCTCATCGAGCCACAAACCTTCGACCTGATGGAACATCGGCGAATGGGTCGCATCGGAGTCAACCCGATAGGTGCGACCCGGTGAAATTACCTTGATCGGCGGCTTGTGAGTGCGGGCATAACGCACCTGCATCGGGCTGGTGTGCGTGCGCAGCAGCATCCCGCCCTCGACGTAGAACGTGTCGTGCATCGAGCGTGCCGGATGATTGAGCGGCTGATTCAGCGCAGTGAAATTATGCCAGTCGGTTTCGATCTCAGGACCATCGGCGATATCGAATCCGACCGATTGGAAGATGGATTCGACGCGTTGCCAGGTGCGCATGACCGGATGAATCCCGCCCCGCCCGCGCCCGCGTCCGGGCAGCGTGACATCAAGAGCTTCCTCCGCGAGCCGCGCATCCAGCACCAGTGCTTCGATGGCCTGGCGGCGTGCCTGCAGCAAAGCCTCGACTTGTTCCTTGGCCCTGTTGATCATTGCGCCCGCTGACGGACGATCCCCGGCGGAAAGCTTGCCAAGCGCCTTAAGCCGCTCGGTGAGTACACCACTCTTGCCTAGAAAACGCGCCTTGGCCTGATCGAGAGCGGTCAGGTCGCTGATATTGTCGAAAGTCGATCTTGCGTCGGCAATAATGCCGTCGAGGTTTTCCATCTCTTCGCGGCCGTGACTGAAAAGAACCAGATTGAACTGCGCGTGTACTGAAAAGAACCCGTTCTAAACAAAAAAAGGAGGCCTCGCAGCCTCCTTCTGACTGCCTTTCCCCGGATCAGCCGCCGAGGCTGGCTTTTGCCTGACTCGCGATCCGCTCAAATGCGGACTTGTCGAATACGGCAATATCGGCCAGCACCTTGCGATCGACTGCGATCGCGGCTTTTTTCAGCCCGTTGATCAAAGTACTGTAGGTCATTCCGAATTCCCTGGCAGCCGCGTTGATGCGGACAATCCACAGTGCGCGGAAGTCACGCTTTTTGCGGCGCCGGTCGCGATAGGCATATTGACCGGCACGCATGACCGCCTGCTTGGCGATCCGATAGACATTACCGCGAAGACCGCGAAACCCCTTCGATTTCTCCAGAACCTTCTTGTGCCGCGCACGCGCGGTTACACCACGTTTTACTCTTGGCATGGCGGTCTCCGGTCAGGCGTACGGAAGCATGGATCGGACATGAGCGTGATCCGACGCGCTCACCGCGGTAGTGCCGCGCAAATTACGTTTGCGCTTGGTCGATTTCTTGGTAAGGATATGACGCAGATTCGCCTGCGCGCGTTTGAAACGGCCACTGCCGAGCGCCTTGAAACGCTTGGCTGCGCCGCTCTTGGACTTGAGCTTTGGCACAATAACTCCTTTATTTTTTAGCCTGACTCCAGGCGTCCTCGTGAGAGGCGCTTTGTGGCCTGGGAATCACTTGTTGTAACTACATCGGCCGATTGCCCGGCGGCTGCACCTCGCATGCCGCCCGGCTGGCAAATCGTCGGCCCTTCTTTACCGGACTTCCTACCGCTCACTACCCTACTTTTTCTTCGGACTCAGCACCATGACCATCTGCC
>JANNTE010000287.1:0-2325 GCA_031403365.1 Betaproteobacteria bacterium | reverse complement strand
CCTCGCCGCGAATAGCGCGACGTGCGAGCGTCACGCTTGCATCAACGACAAACGGTGCAAACACAATGATCGGAAACCACAGCGGCCATACGCCCGCCCGCCATCCCATCACTCCAAACGCCCCGGCGAGGAATCCGAGAGGAATTGAACCGACGTCGCCCATGAAAATCTTCGCCGGAGGAAAATTGAATGCAAGAAATCCAGCCGCTGCCGCTGCGACTGCCCATGCCAGCAACTGGATGTCACTGTTGCCGGCCAGCCACGCCGCCGTCCCATACGCGCCGAAACCAATGACTGCCATGCCGCCTGCCAGGCCATCGGAACCGTCCATGAAGTTATACAGATTCGTTATCCAGGCAATGGCAAGCAGCAGAAAAACCGAAGCAACGGCCGTTGAGAATCCTGGAATCAACCAGAGAAACACTCCAGCGGCTATCAGGTGCACGATCAACCTCACCGCGGCCGGCAAAGCATGTCGATCATCCAGATAAGAAGCAAGGGCCAGCGCCATGGCCGGAACAACCATCAGACCACAGCCGCATCGAAGCCACAACGCGGCCGCAACGACACCAGCAACAATCGCGATGCCTCCAGAGCGCGGCACCGGCATGCTGTGCAAGGATCGTTCATTCGGAGCATCCAGCGGCAATCCGCGCGCCCGGAGCAGCACGAACATCGTGAAGACAGAAACGATGCCGGCGAGCAGCGGGGCAAACGAGGGTGCGATTACGCCGATTTCCATCGGGCCGATTATATAAGAACCTCAGAGCGTTTCCTGCTTGCCTGACAGCTGGCACTCGATTCAGCGGGGTTGTGCTCGATACCAGGTCGCCGTCCGTTGGAGCCCCTGTTGCAGGGAATACGGTGGGTCCCAGTTGAGTGCCGCCTTGATTGACGATACATCCACCTGTAGTGATTCAGTTAACCGCGCGATTTGCGGCCTCCGACGCGTAAGCAGGCCGGCGCCATGCAAGAGTGCCGTCGGAAACGGAAAAAGCCGGGCTTTCTTCCCCAGTGCGCTGGCGATCTCCTGAATGAGTTGCGGAGTCGAAACATCGTGATCATCACTGACAAAGAACGTGCGGTTGGCTGCCGCCGGGTGTGTCAGACAAGCGCAAAGAGCATCGACCAGATTGCCGACGAAAACCAGGCTGCGCAGATTTGAGATCGATAGAAAAGGTAACGGCACCCCCGAATCAACGGTCCGCAGTAAGCTGAGGAAATTTGCCCTGACCCAGGGTCCGTAGACCAGCGGCGGGCGCAGGATCACGACCTCCATGCCAGTCTCGCTCGCAATTATGTGCAACCTCGCTTCGGCTTCCGCCTTGGAGGCACCATATGCATCCTTGGGTGCAATGGGGTCGCTCTCCACGAAAGGGTGCTGCGCACTGGCCTCGCCGTTGACCTTGACCGAACTGAGGAAGAGGAACCTGCGCACGCCGGCACGCGCGGCCTGAAGTGCGAGACCGTCTGTTCCCAGAACATTGGTCTGACGAAATGCTTCTAAAGCCGATTCGCTGCTGGCGCGCATCACATGCACCCGTGCCGCGAGATGAACGATCGCGTCCACTCCGGTCACAGCCTCCAGCCAGTCGGTGGAAACACCGATATCTTCAATGCCAATATCCAGGCCCGGCCGCAAGGAATGCCCCAGCCTCATCACCTTGCGCACGCGATAGCCCTCATTTTCAAGGTGATCGCAGAGGGCGCGCCCCACGAACCCGGACGCTCCGGTTACCATGACAGTGCGCTCACCCATCAAGAAGGCTCGCATAGAACTCGGATAGTGCGCGGGTCAACCGAGCCTGGGAAAACTCCTCCACCGCCCGCCGCCGGGCATTCCGCCCCAGCTGGTGTCTCAGCGAATCATCGCCGATAATGCGCGCGAGCTGCCTTGTCAGATCCCCGATGTCTCCCGGCTTGTGCAACAGGCCGGTTTCTTCTTCAACGACAGCATCGGTTACACCATAAATGCGCGAGGCAACCGCCGGTACCCCGGCTGCGGCCGCTTCGATAATGACAGATCCGAAGCCCTCCCGATGGCTTGGCAAGCACAACACGTCTGCTGCTGCCACGTAGTGCTCGGGCGAGTGCGTATAACCGCGCACATGCAACCGCCCACTCAATTCGGCTCCTCCCAGGGCTTCCAGCAGCCGGTCTTCGTCCGGTCCGACCAGCAACAGATGCGTCTGCGGATGCAGGCTGGAAAGTGCTCGATACGCCTCGAGCAACTCCGGGACGCCCTTCTCGCGGTTAATCCGGCCGAGGAACAGGAGTACGATCGCATCATCGGTGATACGCAATTCATGCCTGACCGAAGCCCTG
>JANNTE010000286.1:0-7574 GCA_031403365.1 Betaproteobacteria bacterium | reverse complement strand
CCACGTTGCCTGAAATCGGCGCAGGCACGGCATGGGCCCCATCCGGAATCGGCAAGCTGACGGCCGCGGCGTCGCGCTTCCCATGCGCCAATATGGCGAGCGGGTCCGACGTCTGGCGAGCCGCGGTTTCCGGTTCGGCATGCAGGCGCGGATGCTCATTCGAGGCGCATAACGCCGACAGATTGGCTTCGATCCAGCCGGTGTGCCAATGGCCGCCCACAAACTCCGGATGCGCCAGAAGGTTCAGCAGGAAATCGCGGTTGCTCGCCATGCCCGAGAGGCGAAATTCGCCCAGCGCGCGTCGCGCTTTCGCGGCCAGTGACGGCAGGTCTCCCGGCGATCGATGCACGATCACCTTGGCCAGCAGCGAATCGAAGCGCGGGTTGGCGCGAAATCCGGCGTGAGCGCAAGTGTCCACGCGCACGCCCGGCCCTGCCGGCGGCTCGAATGCATCCAGCACGCCGGCTGCCGGACGGATTGTGCCATCCGCCACCACGGTTTCCGCGTTGATGCGCAACTGCATCGCCATGCCCTGCGTGGCGGCAATGATGTTTAATCCCAGACCTTTCAGCGTCCCGCCGGCGGCCACCTGCAATTGCGTGCGCACCAGATCGACACCTGTGATGGCCTCGGTGACGGTGTGTTCGACTTGCAGGCGTGGATTGGCTTCGATGAAAACAAACCCGGCCGGATCATCTGCCGATGGGCCCACGAGGAATTCAAACGTCGCCAAATTGCCGAGCTTGACCGCGCGCGCCATGCGCAAGGCCGCGTCGATGAGCGCATCGCGCAGCGGGCGGGACAAGCCCGGCGCGGGCGCGATCTCCACCAGCTTCTGCCGGTTGCGCTGAAGACTGCATTCGCGTTCCCACAAATGCGTGACCTCGCCGGAACCATCGCCGATAACCTGCACCTCGATATGCCGTGCCGGTGAGAGCAGTCGTTCCACATAGACATCGCCATTGCCAAAAGCCTGCATCGCCTCGGAGCGGCATCGCTCGAAGGCGGATGCCAGCTCCTGCTCGCTGCGCACCGGACGCATGCCGCGCCCGCCGCCTCCGGCGATGGCCTTGATCATCATTGCGCCCTCGGGGCCCAGTGAGCGCAGGAAATCCTGCGCCTGTCCCAGTGTCGTCGCGCTGTTCGTGCCGGTGAGAATGTTCACCTGGCAACCTGCCGCGAGCGCGCGTGCCTTGCCCTTGTCACCAAAGGTTTCGAGCACCTGCGGCGACGGACCGACAAAGCAAACGCCGGCATCCGCGCAGCGCTGCGCGAAATCCGCGTTTTCGCTCAAGAACCCGTAGCCGGGATGAATCGCGTCGCAACCCGCCGCGAGCGCGACGCCAATGATTTGTGGGATGTCCAGATAGGCGGCCGGCCCCTGGCCGCTCAGCGCATGCGCATGGTCGGCCTTGTTCACGTGATCGCAGTTGCGATCGTCCTCCGAAAACACCGCAAGCGAACGTATTCCCATGTCCGCCGCGCTGCGGGCAATGCGTATCGCGACCTCGCCGCGATTGGCGATGAGCAGGTGCTTGATGGTCATGGCGTAGTGTCCACCCAAAAATTCATTTACCGCGAACTGGAAAGCCGGATCTCGCGCAAACGATACAGGACAAGCGCGAGCCGGGTTACCTCAATCCCGTACCAATGGGCGCAACAAAGCGTGTTGAATTGGCGCGTCAGACGATGCCGCCCTTGCGCAATCCGGAAACCTGCGCGGCCGACAGTGCCAGCCACTCCTCCAGAACCTCCTCCGAATGTTGCCCGAGCATCGGCGGGGGATGCTTCAGGCGCATCGGCGTATCGCCGAAGTGGACCGAGAAACCCTGCATCGGGACCGCCCCCGCTTTGGGGTGCGGCATGTCGAGGATCTGGCCGCGGTGCGCGACTTGCGGATTGTCGATGAGTTCCGCCACGTCCGCCACCTTGGCCGAAGGCACGCCGATCACGCGCAGAGTGTCGAGCAGTTGCGAGGCGCTCAGCGTCAGTGTCCATGCGCTGATGAACGCTTCCAGCGCGTCCGCGTTGTTCATGCGTGCCGTATTGTCCAGGAAGCGTGGGTCGTCGGCGAGCTCCGGCTTGCCCATGGTCCGGGTCAGGGCGCGAAACATCGGCTCGCCCGCAACGGCCAGATGCACCCACGCCCCATCGCGGGTGGCGAACGTGTTGGCTGGGGCGCCATAGCGGTCGCGGTTGCCACGCCGGGTCATGGTGCGGCCCAGAAGTTTCTGCTCGGGAATGGCGGTCATCAGCAAAGACATCGCCGAATCGAGCAGGGCCACATCCACGACCTGACCGGTTCCGCTGCGCTCGCGCGCCTGCAGGGCGCCCAGCGTGCCGATGGTGGCGTACATGCCGGTTGAATGATCCACCACGTAAGTCCCGGCCATGGTCGGACGACCATCGGCTTCTCCGGTAATTTCCATCAACCCGCCCATCGACTGGGCGATCACATCGAAGCAGGGTTTGTCAGACAGCGGGCCGGTGCGTCCGAATCCGGATATGCGTGTCAGAACAAGCCTTGGGTTGATGCCGTGCAGCGTATCCCAGTCGAAACCCATTTTCTCCAGCGTGCCCGGCACATAGTTTTCGATCAGCACATCGGCCTTGCGCAGCAAATCCCTGAACACGTTCTTGCCCTCGTCCGACCTGAGGTTCAGGGTCAAACTGCGCTTGTTACGGTTAAAGACCATGGTGTAGAGCGATTCGCCTTCAATGAACGGTGCGTAACCGCGGCTGTTCTCGCCGCGGCCGGGCGGTTCAATCTTGATGACATCGGCGCCCATGTCGCCCAGCAGCATTGCGCAGTACGGCCCGGCGATATAGCGCGATATGTCCAGCACGCGGATGCAATCCAGCGGACCGGGAACAACTTGTTTTGATGAATCGTGGTCCGGTATCTTGTTCATCACGTTTCTCTTGGCGCAGACGCGCTTGTTGTTGAGATCAATGCCGGAAAACAAAAGAAATAGGTTTCTCGGAACTCGTTGCCCGGGCGCAGCTTGGTCACGGCGCGCAGTCAAATTCAGGTGTGGGTGTCTGAGCTATTGGTAATGCACGCTCGGCGTATATTAGCGTGATTGTGCGTGGCCTCTGAGCCTCGGTATTGGAAAGCGTTCGACTGGGATTTCCTTTTTATCTGGAGACGCGCTGCATGGAACTTGAACTGACAGGACAAACCGCCGTTGTCACCGGCGCATCGAAAGGCATCGGCCTCGCCATCGCGCAGGGACTGGCGGCGGAGGGTTGTGCCCTGCACATCGTGGCGCGGACCCAATCGGCTATCGGCAGCGCGGCTCAGAACATTCGCGCGCGGTATGCCGTTGAAGTGAAGGCCCATGCCTTGGACCTGTCGCGAAGCGAGAGCGTGGCCGCGTTGATGGATGCCACTGGCACACCGGATATTCTGATCAACAACGCCGGCGCAATCCCTGGCGGTGACCTGCAAGCGGTGGACGAGGCACGCTGGCGCGCCGCCTGGGAACTCAAGGTGTTTGGCTATATCAATCTTTCCCGCGCCTGTTACGCAACGATGCGTCAGCGGCGCAAGGGCGTGATCATCAACGTCACCGGACTCGCCGCCGACCGGCTTGACACCGGCTACATCGCCGGCTCAACAGGCAACGCCGCGCTCAATGCCTTCACCCGCACCCTGGGCAGCAACAGCCTCGAGGACGGCATTCGCGTGCTCGCAATCAGCCCCGGCGCAGTGGAAACCGATCGCCTGGTAACACTTTTGAAAACGCGCGCAGCCGACAAACTGGGCGACCCGGAACGTTGGCGCGAGTTTGTCAAAGGCCTGCCGATGGGCCGACCGGCAACGGTCGAGGAGGTCGCCAACGTGGCCGTCTTCGCTGCTTCGGGCCGAGCTTCGTATCTGAGCGGCATCGTGATTACGGTGGATGGCGGGCATAACGCGCGGGGTGGGGCGTTTAGCTAACTCGCAAGCACCAGCAGAGGAAGGTGGTCGCTTTGAAAAAGGGTTTTTCTACAGCCTCAACGTGAAAGCTGTGCGACCGGACGCCGCTGGCGGACGGTCCGAACCAGCGCCGGGTTGGGCTGCCTCACGGCTGCGGCACTCCAAGGTCTTTGCAGATCTTCCGCGCCAGGTTGTCATTGATCTCGGCATGGCGGGGGACGGCGCTGCGCTTATTCAAGGACGGGTTGTGCCACCACGAATGGCTACCGCCTTCCCGGAGAAGGGAGCAACCATGGGAAGAAAGGTGTCGCAGTAAATCGCGACGCTTCATACTACGATACTTAGTTCTTCGTAGCCCTTTCCCCCAGCATCCCGGGCATCCGCGCGGTTCATCTCCAGTGCTTCCTTCAAAGTTACGCGCAACGTTTTCAGTAAGTCGTCGCGGGAGCGCTCTTGACAGTTGACACCAGGAACTTCCTCAATCCAACCGATCCACCACTCGCCATCATTCTTTACAACGGCTGTAAAAGTTTGATTCATTTTTATACCTCCGAACACAATATCTACTCCGCTTATGGATTTCATAATCTAGCGGCCCGACGTGGCTGTAGAAAAACCCTCCCGCAATCTTGCTCCTGTCGTTTGCATCCTGCAATATCCGTGCATCGGGATTTTGTGGAAGGAATCGCGAGATGCCCCGCTACAAGCGAATCGACACCGGCATGAAGTTTCTGCCCATTGATCTGTCCGTTCAATTGTTGCCCGGCACATTGGAACACTGTCGTACCTGATTGATCACGAGGTCAGACATCGGTCGCGGTTTCTAGGCCGCAGCCACTGCGCTGCCCGCATTGCGGGGTGAGGCTTGTCTGCCGGCGCACGATTCTCCCGCACGAGCAGATGAGGCAACGCGCAGATCTTCGCGCGCCCGGGCGCCCCGGCGATGACCCAGGCGCTCAACGCCAGTCCGTAATCCGCGCTTCGCGTTCGTTGCCTTTGCATCTGGCCCGGGCAGGCTTGGCCTGGCTCGCATTGATTTAGCCCATCGGTGGATTGATCGATGGATGCGGGGGCGCTCTGCCGACAACACGCATTTCGTTGAACAAGGAGGGTATTGTTCCGGTGAAGTAGTACGCGAATTCTGCAAAAACCAGCGAATCGTTCCCGCGATATCGCCGCCATGCGCTCTGGGCGATGCTCAGCAAAGGCGAGGCCTTCAGGTCAATTCAGTCGCTTGAGGGGTGTTTCTTGAGAGGCGTCACTCGATGTGCACTTCGAGTGTAGCTGTTCGGGGTGGCTTCCTCGATTGCCTTCACCACCTGCGCAACCTGACGTTCGATGCGTGGCCAGCTTGTTGTGAGCAGGACCGCGATGGCAATAGTGCGGGCGCCCGGGTTCTACTGGTACTTGAGGTTGCGGTCCGTCGTGACGAAGACCTCGAACCCAGCCGTTTCTGCCGCAGCGATCAGCAGCCCATTCTGGAGCGTTGACCAATCTCGCTCGAACGCTGTTTCAACCGTGTGAACAGTGAGCGCTTTGCGCAGTGGCGCCGGAGTGCCCTGATCAAACAGGACCTTCACTTAAGCGACCGCGAGAGAACTCCGAGCCGCATGTTCCAGCACGGCGCGAACTTGCTCAGAAGATACGCCGGGGAACCACTCAACGAACTGTTGGACCGATGCGTCGTCTTCGAGGTTCTCGAAGAGCGCGGCCACGGGAATGCGCGTGCCGCGAAAGACCCAGGCGCCGCTCACGCGGGCCGGATCACGCTCGACAGCAGGGCAGGTGGACCAGTCGATCATGGTGGCAATGGTAGCACTCGGTGCGTTCTGTGTGGCTGTAGAAAAACCCTCCTGCGATCTTGCTCCTGTCATTTGCATCCTGCAATATCTGTGCATCTAGATTGTGTGGAGAGATTTGTGCGATGCCTCGTTTCGAACCCATCGACACCGGCATGAAGTTTCTGCCCATCGATCTGTCCGTCCAGTTGCTTCCCGGCACCTTCGAGCACGCGTTGAGTCACCTGATCGATCGCGAACTCGATCTGCACATTGTGGAGGCGCATTTCAACAACGATGCCTGCGCCATCCAGATCGAACCCCGGTGCGCCAGGTGGTGTTCTTCACCGGGGTCGTGCGCAAAGCCGAATCCCACACCCAGAGAATGAAGAACAAGATCGACAGCGAAGAAGGTAGACAACGCTACGGGCAGCGCTTTGCCACGGTGGAACCGGTGTTCGGCAACATCCGGCACAACAAGCGGCTCAATCGCTTCACGCTACGCGGACAACGAAAAGTCGACACGCAGTGGAAGCTCTACTGCCTGGTGCATAACATCGAGAAGCTCGCGCACTACGGGCATTGGCCGTGAGGAAGGCAAGAAACCGGGAGAGCCCAGTGGCAAACGAAACAGCAAAAATGAAATCCGCGACAGACTGAAATCAATAAACGAAAAATCTAATTCTGCTACAGCGCTCGCAAGCGCCAGCAGAGGAAGGTGGTCGCGTTGAAAAAGGGTTTTTCTACAGCCTCAATGCAGAGCTAACCCGGCGCCGTCGCGCGTAGCGCGGCGGGAACGCAACGGCGTCGCCGTTGGGCGCTCGGGTTGAGCGCCGGGTTATGTGTCACTAGAGTTGATACCTGGTGATGTCGAGCGACCCATGAAAGACACCCAGAATATCCACGTTTCCGTCGTCTCTGATGAGGTATGCGATTCGGCAATGCCCGTAGAGCAATACCCGCACATTGCGCGATGAGATCGAATAGCGCGAACCGATTTCGGGGAATCTCTTGAGTTCTTGTGCCCGATCGTAAATACCCTGCACCGTGCGCGCGGCGGCTTGGGGATTATCCGCGGCAATATACTCAAAGATGTCGGTAAGCCAGCGCTGGGCCTCGTCGGTCCAACTTATTTCTGCCATGACCGAATGCGCCGCCCCATTTCTTCATTTGAGATGGCGCGCTTCGCGTCCGCATCGGTGAGTCCGCGCTCGACCATGGCGTGAAAGGCAAGCTCGCGAATGATCTCTTCTCGTGAACTGTCCTCAGGCTGCCCCTGAATCAAGCGAGTGAGTTCTTCCTTTACAGTTGACATGGGTGAAACCTCCGCGTTGCGCTAATTCTGCCATAGCATGCCGTGCCGTGCGAATGACACATAACGTGGCTGTAGAAAATCCCTCCTACAATCTTGCTCCTGTCATTTGCATCCTGCAATATCTGGCCATCGAGATTTTGTAGAAAGAAATGCACGATGCCCCGCTACAAGCGAATCGACACCGGCATGAAGTTTCTGCTCATTGATCTTCCCGTCCAGTTGCTACCCGGCACCTTCGAACACGCCCTTTCTCACCTGATCGATCACGAGGTCAGACATCGGTCGAGGTTTCTAGGCCGCAGCCACTGCGCTGCCCTCATTGCGGGGTGAGGCTTGTCTGCCGGCGCACGATTCTCCCGCATGAGCAGATGAAGCAACGCATCGCGCAGAGCTTCGCGCGCCCGGGCGCCCCGGCGATGATCCAGGCGCTCAACGCCGGTCCGTAATCCGCGCTTCGCGTTCGTTGCCTTTGCATCGGGCCCGGGCAGGCTTGGCCTGGCTCGCATTGATTTCGCCCATCGGTTGATTGATCGATGGGTACGGGGGCGCTTTGCCAGAA
>JANNTE010000285.1:0-9394 GCA_031403365.1 Betaproteobacteria bacterium | reverse complement strand
TATGCCGCCAGCGCGAGGAAGTCCTCAATTTCTCCGCGCCCCTCGTCGAACACACCTTCGCTGGCGCCGACCCCGCGGAAATTGAGCCGCAGCGCACGGTATCCCAGCGTGACAAAGGCCTTGGCCAGGGTTTGCACAACTTTGTTGTCCAGCGTGCCACCGTACAGCGGATGCGGATGCGCCAGCAGTGCAATCCCGCGCGGCTGCGCGGGCTCGTTGATCGCGATTTCAAGCTTTCCAGCCGGGCCATCGATGAAAAGCTTTTGCGTGGATCCCGGCCTCAAATGCGCAGCCGCTCGACGACGCGCCCGTGGATCAGATGCTCCTCGATGATCTCGTCGATATCGTCGCGGTCGACATAGGTGTACCAGACTTCCCCGGGATAGACCACGATTACCGGCCCTTCCTGGCAACGATCGAGACAGCCGGCCTGATTGATTCGCACCTTGCCCTTTCCGGAAAGCGCGAGAGCCTTGATTCTGGATTTGGCGTAGTCGCGCATTTCCGGCGCATCGTTATCGGCGCAGCAGGCGTCCCCATTCTGGCGCAGATTGCAGCAAAAAAACACATGATGCTTATAGAAGCTCAAGTGGCGATCCTTTTCCTGTTCCATTCGGTGCCAGATCCCGGCCAGATTGCTTCGGCCAGATTGGCACCCGGTAGATTATAAGCCGGCGTTCGCCGGGTACTTGCGCGCGTTCAGCCCGATCTTCTCGCGCGCCGCGCTTGTCATATCGATGCCGAGCACGTCCGCCAGTCTGACCAGGTATAACAGCACGTCGGCGATTTCCAGCGCGACTTCGTGGCGGGTGGAAGGATCCAGATCAGCGCTTTGCGCCGGGCTCAACCACTGGAAATGCTCCATGATCTCGGCCGCCTCGATTGCAACCGACATCGCCAGGTTTTTCGGATGGTGGAACTGTTCCCAGTTGCGCTCGGCGGCAAAACTGCGCAGGCGCTCGCGCAGATCGTCAAGGCTGTCGGCTGGCTGTGTCGAGGCTGAGTTCGTTTTCTGCAAAGAAAGTCCCTTTTTCAGTTGACTGGCGATCCCGTATCACGACGGCCTGCCGTGTTCCGGTCGAGAAATAAAAGGTACCCAAGTACCATGAAAGGCCAAAGCGACGACAGCAATTCGGTCATCGCATTGAACCGAAGGAGCTGCCCGCGCTGAAAAACCTGTAATGCCGCGGCGAGGTAGGGATTCTCCGGGGCGATATTGACCAGCAGGAACCCGCCGGCAAAGCAAACGCCGGCCGCGCGCGCTGAACTGACCGGAGCAAGCCGTGCCAGCAACAGCAACAACATTGAGCCCGCGGCCAAACCGAGCATGGATCCGGGAGTCAACCACAAGCCGGGGTCGCCTGGAATGAACAAGGCCATTGATGCGATGGTTTTCAACATCAGCGCGGCCAGCATTGTCGCCGTAACCGCGACGGCGGTGGCGGCGAGTGATCGCGTAATGGATCCGATCAGAAACCCCACGCCGGCAAAGTTCAGTGCCGCGATGCCGGCTTCCAGGAGGACATAAGTGCCGGCGGAATACGGCAATCCTATGTTGAACGGAATCAGGTGGCGCAGGTCGCCGTTTCCAAACAACCAGATTTTCGCGTTGAACTGGGTAACCAACCAGAGGGCGAGCACCACCATCGCAAGATCAGTGCGAGCACCCGCATGGAAATGGTTCTCGCGCAGGCGATGCAGGTTACCAGACAACAGCCACTGCGCGCCCCACGCGCGTGCCGCCGCGCAACCCCAGAGCGCACCGATGGAATTGGTCAGCACGTCGACGTTCGAGGACACGCGCATTGGCTGATACGCCTGGGCAAATTCGATCGTAAGACTCAACGCGGTTCCCGAGGCGAATCCCAGTGCCGCCGCGACCCAGGGCGGCAAGACGCCCATCCAGATCAGGGTCAGCAACAGGCCGATTGGAAAGTAGGCCAAAACATTGAGCACGATGTCCGAAGCGATGATATGCGACGGCCAGCCGGCGAGCAGGAATTGCGTCGCGTCGTCGTTCGGCACACGCCAATCTGCGAAGGGATACAAACTGGCATACACCACGAGCAGCAGGTAAGCTAGCCCGAGGTAGCTGACCAGTCTGGAGCTGCGCGCGTAGCGCCTGGAAGGAAATGAAGCGCTCATGTCTTTGGGCAGCGTGGCAAACCGGAAACAGCAACGGATGGACGGCACCAATTGAGATTCTATGACATCTTCAACGGCGACGCCGATGGCTTGTGCGCATTGCATCAATTGCGCCTTGCCGAACCCAGGCAGGCCACGCTGGTCACGGGGGTCAAGCGCGACATCGGATTGCTGGCGCGGGTGTCGCCCCAGGCCGGTGACATGCTCACCGTACTCGATGTGTCACTTGATACTAATCGGGAGGCGTTGCATGACGCGCTCAACCGCGGGGCTCATGTGCGCTACTTCGATCACCATTACGCCGGTGAGATTCCGTGCCACCCCCGTTTCGAATCGCATATCGACACTTCGGCGGATATCTGTACCGGCCTGATCGTTGACCGCTATCTCGAAGGACGCTTTCGAGCCTGGGCGGTAGTGGCGGCGTTCGGGGACAATCTCCGCGGCCAGGCGTATTGCCTTGCCTCACTGCTCGGCTTGACGGGCCCTGACGCCGGGATGCTCAGAGCGCTGGGTGAGGCCCTCAACTACAACGCGTATGGAGAAAGCATCGAGGACCTGCATTTTCACCCGCAGCAGTTGTACCGGCGCATGCAACCTTACGCAGACCCTCTGGAGTTCTGCGCACAGGCATCGGAACTCGATCAGTTGCGCCAGGCCAGCGCCGACGATCTGGAGAGGGCGCTGGCGCTACCGATCGAGGCTGTGGGGGCGGCGGTGGCGGTATTCCTGCCGGAGGCGCCGTGGAGCCGGCGGGTTGCCGGTGTGTTTGCCAACGAATTGTCGCTGCAACATACGGATCGAACCGTGGCCCTGCTGGTGCGCAAGGGCGCCGGCTATCAGGTCAGCCTGCGCGCGCCGGAACACAGTGCAGCACCGATACATCTGTTGGCGCGCCAGTTTGAATCGGGCAATGGCCGGGCCAGATCCGCCGGCATTCAGTTTTTGCCGGACGAAGATCTGGCGAGATTGTTTGCATTGCTGCGAAATTCCGGCGTTGGCCGCGCGGCGGATGCGTCGCAGGATCACGCATGATCCGGCATGCCGCAAGCGCATGCCGCGCTTCCAGCGCTTTGGGCACGAAGACTACTTTGCCTTGATTTCGGTCCAGATGCGGTTGAGCAACTGACGCTCTTTCTTGCTCATGTCTTTCAGTTGCTCCAGGCGCTTGGCGGATCCGGCGTCGGGAAACACGGCTGTGATCGACTTGATCTCGGGTTTGATGTGTTTCATCGCTTCGCTGTTCGGGTTTCCCGAGCCGGTGATGTTGGTGAGCCCTGCGGAATTCTTGCCGTCCATCATGAAATTAATGAACTGGTGCGCGAGATCGGGCCGCGGCGCAGTCTTGGCGATCACCATGGCATCCAATGCCAGCACCGCGCCTTCCTTGGGCAGGGCGTGGCGAATGCGGAATTTTTGTTTCGCTTCCTGCGCGCCGGCGTCAGCGCCGAAAATGTCGTTCGAGAACCCGTGCACGACCCAGAGATTTCCGGCCGCGAGTTCCTTGATGTAACCCTGCGACATGAACGCCGCCCAGTAAGGCTTGGCTTTGAGAATGGTCTCCTTGGCCTGCTGCCAGTGCTTGGGATCCCGGTCATTGACTGAATAACCCAGATACTTGAGCGCGGCGGCCATCAATTCGTCCTGACTGTCGTAGACCGTGACCTTGCCTTTGATTTTGGCCAGGATCCTGGGATCGAAAATTACCGCCCAGGAATCAACCGTGATTCCAAGCTCCTTCATTTTCAGATCGTTGTAACCCAGCAGCGTGATCGACATCGCATAAGGAGCCGAGAACTGGTTGCCGGGATCGAATTCGGTGTTCAGATACGCCGGCATGATGTTCTTGAAGTTCGGCAGCTTTGCCTTGTCGAGCGGCTGCAGCCAGCCGGCCTTGGCCATGCCGGCGACGTAATTAGAGGTCGGGATCATCACGTCATAGCCCTTGGCGCCGGCGGCGAGCTTGGCCAGCAGTTCCTCGTTGGCGCCGTAATAGTCCTGCACCACTTTGCACTTGCACTGGACCTCGAATCGCTTGACCGCATCCTGGTCGATGTAGTCGTTCCAGTTATACACGTGCAACTGGTCCGCCGCGAATGACGGCAGGCTGGCCAGCAAAAGCAGTGACAACAGTCTTTTCATGGTCTCCCTCCTGGGAAAAGTAATGGAAAAACGAATGGCAAAGGAAGTATTGGGCAATCCAGGCTTTATCGTCCAGTGCTTTCTAATCATCGGTACGGAAACCCGCCATTAGCGCCCTTTCAGCGCGTCCGGTGAGAGCTTCATGGCAATCATGATCAGCACCAGCGTCAGCAGCATCAGCAAGGTTGACACCGCGTTGACCTCCGGTGTGACCGCGACTTTCACCATGGTGTAGATCTGCAAGGGCAGGGTGGACGATCCCACGCCCGCGGTAAAGAACGTGATGACGAAATCGTCGATGGAAAGGGTAAATGACATCAGGGCACCCGCAATGACCCCGGGCATTATGAGTGGCAAAGTCACCAGCCGGAAAGCCTGCCACGGAGTGGCGCCCAGGTCGCGCGCGGCTTCGGTCAGGCTTTCATCCATGCCGGAGAGCCGCGAACGCACCACAATGGCGACAAAGCCGATGCAGAATGCGATGTGCGACAAAATGATGGAAACCATGCCCAGGGTCAGATTGAGCATCACGAAAAATATCAGCAGCGAAACTCCCATGAGAATTTCGGGTATCGCAATCGGTGCCAGCACCAGCACCGGCAGCAACCGGGTCCTGAAGCGATACAGGGCATAGCCGGCCATGGTGCCAAGCAGCGTCGATACGGCACTGGTCACCACGGCGATAATCAGCGAATTCCACGCCGCTCCCAGCATTCTTTCGTTCTGGAACAGCTTCTGATACCAGGCAAACGTGAAACCTGTCCATTGTGCGTTCAGGCGCGATTCATTAAACGAATACGCCACCACGATGACGAGCGGCGCATACAGGAATACATAAGCAGCCAAGGCGGCGCCCCAGAGCCAGGCCGGGCGGCGGCTCATACGCGCGCGCGCCTTCCAACCCACGCCGCCAGGCCGGCGAGTGCAATGGCCATCACGGTCAACACCATCGACAGCACGCTGCCAAACGGCCAGTCACGGGTATCGAGAAACTGCTGCTTGATGACATTGCCGATCATGATGCCTTCGGTGCCGCCAAGAATATCGGGGATGGCAAACATGCCCAGTGCGGGAATGAAAACCAGCGCGGCCCCGGCGTAAACTCCGGGCAGAGACAGAGGGAAAGTTACGCGCCAGAAGCGTTGCCAGCCGTTCGCGCCGAGATCCTGTGCGGCATCGAGTAGCGCGGGATCGTGCTTTTCCAGATTCGCGTAAAGCGGCAACACCATGAATGGCAGATGCACGTAAACCAGCCCGACAATGACGGCGAAGGGCGTATAGAGCAGCGCCAGGGGTTCGATGCCAATCCAGCCAAGCATGGCATTGAGTGCACCGACGAAAACCGACTGCGGCCCGAGAATGATGATCCAGGCGTAGACGCGAATCAGGAAATTCGACCAGAACGGCAGGATTACCAGCAGCACCAGCAGGTCGCGGTGTTTTTGCGGGCTGCGTGCAATGAGCATCGCCAGCGGATAGGACATGACCAGACAGACCAGCGCGGTGATCGCCGCATAGGCCAGCGATTTCAGGAACAGCGCGGTGTATAGAAAATCCGAGAAAAAGCGCGAGTAACTTTCCGTGGTGAGGTCAAGCCGGCGTTCGCCCTCGAGATCGCTGAAGATTGGCGCCAGTCCGCCGAAATCGCCCGGGTTGCGCACCGAGGCCACCACCATGATCAGCACCGGAATGGCGAAGAAAAACAGCAGATAGGCAAGCGGCGGCCCGCCTATCAGCCATCTGTGCACCCGGTTATCGCGCAGCGCCACGTGTTACGCGTCAGTCATTCAGAAAGTGCCCGGCGTCGTAGCGCCAGCCCACCTGCACTTTGTCGCCATCTTCAAAAAACTTGGCGCGCCCGGCGGCGGAATTTGGCAGCAGGGCCTCAACGCGCTTGCCACCATCCAGTTCCACGATGTACACGGTGACGTCGCCCAGATAAAGCCAGTCGTGAACCGTGCCGGAAAATATGTTGAAACCCTCGGCGGCCGGCAACTCCCTGGCGATAGCCACTTTCTCCGGGCGCAAGGCCAGCACTCCGGCCAGGCCCGGCGAATCGTTATCCATGTTGAGCGCCGATACTGCGCCGATGCCGGCCAGATCCACGCTCATGCGCTCGCCGTCGCAGGATCTGATCTCGCCGTCGAACAGATTGCATTGACCAACGAAATCGGCGACGAATCGGTTCTTCGGATAGCCGTAAATGCGGGTGGGTTCGTCTACTTGCTCGACGCAGCCCTGATTCATGACCGCGATGCGATGCGACAGCGCCAGGGCCTCGCCCTGGTCATGTGTCACGTAGACGAAGGTGATGCCGATTTCGCGCTGCAGATTGATCAACTCGATCTGGACGCTCTCCTTGAGCTTGGCATCCAGCGCCGCGAGCGGCTCATCGAGCAGGAGTAATTTCGGCCGGTTGATGAGCGCGCGTGCCACCGCGACGCGCTGTTTCTGCCCGCCGGACAGCTCGCTGGGATAGCGCTTGTTCATGCCGGTCAGGCGCACGTCTTCCAGGGTTTCCTCGACCCGGACCGCGATTTGCGCCGGATCGGTGTTGCGCATTTTCAGCGGGAAGGCGATGTTCTGCTCCACCGTCATATGCGGGAACAAGGCGTAGTTCTGGAACACCGTATGGATGTTGCGCGCCTCCGGCGGGATGCCGGTCATGTCCTTGCCGTCGAGCACGATCTGCCCGCCATCCGGCGCATCGAAGCCGGCGATCATCCGCAGCAGCGTGGTCTTGCCGCAACCCGAGGGACCGAGGAGGGTGAAAAACTCGCCCGCCTCGATACTGAGACTGACGTTGTCTACCGCGGTGAAGTCGCGGAAACGCCGGATGACGTTGCGAATCTCGAGAAGTGCCATCCCCCGCCCTGTGGTCTGCCGGAACTTTGCGAAGGCGCAATTCTAGCAAGGGGCTGAATCTGATGGGAAAAGTTTTGCCCGGTAATTGAGTCGTCAGCGTTGGCCAAAAAATGCGAGCCTCGAAAGGCTCGCAGTTCCCGGGAAATACGTCGTTACCTCAATCAAACTGCAAGAAGACTTGGGGGTGTACGGCCAGGAGCAGGACAGGCTTCCTAGAAGTTCACTTGTCCCCGGAGACTGATTACGGTCTCATTGTCGATGGCTGTTTGCGAGCTTACGTCGAGCGCTTTCACGCATTCAGTGGTGCTCGTGGTATTTCCGGACCCGCTGAAGCATGTGCCCTCGTAGTCGGTCTTGGCGTAGTTCAGCATGATTCTGGCGTTTGAGTTCAGGAGCCAGTTCACGCCCACGGTGAACGTCTTTGCCTCATTGTTGTTTTGCTGCCGCGAACTGGTGCCCCCGACAGTGATGTCGCTGGCGTCATAGCCCGAGAGCCGAACTCCGAGTTGCCATGCGCCGATACCGCTGCTGCCGGCATTGAAGTTGCTCTTCGGCTTGACACCGGAAAACGTGCCGGCCCGGTAGGTGTCCGACCATTTTTCACCGGTGATATTCCAGATCGCTTCCACGTACTGGGCGCTCACATCGCCGGATACAGCCTTGTTCGCGGCTGACGGATGCGTCGCATTGAAGTCGGCCTTGACGTACTCGCCCTGCAGCTTGAACGGCCCATAGGCGGCGGCGAGCTCGATGCCTTGCAGCTTCTTGTCCACGTCGGCGGCCATTTCGTCAACCCCGCCAAAGGCGGCCGTGCCCAGGGTGCTGCCACTGATCTGCGCCCGGTAAACGTTTTGCAGGCCGCGATTCTCACTGCGGAACCCGACGATCGTTGCTCTGGTCGTGGTTGACGCAGCCGCGCTGGTTTGGGTGGAGCTTGCCGGCCTTATTTGATACTGTCCGGCGGTGCCCGCCACGCCAAGGTGAAGCACGATGCCGTTCCAGCCTGCGATCTGCGCGAAATTGGCGGTCAGGCGGGCAGCGCCTTGGGAATCCTCGTTGGCCGAGTTCAGGCTGAAATCCTCCTGAAACACCGAGGCGGCGTAGGTCATGCCCACGATCGGTTCGCCGTGCAGCATCGCGCCTAATTTCTTGGCCGGCACCAGTTGATTGACGTAGGAGCGCTCCATGAAGTCGATGCTGTTCGAGCTGGTCAGTTCTTCCAGATTGAACGGCTGCTTGAATCGGCCCATGCGCAACTGGGCTGTTTTGACGAATCCGAGATTCAGCCAGGCGGTGTCAATCAGATTGGCCGAGCCGCCCAACGTGTTCGCCACTACCTCGAATCCGACATCCTTGTTCACATAGCCATTCAGGCCGATACGGGCGCGACGCAGTTCCATTCCGGTGGCGACCGAGGCGGTGTCGCGGTCATCGGAGCCTTCAAACATGTCGTGGTCGAACTCGCGCGCATCGAAGTGCACCCGCCCGGTAAGGTTGATGGAGGTCAGCCCATCCGCGGATTCCAGACCGAGCCCCGTTCCCTTGACTTTGCCCAGCGTCGTTGCGGCTTTTTCGGTTTTATCCATGGCTTGCGCGTCCTTCAACGCCTTCTCGCGGCGCTCGGCGCGCGCTTCGGTGCGCATTTCCTCGTACTCTTCCACAGTGAGCACGTTCTTCTCACGCAGTTTTTCCAGCAGCGTTTCCATATCGGCAAGTGCCGGTGCGGCTGCGCCAGCAAACAGCGCCGCAATTGATGCCGCCATCAGTGCGCAACGCTTCGGGCTGGATCTCGGTTTCATCTTTAGTATTCTCCTGAATTGAAAGTAGTAACGCCAAGCATTGTCACCAAGTAGACCAGTGAACCAATAGCAACAATTCTGGCGTTCAATTGTGACAGCCCGATTACAGCGGCATTGCGCTGTTCTGGAAAATTCCGGGCAAAACGAGCTACCCCACCCGGTTAAAGGGTCAGCAGGTAAATTTGCAACAGCAGGTTGGCTGCCAGAAAAACCGCAACCGCGCCCAGCAGCCGGTTTCTGCGTTTCTGAAGTATCAGCAGGGCCGCCAGCTCGCTTTGCATTTGCCCGCTGCCCTTGTCCGTCAGCGCCCGGTGCAGCAGGCGGGGCAGTTGCGGCAGCAACGTGCCCCAGCGCGGAGCTTCCTCACGCACATGCCGCAGCAACCCCCGCCAGCCGACTTGTTCCGACATCCATCGTTCCAGAAAGGGCTTGGCGCTGGACCA
>JANNTE010000284.1:0-3650 GCA_031403365.1 Betaproteobacteria bacterium | reverse complement strand
CTCATCCCGCCTCGCCGGCGACGCCGGTAAACAGAATCGGGGGTGGGTCGCAGCGGATCAAGCATCGACTTTCGTTCGTTTATTTCCTGAACACGGTGCTCAAATCCCGCACCGGAATAATCTCGACATTCGCGGCAAGCGGGTACGCGTTTTCCACCGGGACCACAACATAGGCGCAGCCAACTTTCGTGTCTTCGATCGCCTGCCACAAAACCCTCGGCCGATTTCGGCGCGACCAAAAACTTTATCTCAAATCCGATGCGATCCCGGCCATGGCTCATCGTCACATCGAGTTTAGACCCGACGGCCGTGCGGTAGAAGGCAAATTCTGATCCGGTCGCAAGACAGGAAAGATCACCGGCATATTTTGCACTTCGTCCTGCACTACAAGCCGATCGCGCAGACGCTCAAAGAAAATACTCTACTGGCCAAGCTGCGCGCGATCGGACGGTCGTTCCAGGTCGAGGACAACCGCGCCCAGGTGCTCGGGCGCTATTCGTCGCCCCAGAGTCGTCTTGCCGATCTGACGCGGGCCCAGCAGGACGACGCCAGGGCAGAAATCCAGTCGTTGACGCAGCTCTCCGGCAAGGCAGCGATCACTCATTGTTGCAATTTGAGCGACAGACGCTCATTTGGCAAGGATATTTCGCCTTCCAGAAAAGTCTTTCTTGCCGTGCGTGGCACACTCTCTGAATGGAAAGGTCTCGGTGTCCTCAGAGATTCAACCGAATGTCGGGAATCGAGGCCGAGCGGCTGCCGGGAATCGGCCGGTTGCCGGCTGCATGGTAGGTGAACACCGCAGCGAACTTGGTTTCTCCGGTGAGATTGCGGCCGGCGGCATGCAACGCGCGGCAATGGAAGAACAGCACGTCGCCTTCGCCGAGTTCGGCTGCCACGCGGGAGTCGAGAATCGCGCGGTTCTCCCCGACATCTTCCCGGAAGAAGCGTGTGTCGTCGTAGCGGTCGCGCGGAATTTCGAGTTTGTGCGACCCGGGCACCAGCCACAGGCAACCGTTCTCGACGCGCTCCGTCCCGAGGGCCAGCCATATCGACACCAGCTCCGGCTTCTCGAACGACCAGTAACGGATGTCCTGATGCCAGCCGGTGGCGCTGCTGAAGGCCGGGTTCTTGGTCATGATGCAGTTGTGATGGGCCTGGGAAAGCTCCACATTCGGCCCGAGCAGCTGCCGCAGTGGTGCAGCGATTTCCGGCGCCGTTGCCCAGCCGCGCAACAGCGCATCGCGCGCGTAGGCCTGCAACAGTCGGCGCACGGTGCGTCCGCCCGGCGCTTCCAGCGACGGAGGTGACCCGGGATATTTCACCTGGGCTTCGTATTCCAGTGGACCAATTTCCGCAGCGAGATGCCGCTGCGCCAGCGCTTTAATGCGCGCACAGAGTTCGCGCGGTGCAAAACGCCTCGCGATAACGAATCCCTGGTGCTCAAACGCGGTGATCTGTTGCGGAGAAAAGGACTTCAAGGGTATTTTCCCGGCGAACAAGCCATAAAGCGGGGGCACTCAACGAGGTCGCGCGAATCAGCGGCGACCCTATCCATGAACCTCCCCGTTCGGACGGGAAGCACGACACACCCTTCTCCTTCCGGGACAAGGGCACACTTGAAGCGGAGCAGAAGGGACGGGGATGAGGGAAGAGACGCCACTTCAGGTTCATGGCCGCAATTCGCGACGAAAACGTCGTGGCGTCTCTCCCACATGTCAACCCGTCTGCTCCACTTCAAGTTTGCCCCTTGCCTGGGCGCAGAGGCCGGGTTCGACTCAGCGGTTAACGATGCTTCGCGTTGAACTGCTCCAGCACGGCAGCGCCGGGACAGAGATCTTTCTCGGCCAGGCGGTTAAACGGCGTTTCGACCGTGCCGAGATGCAAGTGCAAGTCTTCGGGTTCGGGGTCCATGTACAGCAAACCGGTCACGATTTCTCCAGCCGCCCTGCGCTCCTGAAGGAAATTCATCGCGGCGACGCGATCCTGTGCATCGTACTCCACCGCAAGCTTGCGCAGACGCAAAACGCTACCGTCGTGCTGGGTCACGTCCTGAACTTCGCCCGGCGCATAGTCTGCATGAATGGTTTCGCGCGGCATCATGATATCCAGGCGATTGACCGCCTCATTGTGTTCGCGCACATAATCGAAACTCTTGGTTGAACCCGGATGATTGTTAAAGGCCACACAAGGCGAAAGACAATCGATGAAGGCTGCACCCTGATGCAGGATCGCGCCCTTTATCAGCGGCACCAGTTGCGCCTTGTCGCCGGAAAAACTACGGCCGACGTAAGTCGCACCCAGTTCCATCGCCAGCATGACCATGTCGATCGGTGCATCGGCGTTGAGCGCTCCCTTCTTGCTCTTCGAGCCGCGGTCGGAGGTGGCGGAAAATTGCCCTTTGGTCAGGCCGTAAACGCCGTTGTTCTCGACGATGTAGACCATGTTGACCCCGCGCCGAATGCTGTGAGCGAATTGGCCCAGGCCGATCGACGCCGAATCGCCGTCGCCTGAAACGCCCAGATAAATGAGATCGCGGTTGGCAAGATTGGCGCCGGTGAGCACCGAGGGCATGCGCCCGTGCACCGAATTGAACCCATGCGAATTGCCGAGAAAATAAGTCGGCGTTTTCGAAGAGCAGCCGATGCCCGAAAGCTTGGCAATCCGATGCGGCGGCAAGTCGAGTTCGAAGCAGGCCTGAATGATCGCGGCGCTGATGGAATCGTGTCCGCAGCCGGCGCAAAGCGTGGATATGGCCCCCTCGTAGTCGCGGCGTGTGAAGCCGAGCTTGTTGGCTGGGAGCTTGGGATGATGAAGTCTTGGCTTGGCAATGAATGTCATGGGAGCACTGGTGTCATAGGAACACTTGTGTCATGGGAGCACTTGGGTCATGGACGCACTTTGCGAATCGGTGCATCCTGAAAAGCCGTCACATCCTGTGCGATTTCCTTGACGATGCAGCGGGCCGTGATTGGCGTGCCGTCGTAATGGAGCACCGGAGTGACTTTCGCGGGATCGATACTGCATTCGTTGATCAGCAGCATGCGCAATTGCCCGTCGCGATTTTGTTCGACGACGAACAGATGATCGTGCTCGGCAATGAAGTCGGCAACCTGGTCGTGAAACGGGAAAGCCCGCACCCGCAGGGCGTCGAAATGCATGCCTTGCTGTTCAAGGGAATCGAGCGCTTCCTGCATCGCCGCGCTGGTCGAGCCGTAATAGATGACACCCATGCGCGTGGGTTGCATCGCCTTGCGCAGCACCGGTGCGGGCAACAAATTCCTGGCGTTCTCGAATTTGCGCAGCAGGCGCTGCATGTTATCCATGTAATCCGGACCGGCCTCGCTGTAGCGGGCATAGCGGTCCTTGGTGGTGCCGCGGGTAAAGAAAGAGCCGCGCGTGGGGTGAGTGCCGGGATAGGTGCGATAGGGGATGCCATCACTGTCCACATCCAGATAACGCCCGAAATCTTTTCCGGTTTCGAGGTCATCAAAATCCATGACCTTGCCGCGGTCATAGCGGTGCGCATCGTCCCAGGTGAGCGGCTCGCACAGGTGGTCGTTCATGCCGATGTCCAGATCCAGCATCACGAAGACCGGGGTCTGGAGTCTTTCCGCGTAGTCAAACGACCGCGCGGCGAATTCGAAACTTTC
>JANNTE010000283.1:0-3582 GCA_031403365.1 Betaproteobacteria bacterium | reverse complement strand
CCGGAGAGCGTGGGGCTTTGCTGGCCGAGCGTCAGGTAACCAAGGCCTACTTCCTGGAGCAGGCGCAAGGAGTGATGTATCGCCGGATGCACGGCGAAAAAATCTACCGCTTCATCCACGCTCATTTTCAACACTTCGCCGATGGATTTTTCCTTGTAGCGCACGGCGAGGGTTTCCGGGTTGAAACGCGCGCCGTTGCAGACATCGCAGGCCACTTTCACATCGGGCAGAAAACTCATCTCGATTTTCTGCATGCCCTGGCCCTCACAGGCATCGCAGCGTCCGCCTTTGGTATTGAAGGAAAAGCGTCCGGCGTCGAAGCCGCGCATGCGCGCTTCCTGGGTGCCGGCGAACAACTTGCGGATCGCATCCCAGAAGCCGACATACGTCGCCGGGCAGGAGCGCGGCGTTTTGCCGATCGGCGTCTGATCGACTTCGAGCACGCGGTCAATCTGCTCCCATCCTTTGATCGCGCGGCAACCGGCGGGCGCGAACGCGCTCTTGTTGCGCTTGTTGCGCTCGCCCACCAGCGCGGCCAGGTTGTCGTGCAGGATGTCGCGCGCCAGCGTGGATTTTCCGCTGCCGGACACGCCGGTGACCACGCTGAGCCGCGCCAGCGGAAAACGCACATCGACTTGCTTCAGATTGTGCAGTTTCGCGCCGAGCATCTGAATCGCCGGTGTGCGCGGGTCCGTCGGCCGCCAGGGCTGCAAAGGGTGGCGCAATGGATGCGCCAGGAATTGGCCGGTCAGCGAGCGTGGCGCGCGCATCACAGCCTCGACGCTGCCTTGCGCAATGACTTCACCTCCGAGACGGCCCGCGCCGGGGCCAAGATCGACCACGTGGTGCGCGCGACGGATGGTGTCTTCATCGTGCTCCACCACCAGCAGCGTATTGCCCTTTTCTTCCAGCTTCTCCAGCGTGCGCAGCAGAATCTGATTGTCGCGCGGATGCAGGCCGATGGTGGGTTCGTCGAGGATGTAGCACACACCACGCAAGTTGGAGCCCAGTTGCGCAGCGAGCCGGATGCGCTGCGCTTCACCGCCGGAGAGTGTGGGCGCGGAACGATCCAGCGAAAGATAATCGAGGCCGACTTCGGAAAGAAAGCTCAGGCGGCTTTTCAGTTCCGCCACCAGGTCGCGCGCAATTTCCAGTTCGCGACCTTCCAGTTTGAGCGCGGCAACGAGCGCGCCCAGTTGCGCCACCGGCAGCATGCCGTAGTCGGCAATCGAGCGCCCGCGCCAGGAGACGGCGAGCGCTTCGCGGTTGAGCCGTTTGCCTTCGCAATCGGGGCAAGGCTCATCGACTTGCAGCCATTCGATCCAAGAATCGAGCACATTGTCCTCGGTGCCGGTGCGCGAGCGCGCTTCGTCCCAACCGATTTCATCGATTTTCAGACCGGTGCCATAACAAGCCGCGCACCAGCCGTGTTTGGAGTTGTAGGAGAACAGGCGCGGGTCGAGTTCCGGAAAACTGCGCGCGCATGACGGACAGGCGCGCTTGGTGGAGAACACGGTTTCGGTGAGCCTGGCCTTGCCCTGCATGAGGCCATCCAGTGGCCCGATGACCTGCGCCACGCCTTTGCCGTGCTCCAGTGCCAGGGCCAATGCGGAGCGCAACGTCTTTTCATCTGCGGCGCTGACATGCAGATCGGCCACCGGCAATTCGATGGAATGTTCCTTGAAACGGTCGATGCGCGGAAATTTTTGCGTCGGCAGGAATTCACCATCCACGCGCAAGGCCGGAAAACCCTTGTTGCCGGCCCATCTGGCAAGGTCGGTATACACGCCCTTGCGATTGACCACCAGCGGCGCGAGCAAACCGATATGCCGGCCCTTGTACTCGCGCAGGATGCGCGCCGCGATCGCGTCCGGGCTTTGCGGTTCGATCGGCACTGCGCAGTCCGGGCAATGCTGCGTACCGAGTTTCACAAACAGCAGGCGCAGGAAATGATGGATCTCGGTTAGCGTACCGACGGTGCTTTTGCGCCCGCCCCGGCTGGTGCGCTGTTCGATGGCCACCGTGGGCGGGATGCCGTAGATCGCATCCACATCCGGGCGCGAAGCAACTTGCACGAATTGCCGCGCGTAGGCGTTCAGGGACTCCAGGTAACGGCGCTGACCTTCGCCGAAAATAATGTCGAAGGCCAGCGTGGATTTTCCGCTGCCGGAAACTCCGGTGATAACAGTGAACTGTCCGCGGGGCAACGACAGACTGATATTTTTTAGATTGTGTTCGCGCGCGTTGTGAATGTCGATTGAGGGGCGAGCGGTGGGAGCCGAGGGGCGAGGGGGGACATCGTTGGCAGCGGACGCTGGTTGGGTGAATGCGCCTTTCGCGATCGCCTGTTCGTATTCCTTCAGGGCAGCGCCGGTGTGTGACTTTGTGTCGCGTCTTATATCTTCGGGCGTGCCGGTGAAGACAATTTCACCACCGGCCTCGCCGCCCTCAGGCCCCAAATCGATGATCCAGTCGCAGGCGGCAATCACATCGAGATTGTGTTCGATCACCAGCAGCGAATGCCCGGCCGCCACCAGCCGGCGGAACGAGCGCAGCAGCTTGGCGATGTCGTCGAAGTGCAGGCCGGTGGTCGGTTCGTCGAATAAAAACAGCGACGAGGAGCGATGGGCCAGGGACGAGGTGGGAGAGATGGCTGCTTCGGTCAAGTGGCCGGCGAGTTTGAGGCGCTGGGCTTCGCCGCCGGAGAGTGTAGGCACGGGTTGGCCCAGGCGCAGGTATTCGAGGCCGACAGCGGCGAGTGGCTGCAAGCGGCGCAGGACCTCGCGGGCATCGGCGAAATAGGCGATGGCCTCGGATACGGTCAGATCGAGAACATCGGCGATGCTTTTCGCCGGCTTGCCTGTGGGCGCGATGGTGACTTCGAGCAGCTCCGGCCGGTAGCGGCGGCCGTCGCAATCCGGGCAGCGCAAATAAACGTCGGACAAGAACTGCATTTCGACATGCTCGAAACCGTTGCCGCCGCAGGCCGGGCAGCGGCCATCGCCGGAGTTGAAGCTGAACATGCCGGGCTTGTAGGCGCGCTCTTTGGCCATCGGCGATTTCGCGAACAAGTCGCGGATCGCATCAAAGGCGCCGACGTAGCTCGCCGGATTGGAACGTGTCGTGCGGCCAATCGGCGTCTGGTCCACCATCACCACCTCACCGATCAGGTCCGCGCCGGTGAGCGCTGCGTGCGCGCCTGCCGCTTCGCTGGGTTTGCCCTTGTGCTTGAGCAGCGCGGCGTAGAGCACGTCCTGCATCAGCGTGGATTTCCCCGAACCTGAGACGCCGGTCACGCACACCAGGCGGTTGAGCGGAATCGCAACGTCGATGTTCTTGAGGTTGTGCTCGGTGGCGCCGAACACTTCGAGTCTTGGCCCGCCAGGCTTCACTGGCATGCGTATCAGTCCGGCATCGACGCGGCGCTGACCGCGCAAGTATTCTCCAGTCAGTGACGCGGAACGTTTGGTGAGCGCCGCCGGGCGGTCGAAGAACACGATCTCGCCACCCTTCTCCCCTGGCCCCGGCCCCATGTCCAGAATGCGGTCGGCGGCGAACATGATCTGCGGATCGTGCTCGACC
>JANNTE010000282.1:0-4746 GCA_031403365.1 Betaproteobacteria bacterium | reverse complement strand
GGACCGGGAAGGCAACATGGCCGCGGTCACCCAAACCCTTCTTTCCATCTTCGGGTCGCGTGTCCATCTGCCCGAGTCGGGCGTGCTGATGAATAACGGAATCATGTGGTTCGACCCGGAAGCGGGCCGCCCCAATTCCCTTGCGCCGGGCAAGCGCTGCCTGACCAACTACTGCCCGATCATCGCCGAGCAGGGAGACCGGCGCTTTGCACTCGGCGCCTCAGGCGGCCGGCGCATTCTTCCGGCCGTGACGCAGCTTCTCTCGTTCCTTGCCGACTTCGGCGACACCCTGGAAACCGCATTCCATCGGCCGCGCATCGATGCCAGCGAAGGCGCCCTGGTAATCGGCGATACGGCGCTCGATGAAGAGATCCATCGGGCATTGCAGGCGCGGTTCGACTACATTCAGCAACACCGGTTGACGTTGCCCTTCAAGTACGCCTGCCCAAGCGGCGTGCTCAGGCGCGGAAATACAAACTGGGGTGCGACCGAAATCGGCTCCCCGTGGGCCGATGCCGTTGGCTATTGAGCATTCCACAATACACGACAGAATTCTCAGTCAAAGTCGTTACCCTCATCCTCACCCTTCTGCTCCGCTTCAAGTGTGCCCTTGTCCCGGAGGGAGAAGGGCTTTTTGCCTCCCTCTCCCTCCGGGATACCCAGGCGCAGCCGGGAGTACCCGTTTAGAGGGATTGAGGGTGAGGGAAAGACGTGTCATGAATTACGAAAAGATCAAAAGTGAGGCGCGAGAAGTGAACGGGACCGAATCATATTCGTTCATTTACCCAACATAACAAGCGTGACCCGGCGCCCTCTTCACCTTCGATGTGTCCCGTTTTGCTTGTTAGAATCGCCCTGTATACAATACTCTGATTAGTACGATTAAGAGTGTTATACAGGTTGATCGAAAGAGGCGAGGAAACCGATTTGAACTCCATTTCAGCGAATGACTTGAAAACCCAGGGCGTCAGCGCAATCGAACGTGCACTCGCGGATCAGCCCGAAGTGTCCCTGACGGTTCGCGGGCAGGCCAAATACGTGGTGATGAGCCGTGAACAATACGCGCACCTTCGCGAGTGCGAACTGGAGGCCGCGCTGGCCGAATCCAAGGCGGATTTGGACGCAGGCCGCTTTGTCAAAGAGACGATCGAAAAGCACATCAAGCGTCTTGCCAAATTGGCAGGCTGAATGGCGTGGCTGCTCGTATTTACCGAGCAATACAATCGCCGCGCCGCGCGGTTTCTTAAACGTCATCCGGACGCAGTCGGGCAATATGCCAAGACGCTCAAGCTACTGCAGGCCAATCCTCATCACCCTTCGTTGCGGCTGCACGCCCTGAAGGGCAGACTGTTGGGACTCCATAGCATATCGATCAGCCTGAGTTACCGAATCACCCTCGAAATACTGGTAACGAAATCGGGGATTGTGCCGATCAATGTCAGCATCCACGACGAAGTGTATTGATGCTGTTGCAGAGTAAGCGGTAACCCTACGGCGTTGTTTCCTTCGCGCGCGCGATGACGAGAATGGCTCCCGTGACGAATTACACACGGGAGCAAAAGCGATGGTGGGACGAAAGAAGGGCAAGTGGACACGGCGCAGCCGCAACGAAAGGCGCTTGCTGCTGACTAGATTTGGCAACGCTGGCTTAGGCGTGGCCGCCTTCTGCCGGCGCGAAGGGACCGGGCTCACCCACGCGCAGTGCTGGGCGCATGCGCGCCGTGCACTGGTCGAGGCGCAAGGCGCCGAGCCGCAAGCCGCGGCGCCACGCGCTGGAACTCATCGGCGGGTCAGTATGCGGTGGAAGAGCGCATCGGCATGAATTATGAAACGCTCAATAATTGCAGATCCAGCCAACTATTTTGATTCCTCTGCGTCCTCTCTCTTCCCCTCCGCGCCCTCCGCGTCAACGCTTCTAAACGCCGACCCGCGGTCGGCTCAAGGCTACTGATCAAATGACCATTAGAACAATTCCGATCCATGCCGTAGTGTCAAGGCTACTCATTTTCACAATTGGTCTCCTGATTTGAAACACATCGCTCTGCTGATTCTGCCATTGGGGAAACAACGCAGCGCTAAAGCATTTTAGGCAGCACCGATCCAATTCTCTCTCTAAACACTGCGTCCGCCATCGAATCAAACGGCGTCGGCTCCGCATTCAAGATTACGATCATGGCTCCCGCCGCATGGGCCAGTTCCACCGCGCCGGCAATCGGGTAAACCTGCAAACTGCTGCCGATGGCGAAAAACACTTCGGCCTCCCCGGCCGCGCGCATGGCGCGATCAATGACCTCCGGCACCAGTGCCTGGCCAAAAGAAATGGTCGCACTTTTGAGGATGCCGCCGCAGTCGCGGCAGGACGGGTCTTCCTCGCCCGCGCGCACCCGATCGAGCGCCTTCTGCATCGGCCCGGTCACGCCGCAGACCATGCACACCACCTTGCGCACGGTGCCGTGCACTTCGATGACCTTGTCCGGCGAGTTGCCGGCCATCTGGTGCAGTTCGTCGATGTTCTGCGTGATCAGCGCATGCAGTTTCCCGTGGCTCTCCAGCGCCGCGAGCGCGAGGTGACCGGCGTTGGGTTTCGCATTCCAGGCAGGGTGTTCGAGGCGTGATCGCCAGGAGGCTTTGCGCACCTCGGCATCCCCCATGTAGAAATGAATATTGGAAAGTTTCTCGGCTTGCGGGTTCTTCGTCCAAACGCCCTGTGGTCCTCGAAAATCAGGGATGCCCGATTCGGTCGAGATGCCGGCGCCGGTGAGCACGACAACACGCTGCGCTCGTTCCACCCAGGTTCGCACTTCATCAATCTTCACGTTGAAGCCGGTCAACTATGAGTTTTACCGCGCAACCGCTTGGGCGCGGCGTTTCCCTGGGCACGACTGCGTGAAGCCACTTCGTGTGCTTACAGCCCGCGCAGACGATCGAAAGCTTCTCCTGCGGCGCGCAAGCCGGACAGCGCCGCTCCTTCCATGAAGCCCTGCCACTCGTAAAACGAACTGGTGTGCTCGCCGGCGAAAAACAGGTTGCCTACCGGCTTGGCTTCGTTGCCGGCGATGGTGGTGAAGTAACCCGGCCGGTTGCAGGTATAGCTGCCTTTGCTTAACGGGTTGAGGCTCCAGTTCTCCAGATGCGCCCGATACTTCCCCTGCCGGTTTCGGCTGGCGTACAGGCTGGCATTGGGGTAGACCTTGTCCAACGCACCCAAGAACAGGCCTGCCTCGGACTCCAATCGTCCCGGGTCAAGAAATTTGCCGCGATTGCCGCCAGAATAATCGGTGAGGATCGCCGAGTTCTGCGTGGCGCGTATGGCGTTGGTTTCCCAATTGTTCTGAAGGTGGGGAAGATCGCTGTAGGCAGTGCCATTGCTGCCGTAAAACAGACTCCACGGGCGGGCCGAGAAGCCGATCATCATTTTCGAGTTGGTGCCGTACCCCAGATTGTCGATGGCGTAGCGTTTCCACCGGGGTAACTCCAGGCTCGCGTCGAGCTCGACGCCACGCAGCACTGAAAATGGCAGAGTCAGAACAACCGCGTCGTGCTCGGTTTCCACCGATTTCCCACGGTTGTCGAAACTCAGTCTGATGCGCCCATTGTGGAGTTTGTGGACGCGCTGCAATCTGTGCTCATAGGCAATCTGGCCCGCCAGGTCACCGGCCAGTCCCTGTGCGATGCGATCATTGCCCTCGACGACATGGAAGCGCTCGTCGCTGAAGACGCCAAATGGCCGGAACTTGGAGCGCCGGTCGGCGTGGATGAACATCAGCAGGTTGATGCAACTCTGCTCGGAGGTTTCCAGACCGTATTCGATGGTGTAAGCGACATCCAGGACTTCGCGGATCAACGGCCCGGCACCGCGCGAGGACAAATAATCCCGCAGCGTCGTGAAATCGAGAGTCCGGTCGGCTTCTGTAAACGAATCCGCGGTCGGAGGCGAGAGCTTCTTGATGTCCGCCTGCATGGCAGGAACGAAGGCGCGAAACTCCTCGACCACCTGGGCCTCGCTGAAGTGGCGCCCGTTGAAAAAATAGGCGACCTCTCCCGGCTCTTTGGTTACGTTTTCAAGAGTCAGGCCAAATGCGTTGGCGTAGCCACGCATGGTGACATGACCGGTGTCGATGAATTCACCGCCGCGCTCCGCAACCTGGCCCGGATAAAAATCATACAGCGTATGACAGCGCCCGCCGGCCCGGCCCGAGGCTTCGAACACGTGCGCGAGCACACCCTTGCGGGCCAGGGAGTGGCCACAGGAAAGTCCCGCCAGTCCGGCGCCCACGATGGCCACGCTTCCGGTCACCCTCGGCGCGGCAAATGCCGGCCGGATAGAAGCAGGCAGGGCGCCCGCGGTCATCGCCGCCGCTCCCATTGCTCCCAGCAGGCGGCGGCGATCACGGTTGACCTCACGGGCGGCGATCTCGTCGAGAACATCCCGCGCGGACCGGCCGGTGTGATGGCAGTAAAGCGCGATCCGCGCGTACTTCCTGAGCCGGTGAAAGATTTCTGATGCCGCCATGAGGAACTCCTTTGCAATCGCCCGATTGAAACTTGAATGTGCGGTGATTCCCGCGCCGGAGCCGCTCGCGGACGCTGCCTTTTTTCACGGATCGATAAACGCCTGCATTTGTACACCCGCATCCATCGACATTGCAAGTCCCGGTCGCGCTCGGCCTCGGTGCACTGTGGGGCTGGTTGCCCTGCGGCATGGTCTATGCGGTGCTCCTGACGGCGCTGGCGCTCGGCAGTTGG
>JANNTE010000281.1:0-4467 GCA_031403365.1 Betaproteobacteria bacterium | reverse complement strand
AGTACAGAATGCGACCCTGCACCGGCTTCTGTCCGTCACCCACCCGCGGCAGAGCGCGGTCTTTTACCGTGGCAATGGCATATTGCAGGTACTGTGTGGAAGCGTATTGCCCGAGCGGCAGCACATCGCCCAGGTCTCCCGACAGTGGCGCGAAATGCGGCGGCAGGCCGCCGCCCGCTCCGCCGGCAGCAGTCGTTGCGCCCTGAGTCTTATTGGTCTTCTCAGTCACGACTGCACCGCCCTCTAAAAATAGATCCTTCTGATCCGGCATCGTCTTGGTCTTTCCCCTGATCTCCCGCCCCAAACCCTTATCGTCCTTCCCTTAACTATCCTTCGCCTCTCGCGCCCGGCGCCTTACGAAACATCCGCCTCGATCAGATTCCCATACGTCTCCATCCATTCGCGACGCTGCGCGGCATTCTCGCGCGCCATCATCATATTGAAAATATCCACTGAAACGTTTGCCCCCGCGTCCAGCCTCACCGGCAGCATGCGCCGCGTATCCGGATTCAGCGTTGTTTCCCAAAGCTGCTCCGGATTCATCTCACCCAAACCTTTGTAGCGGCTGACGGTCCACGCCGAAGGCTTGAAACCTTCGTCCAGCAGTTTCTCCTCGATCCCTTCAAGTTCCTGTTTGTCCAGCGCATAGAGTTTGCGTGCCGGTTTGCCCTTGCCTTGCGAGGAGACATCGATGCGGAACAACGGCGGTTGCGCAACGTAGACATGACCAAGGTCGATCAACCGCGGGAAATGCCGGAAGAACAGCGTCAGCAGCAACACTTGAATATGCGCTCCATCCACATCCGCATCGGCAAGAATGACGATTTTGCGGTAGCGCAAACCGGACAAATCCGGCGTATCGCCAACCTTGTGGTGATCCACGCCGATGGCAAGCGCAATGGCTTCAATCTCCTTGTTGGCGTACAGCGTGTCCGCGCTGTCCTGCCAGGTGTTTTTTGGCTTGCCCTTGAGCGGCAGAACGGCCTGAAACTCCTTGTCGCGCGCCTGCTTCGCCGAACCGCCGGCGGAATCGCCTTCGACGATGAAAAGCTCGTTGCGCTCAGGGTCCTCGGAGGCGCAATCGGTCAGCTTCCCGGGCAACACGGCTACGCCGGATTGTTTGCGCCGTTCCACTTTTTGCGCAGCGCGTGTGCGCGCATTGGCCTGGTTGATGACGAGTTCGGCGATGCGCTTGCCCGCGTCCACATGCTGGTTCAGCCACAACTCAAACGGATCGCGCACCATTTGCGCCGTAAGCTTGACCGCGTCACGCGAGATCAGCTCGTTTTTAACCTGGCCCTTGAACTGCGGGTCGAGCATTTTCACCGCCAGCACATAAGAGGTGCGCGACCATACGTCCTCGGGGACGATTTTCAATCCGCGCTGGCCCATGGCATGCAGGTCAATGAAATTCTTGATCGCGCCATAGACCCCTTCGCGCAGGCCAGACACGTGCGTGCCGCCAACACGCGTGGGGATCATGTTGACATAGGACTCGGTTATGAGCTCGCCGTCCGGGGTCCATGCGATGGCCCACAGCGCGCCTTCGCCTTCGGCGAAATTATCCGACTCGGATTGGGCGGCGACGTAACGTTCGCCGAAAAACGGTTCCGCCACGGGATCCTGATCATGCATCGCCGCACCGAAATAGCCTTTGATGCCATCGGGAAAGTGCCAGGTCTGCATGTCGAACTTCTTGTTCTTCTCGATTCCCAGCGAGAATTTGACACCCGGCAGCAGCATGGCCTTGGCGCGCAGCAGCGCGGCAATGTCCGCGGCGACGATTTTGGGCGAATCAAAGTATTTTCCATCGGGCCAGAAGCGCACGCGCGTGCCGGTATCGCGCAGCGCGACGCTGCCCAGCTTCTTCAGCGCTTCCTTGAGCTTGCCGTTATCGGCGAAAACCATGCGGTTTTTTTCTCCGTCGCGCTTGACTTCAACTTCAAGACGCGTGGACAAGGCATTGGGCACGCACACGCCGACACCGTGCAGACCGCCGGCGATGCGATACGCGGCGTCCTTGTCAGTCTTGCGGAATTTTCCACCGGAATGCAACGTGGTAAAGATGACCTGCACGGCAGGCACTTTTTTCTTCGGATGAATATCGACCGGAATACCGCGCCCGTCGTCACTGACTTCTGCGGAGCCGTCTTCGTACAGGGCTACTTCGACGCTCTTGGCGAAACCCGCCAAGCCTTCGTCGGCGGCATTGTCGATGATCTCGACCAGCGCGTGATTCGGGTTCACCGGGTCGGTGTACATGCCCGGGCGATGCAGAATCGGTGACAGGTCCTCGAGTATCTCGATATCTTCTGCGGTGTAGGTATTGGGTTTTTTGGCCATTGCTTCAGTCGGAGGCGCCACGGAGCGCGGCAGGCGCCAGCGGTGGGGACAGGAAACCATCGTCGGGGAAAATCACGGCGCGTATTGTAGTACCTGCGATTCGATAACGTGCAATCTGGTTCAGGACAGCTCCGCCAGTCGCTGCAACGCGGGCCCGCTGACGCGGTAAATAGTCCAGTCATCCAGCGGTTGCGCGCCAAGCGCCTGATAAAAATTGATCGACGGCTCGTTCCAGTCCAGAACCGCCCATTCAAGACGCCCGCAGCCACGCGCGTGCGCAAGTCGGGCAAGGTGCAGCAGCAAGGCTTTGCCGTAACCGCGGCCGCGATAGGCAGGTCGCACAAACAGGTCTTCCAGCCACAACCCCCTGACGCCGAGAAAGGTGGAGAAATTATGAAAGTACACGGCGAAGCCCACTGCCATTTCATCTTCGAACGCGAGCAGCACTTCGGCGCCGGGATGCTTGCCGAACAACGCTTCGCGCAGGGCGTGTTCGGTGGCTCGCACCATGTGGCTCAAGCGCTCGTACTCGGCGAGTTCCCTGATGAATTGCAGAATCAGCGCGATGTCCTCGGCGTGCGCATTTCGGATCGAGAAGTCTCTGGCTGCGGTGTTATTCAGACTCATCTCCCGACTCTTTCGCCAGCTTGGCGCGGATGCGGGGCATGCGTTTGGGCTGCACGGTGGCAATCTGCAAGGCCGGAATTTCCAGAAATTCGTTGCGAATGAAGTCAAGGAACAATTTGACCTTGGTCGCCAGCAGACGCGCGGAAGGGTACACGGCATGAATATCCACCGGCGGCGGACCGTACTCAGCCAGCACCCGCACCAGGCTGCCTTTGTCGATGTCTTCCTGCACGAACATGCCCGGCATGTAGGCAATGCCGATGCCTTCGAGCGCAGCGGCGCGGATGGTGAGCGCGCTGTTGGCGCGAAAATCGCCGTGGACGCGGATCGACTGCGCTCCTTGCGCACCCTCGAACTGCCATTCGTTGCTGAACAGATAGATGTAGGTGATGCAGTTGTGCGCGACCAGGTCGGCAGGAGAACCTGGCGTACCGCGCGCGCGCAGATATGCGGGAGAGGCCACGCACACCCGCGTGGTTCCGCCAAGGCGCCGTGCGACAAGTTGAGAGTCGGCCAGCTCGCCGAAACGGATCGTCAGATCCACGCCTTCCTGAATCAGATCGACATAGCGGTCGCTCAGCATCAAATCAACGGCCAGGCTGGGATACAGCCGACGGAAACGGAACACCGAAGGCACTATGTACAGCTGGCCAAACGCAACCGCGGCATGAATCCGCAACAACCCGGTCGGGCGGTTCTGCAGATCGCCAAGACTGCCCTCCAGATCCGTTATCTCGTCCAGGATATGGCGGCAACGCTCGTAATACTTGCGGCCGGCTTCGGTCGGGCTCAGCTGCCGAGTGGTGCGATTGAGCAGCCTCACACCTATATCTTCTTCCAAACCAGTAAGTTGCTTGCTAATCGTAGGCTGGATCGTGCCCAGTTCTCGAGCCACGGCCGAGAAACTGCCGGTCTCTACCACCCGGACATAAAGCCGCATTTGATATAGCCTATCCATTGCGGAAACAAGCTATCACTTTTTTTGCATCAATCATATTCATTTGTGATGTCTAGTTGTTTTTTGTGCATAAGACTAGAGTGCCAACTGTCGCACTTGCTTCTCTTTGGAGAAACTTATGAAATCCCTGTTCGAATCCTTGCTCCGGCTGTATGAATTCGATGGTCCGGCCGCATTGGCGCCGGTCGCCGATGCCAAACCAGGCGTTGAGCAGCGCATGCCGGACTTGTCCGCGCACGATCGCAGCACTTTTTCCTACCTGCCCTGATTCGATTCAGGAGCTTGAGTAAAGTCCCGGGCCTTTGGGGAAAGTCCTGGTGACGGAAACGATCCTCCCCCACGTAACTCGTTCCTCCTCCTGATTTACGTGGTTTCAGAGGGGCACCCAGGTGCCCCTCTTTTTTTTGTACCTACGCCCGCACTCCGCCAGCGCCTACTTTCGGTTCGCCGCCTGCGCTGCACGAATTCCATATTTCGCCGCCCAGGACAGCCCGCTCCAGGAGTCGGCCCGGGGCCGGTATTCGCACCCCACCCAGCCG
>JANNTE010000280.1:0-1415 GCA_031403365.1 Betaproteobacteria bacterium | reverse complement strand
GCGCGGGCCGGAATTTTCCTGGCCTTCCAGCGGCCGATGTCGATTCCCGGTGTCAAGATGGCCGACTTCCTTCGACACGCCGCCACGAACGTGCGCCGGCCTAATCGCAAGGAAGGCGAGGAGTTGATCCCCATGCGAGATTTTCGCAAGGAGCTCAACGAGAAGATGGAGCAGTTGCGGATGGATAAGGAGTTCGCTCGCCGCTACGTCAACGACGGATTTTCCGGCGGCGAGATGAAGCGGGCCGAGATTTTGCAACTGGCCATGCTGCGGCCGAAGTTCGCCATTCTGGACGAGACCGACAGCGGACTGGACGTCGACGCAGTGCGCTTGGCCAGCCAGAGCATCTCGGACATTGGCGGCAAGGAAATGGGAATTCTGATCATCACGCATCACGAGCACCTGCTTGAGCACAACCGCCCCGACTTCACCCATGTGATCCTGGGCGGTCGGATCGTCGAAACCGGCGGGCCCGAGTTGGCGATCGAATTGCACAAGAAGGGCTACGACCGGATTCGCGCGGCTTATCCCACCGCAGCGGCCGACGAAGCCGCGATGAAGGACCGAGAGCCAGTCGGCGCGCGATAGTCCCGGCGGGCGGGACGCCACGAAAACGCGAAAAACAAAATACAGAAAACAGCACGCACCAATAAGCAAAGGTGAGTCGATATGGCGACCGAAGTTGTCTCCAATCCGCACGAAGGTATTGGCGAAATCAACAAGTATGATTTCCGCACCGAGTCGAAATACGTCTTTAAGGCCCGCAAGGGCATCGACGCCGACATCGTCCGCCAGATCTCGGAGATGAAGAACGAGCCGGCCTGGATGCGCGATTTCCGGCTGAAGAGCCTGGAGATTTTCAATTCCAAGCCGATGCCCCGTTGGGGCGGCAATATCGCCATCGACTTTCAGGATATTTTCTACTACCTGAAGCCGGCCAACAAACAGGGCAAGACCTGGGACGAAGTGCCCGAGGAAATCAAGAAGACATTCGACCGCCTGGGCATTCCCGAGGCCGAGAAGAAGTTTCTGGCCGGCGTGAAGGCGCAATTCGAGAGCGAGGTCATCTACGGCTCGCTCAAGGAAGACTTGGGCCGCCAGGGCGTGATCTTCACCGATACCGACACGGCCGTCCGCGAGCATCCCGATCTGGTGCGCGAGTACTTCGCGAAGATCATTCCGCCCAGCGACAACAAGTTCGCGGCGCTGAACTCGGCTGTGTGGTCGGGCGGGTCGTTTATTTACGTGCCCAAGGGCGTGAAGGTCGAGTTTCCGCTGCAAGCCTACTTCCGCATCAACGCCGAGAACATGGGCCAGTTCGAGCGGACCTTGATCATCGTCGACGAAGGGGCCGAAGTTCACTACGTCGAGGGCTGCACCGCCCCGATGTATACCACCGAGAGCCTGCACTCGGC
>JANNTE010000279.1:0-5101 GCA_031403365.1 Betaproteobacteria bacterium | reverse complement strand
CCTATCGCGCGGCCAACAATGGCGCGCGCCCGTTCGACGACCGGAAGGTTGGCCCGAGCATGGAATTCTATAGCGGCAACTTCGGCCAGTTCGGGGTCGTCTTCAATCCCAGCAGCTACTGAGCGGGGGTTGGGGAGTAGGGGCTGGGGGTTGGGACGCGAGAGAGCACTGGCTGGAGTTCGCGCCCTCTTTAAGGAAATCCTGGCTGCGCGATTCACTGGACGCGCTGCCAGGGTTCTCAAATAACTTTCTTGACGTTTTCTTGACAGTGTACGGCAGTTGCCGTAACATGACCGTTTGTACGGCAACTGCCGTACGCGCACGATTTACTTGACACGGATGGACCGACAGGAATGCTATTCGATCAGGAGCGACCGCGACATGGTTAAGGAACTTCCGACCCTGGGTGACCTGGAAATCCACGTGCTGCGCTGGATCTGGCAAGAGCAGCCCTGCACGGAGCGAACCGTCTGGGAGCACGTCCGCAAGGATCGCTCGGTGGGGCGCACCACGGTGCTCAAGACTTTGCAGCGGCTGGAAGCCAAGCGCTTATTGATTCGCGTCAAGGCCGAGGGTCCGGTGCAGTATCGCGCGGCGGTCGACGAGCGGCGGCTGCTGCCGGCCATCGTCGAGCGGTTCGTCGATCGCACCCTGGCCGGCTCGCTGCAGCCGCTGGTGGCCTATCTGGCCGATTCGGCCAAGCTTTCGGCCAAGGACCTGGCGGCGCTTCGCGCGCTCGCGCGAAAAATGGCGGCGGACGAGAATAACAAAGCTGGCTAGTAAGAGACATTTCCATGTCCACGGTCATCGAGGCATTGAACCGCTACTCGGCCGACTGGACCGGTCTGGTCGTGGCCGTCGTTTGGCAAACGACCTTGCTGGCCCTGGCGATTGGAGCGTTCGCGTATTTCCTGCGGACCTCGTCGCCGGCTGTGCGGTTTTGGCTGTGGCAGATCGTGGCGATCAAATTGCTGCTAATGCCGTTTTGGATCTGGTGGGTTCCGCTGCCCTTGTTGGTTGCGCCGGTGAAGAACGTCGTTGCATTCCCGGCCGCCGAACTCGATATCGCGGTCCCAGCGGAAATTCAATCGCCACAACGGGCTCCGCGGGCCGCCAGCGGATCGCAACTAAGCGATCTGCGTTGGCAATCGTGGCTATTGGTTGCCTGGGGTGCCGTGGTGTTCGCTCAGTTTGCGCGGCTCGCAGTGCAGTGGCGACGATTGGCCAGACTGCTGCACGACGCCGGACCGGCCGACGCTGGTCTATGCGCAAGCCTGGCTCAAGTGGCCGCGAAATTGCGGTTGGCTCGCGTGCCCACGGTGCGGCTGACGAGCATGGATTGTTCGCCGTTCGTTTGCCGTGCGTTGCGTCCGACGTTGGTCTTGCCGCGCGACCTGCTGGCGACGCTTGCGCCGGTCGAGTTGACGCAAGTACTGGCCCACGAGTTGGCGCACGTGAAGCGCCGCGATCTGGTTTGGGGTTGGACGGTCGAACTGGCCCGCGTGTTCTATTTCTTTCACCCGGTGGCGCATTGGGTTGGCTATCGCGTGCGGTTGGAGCGAGAGTTGGCCTGCGATCAATTGGCGATGGCGGCCAGCGGACGCGGACCGGCCGAGTATGCCGACACCCTGGTACGCGTGGTCAGCGCGATCTCGCAGCCCAGCATTTTCCGCGTCTCGGCTTCGGCCGGATTGGACGGCGGCGAGCCAATTGCGGCCAGCGAGGCGGCGCAACAAACGCGAGAGGCACTGTGATCCGATGAAACATCGCATGCGATCGGCCATCCGGTTTTTTCTATCACCCGGCTACGGACCTTGGGCCACGGCGCTGGACACGGAACCCGGCGGCGTGGGTCTCAGCATCTTCTGGAAGAGGAGAATGACCATGCTCTCGACTCTGAGTGCGACTTCATCTCGTTTGTCTTGGCGCGCGAGCAGCCTGCTGGCTGCAATCGCCATCGGCGCGTTCGCTTCCCCCCTGCTCTATCTGTCGCGAGCGACGCTGGCGCAAGCCGCCGACGGGGCGGAAGATGCAACGGCCCGGCCGGCGGAACCGGCGGTCGAGTTCTTGCCCAAGCTGACCCCGGTTGAAGAGAAGATTCTGCTAGCGCTGGAAAAACCAACGGAAATGGATTTCATCGCAACGCCGCTGCAAGATGCCGTGGATTACCTCAAGGATCGTCACGGCATCGAGATCCAACTCGACTACAAGGCCCTCGAAGACGCCGGCGTGGGCACCGATACGCCGGTCACCCGCAAGTTGGTCGGTATTTCGCTGCGAGCCGCGTTGCGGATACTGCTGGCGCCGCACGTGCTAACGTTTGACATCCGCGACGAAGTGCTGCAAATCACAACCAAGGAGGAGGCCGCCTCCTGGCTGATTACGCGAACCTATCCGATTGCCGACCTGCTCGAAGGCAAGGACTACGACAACCTGATCGAGGCGATTACCAACTCGGTCGAATCCAAGTCGTGGGACGAATACGGCGGCCCGGGCAGCATTTCCGAAGTGACCGGCTCCAAGAGCCTGGTGATTTCCCAGACCCGCGATGTACACGACAAGGTGCTGACGCTGTTGCGGTCGCTGCGGGCGGCGCGCAAGTCGGCCGCGGCGGAGAAGTAGACCGCTCGGGCAGATATACCGGAACACATACTGGCAGAGGAGAATGGCAATGACTTCCAACGCAAACACTTCGTCATCGAGTGCATCGCATCCGGCACGCTGGATCCTGGCGGTCTTCGCGATCGGGGCCATCGCCGCGTCGGTAGTTTATTTCTCGCGCGGGCCGGTCGTGCAAGCCGAAAACCCGCCCAAGGCGAAAGTCAGTGCTCCGAAGGAACCAGACGTCGAGTTCTTTCCCAAGCCATCGACCAGCGAAGAGAAAATTCTGGCCGCGCTCGAGCAACCGACGGAACTGAGCTTTCATCAAACGCCCTTGCAGGCGGCTGTCGACTTTCTCAAGGACAAGTACGCGATCGAAATACAGATCGACGACAAGGCGCTGGCAGATAACACAATGAGCGCCGATACACCGGTCACATGCAACGTCCGCGGCGTATCGTTACGGTCCGGTTTGAGATTGCTTGTATCGCAGGCTGACTTGGCGTTTCTCATTCATGACGAGGTATTGCTCGTCACTACCAAGGAAGTGGCGGAATCACTCCTTGCTATCCGCACGTATCCGGTCGCCGATCTGACACCAGGGGACGACTACGACAGCCTGATCAACGCAATTACGACCGCCGTGGTCCCTCAAGCTTGGGATGAGGTCGGCGGTCCGGGCTCGGTTTCGTCGGTCCTGGCCTCGAAGAGCCTGGTGATCTCACAAACGCAGGATGTGCAGGACAAAGTGTTGCAGTTGCTTCGTTCGCTGCGCGCGGCGCGCAAGGCCGGCGGCGTCGAATGGAGCGCCGTGCAAGACGACGCGACCGACGTTGTCAAACCCGTTGTTAAGCGTCCGGGGCCGAGCGGCGCTCGCGGCGGTAGCCGGATAAGCACAAGCGGTCGCACGGGTGGCGTGGGCAACTCGGCCACTAGCACGCAAGGCGGCAAGCAGTAGCAGGCACACGCCTGTGTGCCGTCAGCCTGCCAGACATTCGGCAACGCCATACGGCGTTTGCTTGCTACTTTTGGCGACCGCAAAAAAACACTTGGCCGGGATCACGGATTAGGCAACAATAGTGCGTTCGCTTTCTGATCCCCCTTCCTCGCCGCGTAAAGAGCACCCATGAGCAGCAAGCTTGGCCTATGTGCGTTGATCTTTGCCGCCGCCACCGTCGCGTCGGCCAGGGCCGAACATCCGACCAAAAAGCCCGATGGAGACGGGGCGATGGTGCCCCTGATCGAGAACCTCGGCGATCTGGAACATCGCGTGTCGACTGGGGATCCGCTGGCCCAGCAGTATTTCAACCAAGGGCTGCGGCTGATTTTTGCGTTCAACCACGACGAGGCGATCCGCGCCTTTCGAGCGGCGGCGGTCATCGACCCCGACTGTGCGATGGCGCTCTGGGGAATCGCGCTGGCGCACGGGCCCAACTATAACCTCGAGGCCGAAAAAGAGCGAAACGAAAAGGCGTACAAAGCCTTGCGCGATGCTCAGCGGCTGGCCGCGGGGGCTTCGCCGGCCGAGGCGGCTTACATCGCCGCTCTGTCAAAACGATATTCCGAATCGCCCGACGCCGACCGCAAGGCGCTCGACCGGGCCTATGCCGATGCGATGCGCGAACTGGTGCGGCAATACCCCGACGATCTGGACGCGGCCGTGCTGTTCGCCGAGTCGCTGATGAATTTGCGTCCATGGGATTTGTGGACCGTCGACGGGCGCCCCCAGCCGGGCACGCGCGAGATCGTGGCCACGCTCGAAGGCGTGCTGCGAAAAAACGAGCGGCATCCCGGCGCGAATCACTTTTACATTCACGCCGTGGAGGCCTCGACCAGTCCCCAGCGTGGGCTGGCCAGCGCCAAACGCCTGGCCGACCTGATGCCCGGGGCCGGCCACATGGTACACATGCCATCGCACATCTACTTTCGCCTGGGCCGTTACCGCCAGGCCGTCGAGTCCAACCAGCGGGCCGTGGAAGTCGACCGCAAGTACATCGAGAAGTACAAGCCCGAGGGCGTGTATGTGATGATGTACTATCCGCACAACATTCATTTCTTGTGGAGCGGCCTGTGCTTCGAGGGCCGCAGCGCCGAGGCCATCGCGGCGGCGGATCAGGTCGTTGGCGCGCTCGGCAACGAGATGGTCCAGGAAATGCCGATGTTGGAAGCGTTTCTGCCGACCCGGCTTTACACGCTTTTGCTGTTCCATAAGTGGGATGACGTGCTGCGGGAAAAGCAGCCGCTGGCCGAATTCACTTATGCCACCGGCATGTGGCACTATGCCCAGGGGCTGGCCCAGGCCGGGTTGGGGCAAACGAGCGAGGCCGAGACGCACCGGCGGCAATTAGCCGAGATCGTGGCCGGCACGCCCGAGGACAAGCTGTTGATGCGGCATTCGGCGCTACGGCTGTTGCGAATCGCCCAAAGCGAATTGGCGGCTCGGCTCGATGCGGCCGCCGGCCGCTCGGACGCGGCGCTTGCGCAATTGCACAACGCCGTG
>JANNTE010000278.1:0-7217 GCA_031403365.1 Betaproteobacteria bacterium | reverse complement strand
GTGATTCGGAAAGCATGGCGCGCACCATTTCTTTCTCCGCCGCCGGAAATACGTCGATGATCCGGTCCACGGTCTTGGCAGCGGAACTGGTGTGCAAAGTGCCGAACACCAGGTGGCCGGTTTCGGCCGCAGTAAGCGCCAGGCGAATGGTCTCCAGATCGCGCTGTTCGCCCACCAGGATGATGTCCGGATCTTCGCGCACCGCGCTGCGCAGCGCGTTGTTGAACGACAGGGTATGCGGGCCGACCTCACGCTGGTTGATCAGGCATTTCTTGCTTTCATGCACGAACTCGATCGGATCTTCCACAGTAAGAATGTGGCCCATCTCGTTTTCGTTGATGTCGTTGACCATGGCGGCCAGCGTGGTGGACTTGCCAGAACCGGTCGGACCGGTGACCAGCACGACGCCTCGCGGGTATTTGGCGATTTCCTTGAATATTGCGGGAGCCTTCAGTTCCTCCAGCGTCAACACCTTGGACGGGATGGTCCGCATGACCGCCCCGGCGCCGCGATTCTGCACGAAGGCATTGACACGAAAGCGCGCAAGATTCGGAATCGCGAACGAGAAGTCGCATTCGAGGTTTTCTTCATAGAACTTGCGCTGACCGTCGTTCATGATGTCATAGACCATGGCATGCACATCTTTGTGCTCCATCGGCGGCAGGTTGATGCGCCTGATGTCGCCATGCACTCGTATCATTGGCGGCAAACCCGCCGAAAGATGTAGGTCAGAAGCCTTGTTTTTTACGACGAAGGCAAGAAGCTCAGCGATGTCCATTTATAATTCTCCGGAGACTGCAATACGGAAGCCACGGGTAGCGAATCATGCCGGCGGCCTTGGCACCGCTGGAAAAAAGCTCGCTGCGTTCGATGGTTAGAGGCAAGAATGCAAAGGAATTATGACAACAATAGCGTCCCGCTTGCAAGCCATACACGAGCGCATTGATGCAGCGGCTCGAACATGCGACAGATCTTCGGCTGAAATCGCGTTGATTGCAGTATGCAAGAGCTTCCCGGTGACCGCAATCATGGAGGCTCGCGCCGCCGGCCAGGTCGCATTCGGCGAAAACTACTTGCAGGAAGCGGTCAAGAAAATAGGGCTCACCGCCACTCCGGAGCAGCACATGGCGCCAGTCGAATGGCACTTCCTCGGCCCGATTCAAAGCAACAAGACACAGCAAATTGCACAACTGTTTGACTGGGTCCACAGTCTGGACCGGCTGAAAATTGCCGAACGCCTGGCCGCCGCGCGCCCCCAAAACCGGACACCATTGCAAGTCTGCATTCAGGTCAACACCAGCGGCGAGCAATCAAAGGGCGGCGTGCGGCCAAATGAGGTACTCGGGTTGGCGAAGGCGCTGTCTTCCTCCCTTAACGGAATCCGGTTGCGCGGCTTGATGACCATTCCCGAGCCGACGCCTGACATCGCAACGCTGCGTGCCCGCTTCCAGCTTCTGCGTGAGCTTCGGGACGAAATCGTCGCCAACGGCATCGAGCTGGATACTCTTTCAATGGGCATGTCCTATGATTTTGAGGCGGCGATCGCCGAAGGTGCGACACTGATTCGGGTCGGACGGGCAATTTTCGGGGAGCGTCCGGTTTGATTTCATACGGCGTTGATTTGCCCGGCAGCGTGGCGCGACCCTATACTTGCAGGGTGATTCTGTCTTAATGGCAGCCGATTCAGGCAAACTGCTGATCGCGAACCAAGGAGGATTAGAGGATGAATACTAGGATCTGGGCCCTGTTGCTGGGCCTCCTGATGGCATCGCCCGGCTTGGCGCCGGCGGCCAAACCCGGATACATTCACGTCACCGAACGCATTGAGATCAATGCATCTCCGGCCAGGGTCTGGGCTCTGGTCAAGGACTGGAATGGCCTGCACCACTGGCATCCGGCCTTTTCAAACACCGAGATTTTTTTCGGCACCAACAACAAAGCCGGCTCGTTCCGCAAATTGACCCTGGCCGATGGCGGCGCCCAGTTCGACGAGGAATTGCTCGGGTTTAGCGACAAGCAAATGCTCTACAGCTATCGCATCGTCGGAGATTCGCCGTTGCCGGTCTCGGACTATGTTTCTTCGGTCAGAGTCATGCGTGGCAAGTCAAAGTCAACTGCGTCACTGGTTTGGAAGGGCAAATTCATGCGCAGAATTGCCGATGATCCCCCACCGGGCGAGGATGATGCCAGCGCCAGAAAGGCCATCGCTGAGGCCTATCGCGCCGGCCTGAAGAACGCGAAAAAGCTGGCGGAAACCAGAAAATAACCGGCTTCGATCCCGGTCAGGCATAAGATGCCGGTATCAGCACCTCCGCTTCAAATGGCAATCGCCGCCAGCAAAAACATGCGCATTCTTTTCATTGGCGGCGGCAACATGGCCACCGCACTGATTGGCGGTCTGGTAGATCAAGGCTGTCGTCCCAGCGACCTGCACGTCGTTGACCCTTCGCCTGAGGCGCGCCAGCGCTTGCAGGCGCAATTCGGTGTCACTACCGCCGCTGCAAGGCAAGGAACGATAACCGAGGACGCCGTGTTACTGGCGGTCAAGCCGCAGCAGATGCGCAGTGTGGCGAAAACGCTGAGTGGCGCATTGAACGGAAAACTGGTCATCAGCATTGCCGCCGGTATACGTACCAGCGATCTGACGCGCTGGCTCGATGGTCATGATCGCGTCGTCCGGGTGATGCCGAATACGCCCGCCCTGATTCGATTGGGCGTATCGGGGCTGTTTGCGGGTCCCGCAGTCAAAACGGCGGACCGCGTCCTGGCCGAAGACATTCTTGGCGCGGTGAGTCGCGTGATATGGGTGGAACGTGAGCCGGACCTGGACGCGGTTACGGCCGTTTCCGGCAGCGGACCGGCCTATGTTTTCTACTTTGTCGAGGCGTTGGAACAGGCTGCGGTGGAACTGGGGCTGAGTACTGAACAAGCCCATGAATTTGCCGTGCAGACTTTTGTCGGCGCCGCGAAACTGGCGGCCGACAGCAAGGAGCCGGCGGCTGTTTTGCGTGCGCGCGTGACTTCCAAGGCTGGCACCACGGAAGCAGCACTGGGAAAATTGCAATTCAACAACGTGAAACAGCATATCGTGGAAGCGGTACATGCCGCCGCCCGGCGATCCGCGGAGCTCGGCGACGAATTCGGAAAAGACTAGGCAACGTCAGCGATGATTCAGGTTCTGATCTTTCTGCTGGAAACATTCCTGGGCCTGTTCTCGCTGGCCCTGCTGCTGCGATTTTATTTGCAGGCGGTACGCGCGCCGGCGCGCAATCCGCTGTCGCAGTTTCTCGCCGCGCTCACCGACTCCATCGTGCGTCCGACGCGACGCGTCATTCCGGGCCTCTGGGGCTTTGACCTGTCCACCATCCTTCTGGCCTGGCTGACGGAACTGGTGCTCGTTATCAGCGTACTCGCCCTGAAGAATCATTCGTTTGGACCCGGCGTGGGCACGGCCGCCGTTGCTCTGATGCTGTTCGCGGCGCTGAATCTGCTGAAACTTTTCATCTACATATTGATGGTCGCCGTGTTCGCACACGCCATAGCGTCCTTCATCGCGCCGCGCGGGCCGGCAATGTCCATGCTCGCAAGTCTTACCCGGCCATTCCTTGGCATTTTTCAGAGGCGCATCGGACCCATAGGAGGAGTGGATCTTTCGCCCCTGTTCGTGCTTGTCATTTGCCAGATCCTGCTGATGTGGCCGCTGAAGTCTCTCGAACTCATGGTCACAAGCCTGCTCTGATCGAACAGAATGCCTGCTGCCCCTCGTCTCTCTCATCGTCTGGACCGCATTCTGATCCCGATCTTTCCGGAACAATTTGTGCACAGATGACCAAGGATCTTGATTTTCAGGTATCCGCGTATCAACAATGGCGCGACGACCTGCGCGCGGGAATTGAGGCTTATCAAAGCTGGCTGGATGCCCACGGTCACGCCGACATCCAGCGCAGTCTGCGTATTCATGATTTGATGGAAAGCCTGCGCAATGATCGCATGGTGCTGGCTTTTCTCGCTGAGTTCTCGCGGGGCAAGACTGAGCTGATCAATGCCATGTTTTTCTCCGACTTCAAACAACGCCTGCTGCCTTCGGATGTGGGCCGCACGACCATGTGCCCGACGGAGATTTTCCACGATTCCACCGAAGATCCCTACATCAGGCTACTGCCCATCGAAACACGCAAGTCAGGCGAGAGCATCGCCTCGCTCAAGCACAAGCCGGTCGAGTGGGTGAAGATCCGGCTAGACCTGAATTCCCACACCGAAATGACCAAAGCCATGTCCAGCCTGGCGCAGGTAAAGCCGGTCAGCATGGCGGAAGCCGATGCGCTCGGGCTGCTCGACGAGGGCGACTTCATGACCACGACCGTGGTTAGTCGTGGCGGCAAAGTGGACGTTCCATGCTGGCGCCACGCATTGATAAATTACCCGCATCCGTTGCTTAAAAAGGGTCTGGTCATTCTCGACACGCCCGGTCTGAACGCCCTGGGCACAGAGCCGGAGCTGACCTTGTCCATGATCCCCAACGCGCACGCGGTGTTGTTCCTGCTGGCAATGGATACCGGAGTGACCAAGTCGGATCTCGAGGTCTGGCAAAAGTACGTGCAGAGTTATGTGACGCGACGCATTGCCGTGCTCAACAAGATCGATCTGATGTGGGACGAGCTGAAGTCCGATGAGCAGATTGAAGCCGGCATCGAACGTCAGCTTTTGGAGACTGCGCGAATTCTGGACTTGCCGCGCAAGCACGTCATTGCACTGTCGGCGCAGAAAGGCCTGATTGCGCGTATCCGCGGCAACCCGGAACTGCTCGCGAAAAGTCGGATCGAGGCGCTCGAGCACCTGCTGGCCGAGGAAATCATTCCATCCAAACAGCAGATTCTGCACGCTGCGGTCTCAATGGAACTGGGCAACATGCTGGAAGCTTCGCTGCAAAGCGTGGTGGCCCAACTGGCCAGTTGCGAACAGGAATTGAAGGAAATGTCGGCGCTTACCGGAAAGAACCGCGATCTAGGAAAATTATTGCTGACGCGTCTTGAGCAGGAGAAAGCCGCATACTGGAAGCACATGGATAGCTTCAATCGCTCGCAAGCCGCAGTAGTGAAACAGGGCTCTGCCCTGACTGATTCCCTGAACGACGACCGCCTGGAAGAGATCATGCAACGAAGCCTGGTCGCAATCGAGGGCAGCTGGACCACACCGGGAGTGATGCGGGCAATGCAGGCATTGTTCGACACGTTCAATGGCCAGGCCGACAAAATTCTGGATTTCTCGAACCAGGTCGGCAGCTACGTCGACAATGTCTACTCCGAGTTTCACACTGCCTACGGTTTCCCCAAGCTGAAAGCCCCGCCTCTGGACATGGAAATCCACATGCAGCGTATGCAGGAGCTGCTCAAAAGCGCCGAACGTTTTTGCAAGGACCCGGCCAACGTGGTGATCGCAAAACCGTTTCTCGTGCGCCGTTTTTACGGAGGACTGGTAACGCAAGCGCGCAACCTGTTTGTGCGGGTGCGCATGGAACTCAATACCTGGGTCAACGCGTCGCTCATGCCGCTATCCCTGCGGCTGAACGAGCACCTGAAACTGCTGCAACGCAAGCTCGAGCATTTGCACAAAGTCTCGGGCGACGCCAAAACGATGCAGGAACGTTTACGACAGCTCGATCAACAGCGGGGACAACTGTCAGCGCAAATTCGCGAACTCAGACGAATTCGCGGTGTGTTGCAGAACGACCCGGCCGCCAAAACCAAGGTCGCCTGAACCTTCAGGCGGCTCCCGATGCCCGATGCGAGTTGGCGCCGGGTTCATGGGCAATAGCGGCAACCGGTTACCGGCTGATGCCATGGTTCGTGTGCCGCTGATGTTTGCGAACGAACTGGACGGGGTTCCAGGCACTCGCCGCAGCTGAACCCGAGGCTGTGCCTGGATAGAGCGGCAACGGCCGCATTCAGAGCAGGACGATGTCGTACTGCTCCTGGGTGTAGATCGTCTCAACTTGCAGGGAGATCGGCTTGGCGATGAATTCCTCCAGCATCGCCAGACTCTGGGCCTCTTCATCGAGGAACATGTCGATGACTTTTTGCGAAGCGAGAATGCGGAATTCCCGCGCTTCAAACTGACGGGATTCGCGCGTTATGTCACGCAGGATTTCGTAGCAGATGGTCTGCGCCGTTTTGACTTCGCCGCGCGCCTGGCAGGTCGGACAAGGTTCGCACAGGATATGGGCCAGACTTTCACGCGTGCGTTTGCGTGTCATCTCGACCAGGCCGAGATGGGTGAATCCATTGATCGTCATGCGCGTGCGGTCCGGCAGGAGCGCTTTCTTGAACTCCGAAATAACGGCATTGCGATGGACTTCGTTGTCCATATCGATGAAGTCGATGATGATGATGCCGCCCAGATTGCGCAGACGCAGTTGACGGGCAATCACCTGGGCTGCTTCGAGATTGGTCTTGAATATGGTGTCATCGAAATTACGACCGCCTACAAATCCGCCGGTATTGACATCGACGGTGGTCAGTGCCTCGGTTTGATCGATGATCACATATCCACCGGACTTCAGGGGCACGCGCCGCGCCAATGCGCGCTCGATCTCCTCCTCAACCGCGTACAAATCGAACAATGGTCGTTCGCCCGCGTAGTGATGGAGGCGGTCTACGAATGACGAAGCGTACTCGCCGGCGAACGTCTGCATGCGCTGAAAAGTCTCGCGCGAATCCACCAGAATGCGATCGCTTTCGTCATTGACGATATCGCGCAACACGCGCAATGACAGACTCAGGTCCTGATAGAGAAGTGCGGGCGCAGCTACGGCGCGCGATTTCTCCTGAATGCCGGCCCACAGTTTGCGCAGATACTCAATATCGGCGGCCAATTCCTTTTCGGTGGCGGTTTCCGCCATGGTGCGAACAATGAAACCGCCGCTCTCTTCTGCGGGAATCAGATGCTGCAGCTTTTCTCGCAGCAATGCGCGTTCGTTCTCGTCTTCGATGCGCTGGGAAATGCCGATATGCGATTCCTGGGGCAAATAAACCAGAAACCGGCCGGCGATGCTGATCTGCGTGGAGAGTCGAGCACCCTTGGTCCCGATCGGGTCCTTGATGACCTGGACCAGCAGCCTCTGTCCGTCCTGGAGGACTCTCTCGATTGGCTTGGGCTCGTCGTGCTTCTGGCGCTGCGACCAGATGTCGGCAATGTGCAAGAAAGCAGCGCGGTCAAGG
>JANNTE010000277.1:0-5760 GCA_031403365.1 Betaproteobacteria bacterium | reverse complement strand
CGTAGAGGCCGGGGTAGCGGCATTAAGCATCGGAATCAAAGTGACCACTAGTCCATTGACTTCACTATTGACGGCGCCGCCAGCGACGCCATTGCCTGAGCCCGGAGTCCCGGTAACGGTAACGGTAACAACGCCATCAGGATCTGTAACAATGGCATTTACATACTTGCTGGAACCTGCGCCACCGGCGGTCACTTCACAACCCCAGCCGTTGGCTCCCGGCGCGGTTCCGCCACTTTGATAAATCTCGGTAATTGATGTACGGCACGCAGAAGCAGCGAGTATCACCTCCGAGAGCTTGGCGCGCGCGGTGTAGTCCTGATAAGCCGGCAGCGCAACCGCTGCGAGAATACCGATGATCGCGACTACGATCATCAGTTCGATTAAGGTAAAGCCTTTTTGTACACGTTTCATGGACAACTCCTTGTTTGGTGGATGAACAAACACTGTGTAATTCAGGTGTTCGATGGGAGTAGTGCAAGCCCCGTGCCAGCAGGCAGCACTTGCGTTTGAAATCCTCCTCGCCCTTCCATGGATGACAAAATAATATTTATTATCATGGCATTATATGGGCTCCATGGTGACCGCTTCAAGCCGGAAAGCCCCATCGTTGCAGCCGTCCCTCAGATCGTTAATGGCTTTTGATGCGGATGAGCAATCCGCAGAATCAGCGCAATCGGCAGTATCTGACGCAGATTGTCACCGGACCTGATAGCCGGGAATCGCCGCTTCGTTGACCGCATCAATCTGATCCGGGTCGAGGAATTGCTCGGCGTAGCGCAAATACACCTGTTGGCGCACGAATATGTCGAACAGATCCGGGTCGATGTGTCCGTTGAGCTTGAACTTGCCGAGGATGTGCAGCGATTCGGTCAGAGTCTTGCCTTTCTTGTACGGCCGGTCTTTCGCAGTCAGGGCTTCGAAAATATCGGCGATCCCCATGACCCGCGCCGGCACCGACATTTGCTCGCGCGAGAGCCCGCGCGGATAGCCTTTGCCATCCATGCGTTCGTGATGACCCCCGGCGTACTCGGCGACTTTCTTCAGATGACCGGGCCAGGGCAGCGATTCCAGCATCTTGATCGTGACTTCGATATGGTGGTTGATGATGCGCCGCTCTTCGGCCGTGAGCGTGCCGGCGCGAATTGTCAGATTCTCGAGCTCATCGGCAGTCAGGAAGTCCGTTTCCTTGCCATTTGCGTCCTGCCATCGATATGTCTTGGAAATGTCGCGCACGCGCTGCTGGTCTTCGTCGCGCATGGTTTCCGAGCCGACGTTGCTATGGCGCAAGAACCGCCGGTCTTCCTCGATCCGGCGCAAACGCGCCGCCAGCTCCTGATCCAGTTTTTCCGATTCCCCGGCCTGGCTGCCATGCGTCGACAACCGGGTTTTCAAGACTGCGATTTCGGCGTCGCGCTTGAGTATTTCGAAGCGGGTATCCACCAGCGCAATACGGTCGAATATTGTCTGCAGTTTGGTCGCCTTGTCCACGACGTGAACCGGCGTGGTGATTTTTCCGCAATCATGCAACAGGCAGGCGATCTTCAGTTCGTAGCGATCCTTGTCCGTCATTTTGAAACCGCTCAGCGGGCCTTCGTCGATGTCGCTGGCCGCTTCGGCCAGCATCATGGTCAACGTCGGAACGCGCTGGCAGTGTCCGCCGGTGTAGGGAGACTTGTCGTCGATCGCCGCGTTTATCAATCCAATGAAAGACTCGAACAACTCCTCGAGCTGATTGATCAAAAGGCGGTTCGTGAGCGCCACGGCGGCCTGGGATGCCAGGGATTCGGCGAGCCGTTGGTCGGCTTCGGAAAACGCCACGGTTGCACCGGACTGGCGGTCCCTGGCGTTGATCAACTGCAGCACGCCGATGATCTCGTCCTCGTGGTTCTTCATCGGCACGGTCAGAAACGACTTCGAGCGATACCCGGTCTTGCGGTCGAAGTTCTTGGTGCCACTGAAATCGAAACCGTCCGCCGCATAGGCGTCGACTATGTTGACGGTCTCGGCATGCAGGACGCTGTATGCAACAACCATCGAGTTGTTTGGGCGGCCCTCCTCGTCATAGAGCCGCACCGGATAGAACGGCACCTCTACTCCGGTGGTGCCGCCCATGGCAATGTTCAGGGAGTCGGTGCGCAGGATTTCGAAATGAACAATTTTCTTCTCCGCATCGACGCGATAGAGCGTCCCGCCGTCAGCATTGGTGATCTTTTTTGCCGCCACCAGAATGGCCTCAAGCAGGCGGGAAGTATCCTTGACTTTTGACAGCGAAATGCCAATCGCATTGAGCTCTTCCAGCCGGCGGAAGAGTTCGGAGGAATTCGGTTCGCTCATCGCGTATTCCTGCTAGCCGGAGTACCGCTGTCAGTCATGCCTTACTTGATGCAAACTGCCCTGACCTGATGCATATCCGTGACGCCCATCAGAACTTTCTCGATGCCATCCTGCTTGAGCGTGCGCATGCCCTCCGCCAGCGCGGTCGCCACGATTTCGGCTACGCGCGCATGCTCCTGGATATGCTTCTTGACCGGATCGGTACCGACCAGCAATTCGTGCAAGCCGACGCGCCCCTTGTAACCGGTGCCGCCGCAGGTATCGCAACCAACCGGTGAATAGAGGGTGAACTGACCCTTGTCATTGGCAAATGACTTGGACCACTCCCGATACACGGCCTCATAAGCTGCCTTCGGATCGCGCTTCCAGTTTTCGGTATTGCGCAACTCAATGCTGAACTCTTCGAGGATGGCCTTGAGCTCCTCTTGGGTCGCGATATGCGGCGCCTTGCACTTGCTGCACAGACGCTTTGCCAGCCGCTGCGCAAGGATTCCCAGCAGAGCGTCAGCGAAATTAAACGGATCCATGCCCATGTCGAGCAGCCGGATGATGGATTCCGGTGCGCTGTTGGTATGCAAAGTCGCAAATACGAGGTGGCCGGTCAGGGACGCCTCGATTCCCGTCGAGGTGGTTTCCTTGTCGCGCATTTCGCCGACCATGATGATGTCCGGATCGGCACGCAGAAAGGCTTTCATCGCAACCGCGAATGTCAGCCCGGCCTTGGGATTCATCTGCACCTGACGCAGACCTTTTTGGGTGATTTCCACCGGGTCCTCGGCTGTCCAGATCTTGGTTTCCGGAGTAGTGAGATGACCAAGTACGGAGTGCAGCGTCGTGGTCTTTCCTGAACCAGTCGGACCGCAGACAAAAAACAGTCCATAAGGCTTGCTGACAGTTTCCTTCAGCATTTCAAAATTGTGCTGGGACAGACCGAGCTTCTCGAGCGGAATGGGTTCGCCGGCTGCGAGAATGCGCATTACGATGTCTTCGACCGATCCGGCCGAAGGTATCGTGGCCACCCGCAATTCGATGTCCAGCGGGCCGAACTTGCGGAACTTGATTTTGCCGTCTTGCGGTTTTCTTTTCTCCGAAATATCCAGGTCGCACATGACCTTGATGCGCGCCACAATCGCATTGCGGTAGCTCGCAGGCACCGAAATGTAATTGTGCAAGGTGCCATCTTTGCGGAAACGCACCTCGGTCTTGCCCTTGCCCGGGTAGGGCTCGATATGAATATCGGAGGCGCCCTGATGATAGGCATCAATGATGATCTTGTTGACCAGCTTGACCAGTTCATTGTCTTGGGCAAGCGACGCGTCATCGGTTCCGGTCGCGCTTTCCTCGCCTTCTTCATCCAAGCCCGACAGCAAGTCGCCAATCGAGGAGGAATCGACCGGTGATTCCGCTCCGAACATTTGATCTAAGGTTGCAATGAATTCCTTGCGCGTGGTGACCCTGTAGACAACCTTGTGCTTCGGGAAAATATTGCTGACCACCTTGGACGCGCGCACTTTCTCGGGATCGGTTGTAACCACGATCAATCCCTCCTTCACATCCTCAACGGGAACCCAGTGACTGCTTTCCGCGTAGTCACGCTTCAGATTGCGCAACAGATCGGGCGGCTTGATGCGGTCTTGCTTGAACGGCTCGTAGGCAACCTTGAAAAACTGCGCGAGGGCTTCTCCGATGGCCGATGGCTTAACCTGAAATTCGTCGATCAGGATGTTCTCGATGTCCAGGTTTTTGCGCCGCGCGGAGCGGGTAGCGAGTTCCATTTCTTCCGCAGAAAGCACCGCGTTGACAACCAGATGGTCATACTTCCCGTGCAGCGCCGCAGCCGGGCGGGTGCGCTGGCGCAATGCAATTTCCAGCGTTTCACCCAGGTGTGCAGCCGCTTCCTCAGTGACGATTGAAAATGGCTGCCCGTTCTTCGAGTTGATGATCTGAACCACGCCGATAAGTTCGTTGGTTGCTTTGTCCACCACCGGTACGCCGAGCATATGCCTGGTGCGAAATCCGGTGCGTTTATCGACTTCTTTCAGGAAATTCAGATTCGGGTTGTAGGTGCGCAACTCTTTCTCGTCGTACACATCCTTGATGTTGATCAATTTCTTCGACAGCGCCACGAACCCGGCAATGCTTTGCTCGTTGATAGGTAACTTGAGGTCTTTAAACGAGGTAAGTCCGGTCTTGACCTTGGAAATAATCGATGTCTTGTCTTCGGAGACCACGTAGATGGTGAGCCGCTCGGCGTCGAACAGCGAGCAAATTTCCTGGGACAGCTCCAGCATGATCTCGTCGATATTGCTGGTTGCGTGAATCTTGTTGGTTACCGCCTGGAGTCTTTTCTGAAACTCCAGCCTGCTGGTAACTTCGGCCAGGTTGTGGCCGGTTTGCGGTTTGGACTCAAAGACTGTACTCATGGCGTGCATCCTTCCTTCGTTTTTTCATTCCCCGCACTGCCTGATCTGCGGGTGAATTCGTAGCCGGAGATTGTCGCTGACTGCAAATATTAAATTCGGAAAACTTTGCCGTTGGACAACATGCGAGGGTTGAAGCGCCCGGCGCAGTGCTCGATTTCCCGCATCGTGACCGCATCCACCCCGGGTTTCAGGTGGGTGATGTACACCTCGGCGGAGCGGCGCAGCTTTGCCAGTTCCTCCGCCAACATATTCGGGCAAAGATGCTTGGAAGCGATAGCAAGTTCTTTCTCAGCGTTGGGAAACGCGGTTTCGATGATGAGATAGCGCAAATTCTCGATCTTGTTGACGACCTCCCACAGGGAATCGTTCACCGTGGTGTCGCCGGTAAACACGAGGCTCGCTTCTCCGCTGTCGAAGTGAAAACCAACCGCCGGTACGACGTGGTTTGCAGGCAGTACCGTGATCTTGCGCCCCTTGAGCGCAATGCATTCACCGACCGAAAACGTCGAATAGCGCAGGTAGGGTGATTTCTTGCTCGGTATTTCAGTGAAATCAGGCCAGATTTTCCAGTTAAAGATGTGTTCCTGGAGAGCTTCGTGGGTGGCCTCCGAGCAATGAACTGTCAGGTGCGCGTCTCGCATCGGGCCCACCGTATCCACCAGAAACGGCAGCGAGGTAATGTGATCAAGGTGGGAATGTGTCAGAATCATCACCATTGGCTTCGCCGACCCACACTTCACCAGCCTTCGGGTCGTCACTCATGACGCACCCGCGGCTTCACGGTCAGACGGCTGCTTAGTCAGTTCGCCGTACTCATCCCAGTGCAGCTTCGGTCGCGGGTCCAACCAACCCGGAGGCGGTGGTGGTAACGGGCGACGCATCACTGTGCGCTCAATCAGCCCCGACTCAGCCAACAACTCCAACGTCAACTGACCTGGGCGTCGGGTGCACCTACGACCGAGCCGATCGGTGTCGGCGCGACGGGCATTGGCAACTTGAG
>JANNTE010000276.1:0-2670 GCA_031403365.1 Betaproteobacteria bacterium | reverse complement strand
ACTCGCAGACTCGGCGCCGCGCTGGATGCGGCCCTGAAATCGCCCGGAGAAGCGGGCTTGCAGTGGCGCCTGTTCGCCATTCCGATCCTGATTGTGACCGGCGGGCGAGGCCCGCTGGTTCTGCCCGGCGTCCTGCCGGATACCGCGCAGGTGCAGAACCTCTTTGAACTGCACGGCGCGCTTGGTGCCATGAAGAATTTCGGATTCGGCAGTGCACTGGTCGGCGCATCCGGATTAGCCGCGCTCAAGCCTAGTGACGTACATCGCTACGCACATGCTACTGGCGAGGAATCCCTGCCACCACTCGACCTTCCGCCTGACGATATCCGCATTACAGGGCCGGATGAGGAAGTGCACCTGCGTTTCCTGACCGGCGTCTGCGTCACTGCCGCCGACGCGCCGGGCTTTACTGAAACTGCCGGCAATATCGGCGCCTGGGGGCTGCCGTTTACGCGTGCACTGGCTGCTCAGTTGGGTCAACCAGGTTTGTCATTGCTGCCGATCCCGCGGCCGCCGATGAGTTATCTGCAAGCGCTGCACGCAGGCCAGTTTTCCGCCAGCGAACTGGGTTTCCAATTGTTTCTGAGCGCCGGACTGCGCAAATTCCGCTCCCGCGTCGGTGAAGCGCAAGCCCACGTGACCGCCTGCACGGACGGCAGCGTGCGCATCCGCCTGAGTTCGCCTTTTGATGCGGCGCTGTCGTCTGAGTACATCTGGAAACTGCAAACTGGCGACGACATGGCTGCCGTCAGCACCGGGATTTTCAGTTTGCTGGAAGAGTGCCGGGTGACGAACGTCGAAGTCGTGAACACTGTGCAGACAGCGCCGGTTTCGCACTAGAGCGGGGTTGCCAGCTCGTATTTCGCTTTCCCGCAGGGCGCGGCAAACGCAGCGCATTGCGCCTTTGCTTTGAATTCTTTGCCCTCCGGGACTCGACTACTTTGCCTTCTCGTCAAGGAACATTTGCACTTCGCGAAACAACTGCATCCGGTTCTTTTCCATGATGACCGAATGCGTGCCTTCGCCGATTTCCACATAGCGTTTTGCCGGCGCATTTTTCAGCAACGGGAACAGCGCTTGCGACATGTAAGCCGGCGTGTCCTGATCCCACTCGGCTTTGATCAGCAGCGTGGGTACTCGAATGTTGGCGGGATCGTAATAGGGTTTGCCCGCAGCCCAGTAGTTGCGCACATCCTGGATGACGCCGTTCGGCGCGCGTAACTCGCCGCTGTCTCTCGCCTTGGGATCGGTGGACCAGGTGGTTTGCGCCCAGGCTTCGAACCAGCCGGCCGGGATGAGGTCGGCCAATTTGTCTTCAGGAACACCGGCAAGCCAGCGTTTTTTGGCGTTTTCCTTTGTAACCGTGCGATACGCCCCAAGCGGCCCGTCACCGCCAATCAGTCCCGGCGTGGTGCGCAGCCACAGCGGCGCGAACAGTGCGAGCTTGCTCACCTTGTCGTTGTTGGCCGCGGTGTAGGCCGCCATGATCGTGGTGCCCCAGGACCAGCCCAGCAGATTCAGCTTCGAAGCCTTGCGCCGCTTTAGGACGTAGTCCACCGCGCTGCCGACATCGCGCACCGCAATATCGGAGGTGACGATGGGCGCGTTCTCTTTGGCAGGCTGCTCCATTTCCGCTGGCCGGGTCGAGTTGCCATAACCGCGCAAGTCCACCAGGTAGACATCCCAGCCCTGCGCGGCGATGTAATCCATCCAGGACAGGCCGTCGAGTCGCAGGTCGAACGCGGTTGAGGCGGGATAAGTCGCGCCATGCACATAGAGCAGGATCTTGTCGGGCGACGATGCGGCGCCGGGCAGGCGCTTGTTGCGCAGGTAGAGCTCGATACCGGGTGTGTCGGACGCGATGCTGATGTGCTCGGTGATCAGCGCGGGGATGCTGGCCATGACACTGCTTTCCTGCGCCGGTGCGTGGTGAGACAAGGCGCCAGCGAGAGCGGCGGCAGTCAGAAATGTACGGGTAGCGGATTTCAAAAGTATCTCCCTGGTTGGCTTCGCAATGGCTGCCACTGTAGCGAAAGCGGTTGCCTGCGTCACCCCGTCATGAAACACGCCATAACGGACCTCAAGGGGTTGCCATAGTCTGGGCGGAGAAGTTTTCGCGTATCGTCGCGCCATGAATGAAAACACACCACCGTATGCCGGGTTGACGCCCGACGTGATATTGAACGCGCTTGATTCCGTCGGACTGCACACCGATGGCCGCCTGCTTGGCCTGAACAGCTATGAGAATCGCGTGTATCAGGTGGGCATCGAAGATGACCAGCCGGTCATCGCCAAATTCTACCGGCCTGCGCGCTGGAGCGACGCGCAGATTCTGGAAGAGCATGCCTTTAGTGCGGAACTGGCGGTGCGCGAAATTCCGGCGGTACCCGCGCTGGTCATTGGTGCGACCACGCTGCATGCTTTCGCGGGATTTCGCTTCGCCGTATACCCGCGTCGCGGCGGGCGCGCGCCGGAACTCGATGATCCCAATACTCTGGAATGGCTGGGACGGTTCATTGGCCGCATCCATGCCGTCGGTGCGATAAAGCCATTTGTGCATCGCCCGGCGTTCGATGTGGCGAGCTTCGGCATTGAACCGCGCGACTGGCTACGCTCAGGCAGGGGTTGAAGATGTAGGCCACCACGCAGTGCGGTGGCAGCTGCTCCAGG
>JANNTE010000275.1:0-6444 GCA_031403365.1 Betaproteobacteria bacterium | reverse complement strand
GGTCCTTCTTGGCTGGGGGCCGTATTCCTCGATGGTGCTGGCCATGGCGGCGTTGCTGCTCTGGCGCCATCGCGGCAACATTGAACGACTGGTGAAGGGAACTGAAAGCCGGATCAGGTTTTCGCGGGGCGCTTGAGGTCTTCCAGCTCCCAGCGCGGGCGCACCGAGAAGGCGTGATCTGCGATCACGCCGGCTCTGACGCGCTGCGCGCCCGCATACGCGATCATGGCGCCGGTGTCGGTGCACAAATCCAATGGCGGATAAAACACCTCGAATCCCTCCGACGCGGCCTTCTGCGCCAGCTTGACGCGCAAGTGGCGATTGGCACCGACGCCGCCTGCCACCACCAGCTGGTCGAGTCCGCTGCGCAACATCGCTTCACTGGATTTGGCGACCAGGACCTCGACGATCGCGCTCTGGAAAGCAGCCGCGATATCGGCATTGTTTTGCGCGGTCACTTCCTCGCGGCGCGCCAGTGTCAGGGCCGCGGTCTTCAAGCCGGAAAAACTGAAATTCAAGTCCCCGCTGGTCATCATCGGTCGCGGCAACTTGAATCGTTTCGGATTGCCGCTGTCGGCGAGACTGGCCAGCGCCGGTCCGCCCGGATAGGGCAGGCCAAGCAGCTTCGCGGTCTTGTCGAAGGCCTCGCCGGCCGCGTCGTCAACGGTTTCCCCCAGCAACTCATAGTCACCGACAGCGCCGACTTTCATGAGCTGGGTGTGTCCTCCGGAAACCAGCAACGCGACAAAGGGAAAACGCGGCGCCGGGCTCGCCAGCATGGGCGAAAGCAGATGGCCTTCCAGATGATGCAGCCCGATGGCCGGGATAGCGAGCGCAAAACCAAGGCTGACCGCTACACTGGCCCCGACCAGCAAGGCCCCGGCCAGTCCCGGGCCCTGGGTGTAGGCGATGGCGTCAAGGTCGCCCAGCGTTCGCCCCGTGCTCCCGAGCAGTTGGCTGATGAGCGGCAGCAGTCTGCGGATATGGTCGCGGGAGGCCAGTTCCGGAACCACCCCGCCGTACTCCGCGTGCAGTTCTATCTGCGAAAACAGGGTGTGTCCCAGCAGCCCTGCCCCGGTGTCGTACAGGGCGACGCCGGTTTCGTCGCAGGACGTCTCGATGCCGAGAACTAGCATAAGGGCTTGATTGATCAGAGGACAGAGGACGGAATACGGATGACAGAAGGTGGAAGACTGGCCGGGCAGGATGACGGGTCAGGAGGTTACCTTGAAGCTTATCTTTAAGGTTTGCAAATCAGGGGATTGTTGCTAGAATTCGCCCCTTCGTTTTAGTCGAACCTGCAAGGACAGTATTTTTTATGACGATGATTCGTGTCAAGGAAAATGAGCCGTTCGAAGTGGCAATGCGCCGCTTCAAGCGCACGGTGGAAAAAACCGGTCTGCTGACTGAGTTGCGGGCGCGCGAGTTTTACGAGAAACCCACGTCCGAGCGTAAACGCAAGCTGGCTGCCGCGGTCAAGCGCCATCACAAGCGTTTGCGCAACCAGCTGCTTCCGCCCAAGCTCTACTAAGGAGCCAGCGAAGCAGTAATGATGACGGTGAATGGAGTTCCATTCACCGTTTTGCATTTTTAACCTTCACCCGACGACTGCGTTGATGATTCTTAAAGCCCGCATAACCGAGGACATGAAGACCGCGATGCGTGCCAAGGACGCAGCCCGCCTCTCGGCCGTGCGCCTGTTGCTGGCGGCGATGAAACAGCGCGAAGTCGATGAGCGCATCGAGTTAAGCGATGCCGACGTGCTGGCAATCATCGAGAAGATGATCAAGCAGCGCCGGGATTCCGTCGAGCAATTCGAAAAAGGCGCACGCCAGGATCTGGCCGACAAGGAGAAATTCGAGATCGGCGTGCTGCAAGCGTATATGCCGGCGGCGATGTCCGCGGCCGAGATCGACACTGCGGTTTCCGAGGCCATATCCGGCAGCGGTGCCAAAGGCATGGCCGATATGGGCAAGGTGATGGCAATGCTCAAACCCCGGCTGGCCGGACGCGCCGACATGGGAGCCGTCTCCGCGTTGATCAAAACCAGGCTTTCCCGTTAGCACGGACGCGCGCGCAATCTATCCTATAATTTCCGGGCAGGAATGGTCTGAGGCCGCCGGATGACCTGCCGGCGACGCGGAACGCGAACCAGCAGGATTTGACCGCGAGAGATCCCGACGCATGATTCCGCAGTCGTTTATTCAGGACCTGCTCACCCGGGTGGACATCGTGGATGTGGTTGAGTCTCACGTTCCCCTTAAGCGCTCCGGATCAAATTACACCGCCCGCTGTCCGTTCCATAGCGAAAAATCGCCGTCGTTTACCGTCAGCCAGACCAAGCAGTTCTACCATTGCTTCGGCTGCGGAGCACATGGCAGCGCCATCGGCTTTCTGATGGAACATCAGGGCATGGGCTACGTCGATGCGATCAAGGATCTGGCGGGCCGTGTCGGCATGGTGGTTCCGGAGCAAACGGCTGATCCGCGGCACGCGGAAAAGACCGAGGCCGCGCAGGACCTGACGGAAGTGATGCTCAAGGCGGCCCAGTATTACAAGGCCCAGCTCAAATCTTCCGACAAAGCCGTCGCCTATCTGAAGCAACGCGGACTGACCGGTGAGATCGCCGCGCGTTACGGCCTGGGCTACGCGCCCGACGGTTGGCAGAATCTGGAAACGGTTTTTCCCGACTATCAATCGAATACGCTGACTGAAGCCGGGCTGGTGATCGCCAGCGAAGAAGGTCGGCGGTATGACCGCTTCCGCGATCGCATCATGTTTCCGATCTACAACCAGCGCGGAGCCGTGATCGGTTTCGGCGGACGCGTGATTGACCAGGGGGAACCGAAATACCTCAATTCGCCGGAAACACCGCTGTTCGAGAAGGGCCGCGAACTTTATGGCCTGTTTCAGGCCCGAGGCGCGATACGTGACGCGGCGCGCGTAGTGGTCGTCGAAGGTTACATGGACGTTGTCGCCCTCGCGCAGTACGAGATTGGCTATGCGGTGGCGACCCTGGGGACGGCAACCACTGCGTGGCAGGTCCAGAAACTGCTCCGCCAGACCGACAACGTCATCTACTGCTTTGACGGCGACGCGGCGGGACGTCGCGCGGCCTGGCGCGCCCTTGAGAACAGTCTGGCGCAGTTACAGGACGGCAAGCAGGTGCGCTTTCTGTTCCTGCCTGCGGAACACGATCCGGACAGTTTTGTGCGCGAGCATGGCAAGGACAAGTTCGGACAACTTCTCGACGCGGCGCCTCCGCTGTCGGAAGTGTTGCTGCAGGAAATGACTTCGCGCACGGACATGCGCACGGCGGAGGGACGGGCCAAATTCCTGCAGGAGATCAAGCCGCTGGTCAGGCAGGTGCCCGCGCCCATGCTGTCGTTGATGCTGCGCAAGCAAATCGCCGAGGCCGCCGGCATGTCGCAGGCCGAACTCGATCGCAGCTTTGAGATCAAATCCGTTGCGCGCAGCCAGGTTCTCGAGCGCCGCGAATCGATCAGGCCTTCATTGATCCGGGCACTTCTGGAAATGCTGGCCTTCCAGCCCAGTCTTGCGGCACTGGCAGACTCGAACCGGCTGCGTGAGAATTCCGATCTTGCTTCGGCGGACCTGCCACTCGCCGAGCTTGACCTGCTGTTGCAGGTACTTGAGCTTTGCGTGCGCGAGACCAATCTACGCAGCGTTGCCGAGCACTTTCGAGATGGGACATTTGCAATGCTTGCGCGCGAGATCGAGACTGGCAGCTTGAAGTGGGAACAGCACGATCAGGAGGCGCTAAACACCGAATTTGTCGGTGCCTGGGGCAAGCTCATGGATCGCTTTCGTCACGTGCGCATCACCATGTTGCTGGAAAAGAGCAAGCGGCAGAGCTGGACCACCGAGGAAAAGGAGCAATATCGCCGTCTTCAGCAGGGGGCAGCGAATGAAACGCCCGGGTGAGTCCGGTATAATGCGCGGTTCTTTTTGCCCGGCTTTTTTGCGGGGCTGTTCATAAGCGATTATTTTCAAGGGAATTAAGATCATGGCCAGGGAAAAACGCAAAGATCAGAAGAAGGAACAGGTTCAGGTTCAGCAGCCGATCGATGCTGAAGCCCGGCGCATGCGTCTGAAGAACCTGATCGTTCTGGGCAAAGAGCGGGGCTATCTGACCTATGCCGAGATTAACGATCACCTGCCCGACGACATGCTGGATGCCGAGCAGATCGAGAACATCATCAGCATGATCAACGATATGGGCATCCAGGTCTTCGACGAAGCCCCGGATGCGGAAACCCTGTTGATGAACGAGACCACGCCGGCTGTCGTCCCGGACGAAGACGTGGTTGAAGAAGCCGAACAGGCGCTGTCCACGGTGGATTCCGAATTCGGCCGCACGACCGACCCGGTGCGGATGTACATGCGCGAAATGGGTTCCGTGGAATTGCTGACGCGTGAAGGCGAAATTGAGATTGCCAAGCGCATCGAAGATGGCTTGAAGCACATGATTCAGGCAATTTCCGCCTGCCCAACAACGATCGCCGAAATTCTGCATCTTGCCGAGAAGATCGAACGTGAAGAAATGCGCATCGACGAAGTGGTCGATGGCCTGATCGACCCGAACGCGCCGGAAGCGGTGCCGGCCGAGGAAATTTCCGAAGAGGAGCTTGCAGAAGACCTGGGTGATGCGGAAGAAGAGGAAGACGACGGCGGCGCAGCCCAGACGGCGGCGCTGTTGCTACTCAAGACTGACGCGCTTGAGCGTTTCGCGAAACTGCGCATTCTGTACAGCAAGATGATCAAGACCCTGGCCAAGGGCGGTTCGCGCAGCCGGCCTTACCTCAAGATCCAGGAGCAGATTTCCGCAGAACTGATGTATATCCGGTTTTCCGCCAAGCAGGTCGAAGCCTTGAGTGACGGATTGCGCGCGCTGGTGGAAGAAGTGCGAAGCTATGAGCGTGCGATCATGGAGTTGTGCGTCGAGAAGGCGGCGATGCCGCGCGTGTATTTCATCAAGACCTTTCCGGGCAACGAGGAAGATTTGAACTGGATCGGACGCGAAGTCAATGCGCGCAAACCATACAGCGAAGTTCTTACGCGTTTTGCGCCGGCAATCCTCGAACAGCAGCAGTCGCTGATTGACCTGCAGAAGCGCATTGGCCTGCCGGTTCGGGACCTGAAGGAGATCAATCGGCAGATGTCCACCGGCGAGGCCAAGGCCCGGCGCGCCAAGCGCGAAATGACCGAGGCCAATCTGCGTCTGGTGATTTCCATCGCCAAGAAGTACACCAACCGCGGCCTGCAATTCCTCGACCTGATCCAGGAAGGCAACATCGGACTGATGAAAGCCGTGGACAAGTTCGAATATCGCCGCGGTTACAAATTTTCAACCTATGCGACCTGGTGGATCCGACAGGCCATCACGCGCTCGATCGCCGATCAGGCGCGCACCATCCGCATTCCGGTGCACATGATCGAGACCATCAACAAGATGAACCGAATTTCCCGCCAGATTCTGCAGGAAACCGGACAGGAACCGGATCCGGCGACGCTGGCCGTAAAAATGGAAATGCCCGAGGAGAAAATCCGCAAGATCCTGAAAATCTCCAAGGAGCCGATCTCCATGGAAACGCCGATCGGCGACGACGACGATTCCCATCTCGGCGATTTCATCGAGGATCAGGCCACCATGGCGCCTTCGGACGCGGCGGTCTATACCAGTTTGCGTGACGCCACCAAGGAAGTGCTCGATACCTTGACGCCGCGCGAAGCCAAGGTGCTGCGGATGCGCTTCGGTATCGAAATGAATACCGATCACACGCTCGAAGAAGTCGGCAAGCAGTTCGACGTGACCCGTGAACGCATCCGCCAGATCGAAGCCAAGGCTTTGCGCAAATTGCGCCACCCGTCGCGATCCGAGCGCCTGCGCAGCTTCCTCGACAACAACTGAGCCTGCGGCTCAGTTGTTGCGGCGCAGGCTAACCTGACCGCAAACGGCCAGGTTAAGCAAAGCGGCCGGAGCCACAACAATTAGGACATTTCCCCACAAGGGAAATAAAATGGCCGGGCATTCACCCGGCCATTTTTGTGCCGTACCGTTTGCAAACGGGCCTGTAGCTCAGTTGGTTAGAGCAGAGGACTCATAATCCTTTGGTCGTCGGTTCAAGTCCGACCGGGCCCACCAGTATTTATGCGGGATTCAGAGGGTATTGGCAGTTTTTTGCGCTCTGGGCCAGGGTAATCTGAGTGCATTTTATATTTTGCGCATTGCCTTTTTGAGTGTCCCGAGCTGCAAGAAGTGGACCCCGCGGTCAGGTGTGGGGCCGTGCCGAATATAGCTTGTGCAGGCTGATCTTGCGCACCTCGTTTTTGCTGGTCTCGATGTGCTTGCTCAGCAGGTCGATGGCCCGATCTGCGCTGCGCAGCAGAATCGCGCGCAGGATTTGCGCATGTTCCTGGTAA
>JANNTE010000274.1:0-3386 GCA_031403365.1 Betaproteobacteria bacterium | reverse complement strand
ATGCGCAGGAGAGACAAACTTCCAGGCGCACAAACTATGAACAGGAAAAATTCTCTTGGTGCCGCGTTTGCAGCTGCGCTGGCAATTGCTGCAAACCTGCTTCCTGCCGCCGAGTATCCCGCGCGGCCACTCACACTCGTCGTGCCCTGGGGCGCGGGCGGCGGCACCGACGCGGTGGCGCGCATGCTGGCCTCGCTGCTGGAGAAGGATTTCGATCAACCGGTGAACGTGGTCAATCGCACCGGCGGCAGCGGCGTGGTCGGGCACCAGGCCATCGCCTCCGCGGCGCCGGATGGCTACACCATCGGCCTGATTACTTTCGAGATTACTCAGATGCATCACCAGGGCTTGACCCGGATCAATGGCGCGAGCTTCACACCGGTCGGACTCATCAATGTCGATCCCGCCGCCATCCAGGTCAGCGCCGCATCGCCCTACAGCACGCTGCCTGAGCTTCTCGATGCGATCCGCAAGAATCCCGGCAAGTTGAAGGCCTCGGGCACCGCACGCGGCGGCTCCTGGCATTTGTCGCTTTACGGCATGCTGGACGACCTGAAAATCGACCCAGCCTCGGTTCCCTGGGTGCCGAGCGTGAGCAACGCCGCTGGATTGCAGGAGCTGGTCGCGGGCGGCGTGGAACTCGTCAGCGGCTCGCATCCCGAAGCGCGCGCGCTGATCGAGGCCGGCAAAGTGCGCAGCCTCGCCATCATGGACGCGGCGCCCTCGCGGCTGTTCCCCAAAGTGCCGACCCTTAAAACAGCCGCGGACAGCAAATGGCTGAGCGGCGTCTGGCGCGGGATCGCCGCGCCAAAGAATCTGCCGAAAGCGGTCGAGGAGCGCCTGATCGCAGCAGTCAAGAAAGCCTATGACAGCCAGGAGTACAAAGCCTTCATGGAGAACCGCGGTTTCGGTACCCGTTATCTTCCGCCCGCGGAATTCGCCGCGATGATGGCGAAAACCGACGCTGAGGTCGGCGTGTTGATGAAGAAATTCGGGATGGTGCAGTCTAGAGATTAGAGACTGGAGACCAGGGACTGAGGGACAATCTTCCTTCCCCCTTCGAGGGAAGGGGTGGGGATGAGGGAGATGTTGTGATGATGCAGGAAAATTTCTTTCGGTGACCCTTCCAACGCTCCTGCTTTTTTCGCCCCATCGCCCCTGCCCCAAATGAAACTCAACGATTCCCTTGCCGGTGCCGGACTGATCGTTCTTGCCAGCGCAATCTTTTGGACCGCACTGCGCTTCCCGTCAATGCCGGGCGACCCGGTCGGGCCGGCGTTGTTTCCGCAGATAATCGCAACTGGATTCGCGGCGTGCGGCCTCGTCATGTTGTTTCAGTCGCTGCGTCGTGGCGAGATCGTGCCCGCAATCGCGCTCCCTGACTGGATTCAAACGCCGCGACTGGTCACGGGATTCGCGCTTGTCGCCAGCGGTCTTCTTGCTTATTGCCTGTTCGTCGAGAGGCTTGGTTTTTTTGTTTGCGCGCCGCTTCTTCTGGGCGCGCTGCTCGTGGTTCTGCGGGTGCGCGCCTGGGCGGTGCCGCTGATCGCACTCGGCGTCTCGCTGCTGATTCATTTTATTTTCTATAGAGGCCTGGGCGTGCCGCTGCCCTGGGGCTTGTTGCAGGACTGGGCCTGGTAGGGCGATGGATGCGCTGATCCAGGCCTTCGGGCTGGTGTTCGATCCCTATGTGCTGCTGGTGATTCTGGCCGCCGCGCTGTACGGCTTGTTCGTCGGCGCCATTCCCGGTTTGACCGCCACCATGGCCACCGCGCTGCTGGTGCCGGTGACTTTCTTCATGCCCGCGGTGCCGGCAGTCGCCGCCATCGTCACGGCAAGTGCGATGGCGATATTCGCCGGGGATATTCCCGGCGCGCTGCTGCGCATTCCCGGCACGCCGGCCTCCGCCGCCTATTGCGACGAAGCCTATGCCATGACACGCAAGGGTCAGGCCGAACTGGTATTGGGCGCCGGGCTGGTGTTCTCGGTGATCGGCGGTTTGTTCGGCACCATCGTTCTGGTGACGGCAGCGCCCATGCTCGCCGAAGTGGCCTTGAACTTCAGCTCCTTTGAGTATTTCTGGCTGGTGCTGCTGGGACTGACTTGCGCGATTTTCATTGCCTCCAAAAACGTGCTCAAGGCGCTGGTGTCGCTGCTCATCGGTCTGCTGATCGCCACCGTCGGCATGGAAAACCCGGCCGCGTTTCCGCGATTTACTTTTGAGGAACCCAATCTCATTGGCGGCATCACCCTGATTCCGATGATGGTGGGTCTGTTCGCCGTGTCCGAAGTGCTGCGTTACGTAACCTCGATCGAGCGCCCGCTGCATCTGGCCCAGGAGAAATTTCGCGGCATTTTCAAAGGGCAGTGGGCACTGGTGCGCCAGTACCCAAAACAGACTCTGCGCGGGAGCGTGCTCGGTACGCTGATCGGCGCGCTGCCCGGCGCGGGCGCCGATATCGCCGCCTGGATGTCGTATGCGATGTCAAAAAAATTCTCCAAGCAGCCGGAAAAATTCGGCACCGGCCATGTCGAGGGCGTGATCGAAAGCGGCGCGGCGAATAACAGCGCGCTTTCCGGTGCCTGGATTCCGGCGCTGGTGTTCGGCATTCCCGGCGACTCGATCACTGCGATCGCCATCGGCGTGCTGTATCTGAAGAACATGAATCCCGGGCCGACCATATTCATCAACAACCCGGAAAACATTTACGCGGTGTTCATCGTTTTTTTCCTCGCCAACCTGTTGATGCTGCCGCTGGGCGTGCTGGCGATCAAAAGCTACAAGCAGGTGCTCAAGGTGCCGCGTGCGGTGCTGATGCCGGTGATCCTGCTGTTCTGCACGGTGGGCGCCTACGCCATCAACAATTCCGCATTCGACATCGGCATCATGCTCGCGTTTGGCCTGCTGGCTTTCTTCATGGAAGAGAACGGCTTTCCGGTTGCGCCGGTGATTCTCGGGGCGGTGCTCGGGCGTATGCTGGAGGAAAATTTCGTCACTTCGATGATCAAGGCGGACGGGAATCTGCTCGCGTTTTTCGAGCGCCCGATTGCCGGTGTTCTGGGGGCGCTCACGGTGGCTGTGTGGCTATCCCCCGCCGCGTTTGTCTGGTTGCGTAAACGTAGAATAATCAAGGCTATAGAGCATCAATCCTGATCGCAGGCTTCCGACCTCTGGCGCGTAGGGAAAGCGCCAAAACAGGCCATTACGAGTGCGGCTGCTACAATTCGCCTGCATCTTGGCGCGATCGGGCGTGATAGATTTCTGACCCGGCCGTTCGCACAACTAAAAATCCTAAAGAGGAGTTAAAAATGACCAAGGCGGTGAGATTCCACAAAGTCGGCGGGCCCGAAGTTCTGCAACTCGATGATGTCCAGGTCGGAGAGCC
>JANNTE010000273.1:0-9004 GCA_031403365.1 Betaproteobacteria bacterium | reverse complement strand
GCCGGTTTCCTTGCCGGCCCATGTGGTTCTGATCTTCGACGCGAACGGCAGGTCCACCTCTTCGTCCACCGGCAGCGCGTCCATGTCCGCGCGCAGCGCGACAACCGGGCCGGGCCTGCCACCGCGCAGCAATGCAACCACGCCGGTATGCGCGACGCCCGTCGTGACCTCCAGCCCGAGTGCCTTGAGGTGCGCCGCCACTTTGGCGCCGGTGCGAAACTCGCGGTTGCCCAGTTCAGGGTGCTGGTGGATGTCGCGCCGCCATTCGATCACTTTGGATTCCAACTGATCGGCCATGCGATCGATATCGGAACGCAGATCGGCGGCACCTACGGCAGAGCCGAACATGGACAACAAGGCGAAACCGCAGGCGGTGCGTCGAAATCCTGGCACGAGAGATTCCTTTTCAGCGAGGACAGGTGAACTGAGTTTGGCGCCAGTGTGGTTACGAGTCAATCCCGCCGTGGAGTATGCCGCCGCGGAGTATTCCCCCTGCTGAGCAGCAACGGACTCCTCCATACATTCAGGGCCATGCCAATCCGAAAAATTGACTCCACCTCGATTTTACATACACCACTTTACGCAGCCATGAGGCTGCATCAAAAGTTCGCCGGGGTCTTGTAACCGATCGAAGAACGCATGCACCTGCGACTATCGAAGCCGTTCAACGCTTCAGGACCACATCCCAGGGATCGACTCTTTTGAACGTACCGAACTGCTGGTAGTGAACGCGCTGCAAGGCCAACAAGGCGCTCATGGCTGCCGGAGGGAAGCCCTGCCGGTTGCCGCGATCATCCAGAATCAGTCCATCGAGCAAAGTTTCACCCTGCGGCGTACCCCATTGCCCGGTCAGCGACGCATAGATGCGCGGGAAATCTGATTTCAGCAATACCAAAGCATCCTCGGCCAGCTCCTCATCGGATTTCGAAGGAGATAATCTTTGGCCGAGGTTCACCCTGGCCGCAATCTTGGCGTCAATTTCCTGACCGGAAAGCAGAGTTGGCAGTCTTTCGGTTTCGTTGTTCATGGTCGGACATCTCCCCGGTCGTGGGCAGGATCCATATGAGCCTATGCCGCCTGTGCGTCGTCGTCAAGGATACCCGGGGTAAGGCAAGCGGGCGACATTGTCCGGCCGGATGCTGACCGCGCTCCACCGGGCTGACGGCAGTAATGGCGGCATGGCGGACAGAGCCATCCGCGGTTGAGGTTGTCAGGACGCCGGGCGCACCGCAGCCGACGGGTTGGCGTGTCCGGACAGGAACATGTCAGCACCTTCTTCGCCCATGTAGCGGGCGAGTATGCGCGGATCAGAGGCGCGCAGATCAACCACAATCAGTCCGTCCAGCGCGTCGTTGAATTTCTCGTCAGAGCTGAACGCGAGCAGACGCCCGCCCAGCTTCAGATACTGCTTGAGCAGAATGGGCACGCCTTTGCTGTCGCGCTCGATGCGCTGAACCAGGCGCGACAGGTCTTCCACGTCGGCCAGTGCCGCGAGTTCCGCGCGCTCGCGTGCGTTCGCGCCTTGACCGCGCAAGGGTCGCCGTGGCCTGACATGGCGCGCAAGATTCTCGTCGATATTGTTCGCGCTCAGAAAATCGACGATCAGCCGGCGCGATTCAGGTTCGTAGTCGTTGCTGATACTCACCGCTCCGAACAGCATTGCATATCGGGGATGGCGCACGATGAACTGCCCGATGCCGCGCCACAGAAGCATCAGAGGGGCATAACTGCGCTGGTATTCCGCTCGCACGAACGAGCGGCCAAGTTCGATGGCCGGGTTCATTGCCCGCAGAACGCGATCCGCGTAGCGAAACAGCGACTGAGTGTACAAACCGCGCTTGCCGTAGCGGGCTACGATTTCGTCGGCAAGTCCAAGCCGGTAAGCACCCACGATCGCCTGCGCGCTCGCGTCCCACACAAACAGATGCAGATAATATGCGTCGAACAAATCTACATCCGAGGACCCGCCGGTACCTTCGCCCGCCGCGCGAAAGGTCAACTCGCGCAATCGCCCGATCTCCTGGAGGCACCAGGGAAATTGTTCGGCCTGTGCCCAGTAAACCGAGAACTGTGCACTGGTAACCAGAAGCTGCCCGGCCGGCAGGGCCTCGATCTCGGCCTTTAGCAGGGCCTGCGCAACTGCCGGACGAATCGGCGCCAGGCCGAGCGCTGGCCCGGACTGCGCTGTGGCAACCGGGAAACGGCCCGGCGACCCGAATCCGCTCAGCGCATTCCTGAATCTGCTCTCCATGAACCGGGTCAGACGGGTCAAAGACTCAAGTCGTGCCGTTGATCTGACAGCGTGCGTTGGACTGGAGCGCCTGAGCAGCATTGACCGGACCTCATGCGGTTACGCGATGTTCCGGGGCAGGTACGCGCCCAATGCCACCGCTTTGCCGCCAGACTAGCTGTTGATTCTTACCGGAGCGTTAAAACCAAGTTGCCAATTTGTTTCACGACATGCCCGCCGGCGGACGGACATCCAGCGGAACCGGAGGCAGTGAAATGGCTGGACGCGCAGTCGATGTGGCCAGTCTGGTGTTGGGCAATCGCGGAGGTGGCGCTGCCGGCCGCGTGTTCGGCGATGCCAGATTGCGCTCGGCGTAGTCTCGCATCGACAAGCCGATGATCCAATCCGATATCACCAGCGGAATACTGGAGGGCGAGAATACCGGCAGCGTGCGCAGGAAGTGAAAAGTGCGCGACCATCCGCCCGGCAGAATGCCCTTGAACAGCAAACGCGCCAGGATGCCCAGACGATCCGCGCCCGAGTATCCGCTGCGATAGCGCGGGGTGCGCAGGTAGCGCACTTTGTTGCGAATGCGCTGCGCGATTCCGGCGTCGGTCAGCAGGCGGGCATAGAGCGCGAAGTAGCCTTCGGTCATGGCTTCCAGCGTCATGTTTTTCGGCACGACGTTGGTTCGGCCGCGCGTATTCTCGGCGGAGTCTTCGCTTTCGTCGATACGCCCTGCTTTTTGCAGGCGTTCGTACAGTGGCGTGCGCGGCATCGCCGTGAGCATGCCGATCATCGCCGACTGGATGCCTGCATCGGTGATGAACTGATACTGGGTCTCGAAGGTCTTCAGCGTATCGTTGTCGAAGCCGATGATGAATCCGGCCAGCACGTCGATATCGTGGGCATAGATGCGCCGGATCGAGGTCAGGACGTCCTCGGCGAGATTCTGGGTTTTCAGCGTCTCCTTCAGACTGTCCGGGTCCGTTGATTCAATGCCAATGAATACCCAGCCGAAATTCGCTGCGCGCATCAAGTTGAGCAATTCGCGGTTCTGCGCCAGATTGAGCGAGGATTCCGTGCCGAAGCTGAACTCGTAGTTGTGCTGTTTCTGATAGGCGGCGAGAAAGCGCAACAGCGACTTGGCCTGGGGCACGTTGCCGATCAGGTTGTCGTCAACGAAGAATACGCTGCGCATGCCGGCAATGCGCAAGGCGTCCAATTCGCGGCCAATCTGCTGGTGGCTTTTCACGCGTGGCTTGCGTCCGAACATCACGATAATGTCGCAGAACTCGCAGCGAAACGGGCAGCCGCGTGAAAACTGCAAAGTCGCGTTCGAATAGCGCTCGAGCCGCAGGAGGTCGAAGCGCGGCGTGGGTGAATCGGTCAGCGCAACCGTGCCGGTCTCGTGATACAACGCTTTTGGCTCGCCAGAGGCGAAGTCGAAGCAGAACTCCTTCCAGATGTACTCCGCTTCGCCCGCCACCACAGTGTCGGCCACGGGCGCGTACTTTTCGTTGCATAACGATGCGTAGCTGCCACCGGCAACAGTGTAGTAGCCGCGTTCGCGGTAACGGGTCAACAGCTCGCGCTGGCGCTGGAACTGCACACCCATGCCGCAGATGCCGACGATGTCGGCTTCCGGATCGAGGGGAATTTCTTCCACGTTCTCGTCCACGATGCGCACCTGCCAGTCGGGCGGGCACAACGCCGCGAGCGTCGCCAGGCCCAGCGGCGGGCAGGTCGTGCTTTTGCGCGGAAGCACTTCGTTGATGGCCCAGGTAAAGCTCCAGAAGCTTTCCGGAAATCTGGGGTTAATCAGCAGCAGACGCATGTGGACCCGGTTGCGATAGGAAAGTGTGTGCCCACGCTACGCCCGGAAGGTTGCCGCTTCATGACAGGGGATGCCGGCTTGCATGGAAGGGCTTCCCGTCCCGCGCCAGGACGATCGTGTCGGAGGCATGACGAGGCATGACTGGGGCTACAATGATGGCCCTCGGGGACCAGTGCAGGTCATGCGAACAAAAATCGGCAAGTACGTACTGAAGAGAAAACTCGGTACTGGCGCCAGCAGTGTGGTGTGGCTTGCGCACGATGAGTTCTCGGGGCGCGATGTTGCGGTCAAGTGCTACGAAACCGCAGATGCGGCCGGCCTGTCAGGAACGGCACGGGCGCAGTTTCTCAATGAAACTGCGCTGGTCGGACGCTTGCGCCACCCGCATATCGCGGCGATCCTGGACGCCAGCATCGATGAGAACAACAGCTACATCGTCACCGAGTTCGTACCCGGAGGCTGTCTCGATGTGTTCGGCCAGGACGCGGCGACTGCGCTGCCCCTGACTGAAGTGGTGGAGATCGGATTCAAATGCGCCGGCGCGCTCGACTATGCGTATCGCAACGACGTCATCCACCGCGATATCAAGCCGGCGAACATTCTGCGCGTTGAAGGCAGCAACGTGAAGATCGCCGATTTCGGCGCCGCGTTTATTCGCAATGCCGAATCCACCCAGATCATGGACATCGGCACTCCCAGTTATGCCGCACCCGAGCAGGCACAAGGCCGCAGTCTGACGCATCACAGCGACATGTTTTCGCTTGGCGTGGTGTTGTATGAATTGCTCGCCCGGCAGCGCCCGTTTCGCGGTGCCGACAATAACGAAGTGCTGCGCAAACTGGTATCCGACGACCCGGAACCTCTGGCGAGATTGCGGCCGGACTTGCCGCGCTCGCTGGCGGACATCGTGGTTCGCGCCATGCAGAAGAATCCCGCGGATCGCTACCTTACATGGACCGATTTCGCCCTCGACCTTGCAAGGGCCGGCGGCCTGAGTTTCTTTAACCAGGACGTTGCCGACAGCGAAAAGTTTACCGCGCTCAAGTCCTGCCCGCTGCTCGCCGACCTTGGCGACAGCGAGATCTGGGAATTTGTAGCCATCGGAAAATGGTCGCGAGTGCCGGCACACCACTTCGTGGTCCGGGAGGGAGAAACCGGCAACAGCATGTTCCTGCTGGCCGGCGGCGAGGCGAAAGTCACACTCTCCAATCGCCTGCTCAATCTGCTCTCGGCGGGGGAATGGTTTGGCGAGCAGCCCTATGTGCATGGACGGCCGGTAGCACATCAAGCATCGGTGCAGACCACGGCCGATTCGGTGCTGGTGGAATTCAAGTGCGAAGCCCTTGAGAATCTCGGCGACCGCAGCAAGCAGCGCTTCACCCTGGCATTGCTGCGCGCGCTCGCGGAACGGCTTTCGCTTTCAAACGTGCGCATCTCGCGCATGGGGTAGATTCCGGCGCGCGATATGTCGGGTAGGCATGAACTGAAATACCGCGCATGTCGCCGGATTCGCCCGGCCGACGCGCTGGCGAGCAAGGCTGTGGTGGCCGAACAGGGAGAATCAGATCATGGTTGTCGAACAAATCTGGACCGGTAATTCCTACCGGAACTTCAACTACCTCATCGCCTGTCCTGAAACCGGGGAAGCGATGGCGGTTGATCCGCTGGATCACCAGAAGTGCCTGGCCCTCGCAAAGGAGCGCGGCTGGCGCATCACGCTGGTTGTCAACACGCACGAGCACGGCGATCATACCGGCGGCAATCAGGCCGTGATCGCCGCGACCGGCGCCAGACTGCTCGCACATGCGAAGGCGGACATATCCGGAATCGACCGGGGACTTGCGGCCGGGGATGTGATCAGGCTTGGCAAGACCGTGGAACTGGAGGTGCTGGACACGCCCGGACACACCATGAGCCATGTCTGCCTGCTTGCGCACACCGATGCGCCGGCCTTGTTTTGCGGCGATACCCTGTTTAACGCGGGCGCGGGCAACTGCCACAACGGCGGCCATCCGAACCAGCTCTACCAGACTTTTGCCAACCAACTTGCGGCGCTGCCGGAAACCACCCGCGTCTATCCCGGTCATGACTACGTGGTGAACAATCTGGGATTCACCCTGGCGCGGGAACCGGATAATCGCGCGGCACGCAAGCTGCTCGATGAAATTCGCGATCAGGATCCAAGCCGCGCGCTGGTCACCACCCTGGCCATTGAGAAAGAGGTTAACGCTTTTTTTCGCCTGCACAGTCCGACCCTGATCGCAAAATTGCGCGAAGCCTTTCCCGATCTTCCGGAGCATCCCGATCCGCGCACGGTGTTCGTCCGGCTGCGGGAGCTGCGCAACACCTGGTAGGCGAGCAGGCGGGAACTCCATGGAATATGTGACCACGAGACTCTGCACTGGCGTCTCGGGGACTGCGCGCCGCGGATCCGGCCCGATACCAGCGGTGGGATTCGTGCCGGAGGCGCACTTGTCGGCGGTTCCTCTTCGGCGGCCGATTTACTCAACAAGCAGCACTTTCATCGCATCCGCATCCGGGCGGTCAATGGGAAGTGAATGCTATATTGCAAGACTTGACACTGTGGCTTCGCTTGACACTGTGGCTTCGCTGGGTGAAACCGGAGCAGATTTGCGACCTATTTGTATTCCTGCGCTCCGACCGGGTGCGGGCCATCACCGGTGCGTTTATACCGATTGCCGGCCGGGGGTGATCGATCAAATCGTCGTTGCCGGCATATTCTACGTGCGTCCCGGCGGGTGGCATGACCGGTTTGTGCCAGGCCTGACCATGTGCAGGTCAAGGGATGGACTTGCGTAACGCAAGTTCACGTCCTTCGTGATACCTTCGGCATTCGTCGCGTGTACGCGGTGGGGCGCAAGAATCAAGAGACCAAGTCCGCCCTTCACGTTTTCACTCTTCAAGGAGAGCACATGCATTCGATCAACAACCCGGCGAAAAGCGCCCTGGTGGCTGGCAACGTGGCTGTCGGAGTAGGCGTGCGCGTGGTGCGCGGGGTGGAAATCGCCCGCATCATGAAGACTGCAGGCTTCGATTTTCTGTTCATCGATCTCGAACACGGACCTTCCTCGGTGGAGACGGCCAGTTCGATCGCGGTGGCGGCGCTGGATGCGGGCATCGCCCCGATCGTGCGGGTGCCACACATGGACTTGAAGCTGGCCACCCGTTGCCTCGACGGCGGGGCGCTTGGCATTGTGGTTCCCCATGTGGATACGCCGGAGGAAGCGAAGGCAATTGTCGATGCGCTGCGCTACGCGCCAATTGGTCACCGTTCCATTGCCGGCGGATATCCGCAATTCGGATTTGCGACGGTGCCGGCAGCGGACGCGGTGCGCGAAATGAACGCCGCGACGCTGGTGGTGGTAATGATCGAAACGCCGCTGGCGGTGGAAAACGCCGAGCGCATCGCCGCCGTGCCCGGCATTGATGTATTGCTGATGGGTACTAACGATCTGTGTCTGGAGATGGGCATTCCGGGAAAGCTCGACGATCCGAAACTGGTCGCCGCCTTGGACACGGTGCTCGCCGCCTGCAAGAAACACGGCAAATGGCCGGGGCTCGGTGGTGTGTACGCCAAGCCGCTGCTCGCTACTTATCTCGCCAAGGGCTTCAAATTCATTCTCTGCGGCAACGATCTTGGGCTGTTGATGGCGGCGGCCACCGACCAGGCTGGATTCGTCAAGAATCGCTAACCGCATTGAAACCCGCTGCTGCGGCAAAGACCAGGCGTCAGGCGTGCCGGGTATTGCCCCTCGCCGCTGGCCTGGCATTGTGCCTTGGCGGGGGATGCGGGTATCTGGGGCCGGCCGAGCAGAACAGTCTTCCGGAAGTTTGCTCCGTGGCGGGTGCTTCACTGGCGCAGGTTCATGCTTCACCGTTCTCGCCGTTGGAACGAAATGCGCAGACGCTCATCTATTTCAGCGCGCAAGATCGTCATGCGTTGCTGACCCTGCCCGAATGCCGGGTGGAGGAACTCCCCGAAATGGCGCAACGGCGCGGGCGCGGCGGCATCCAGGTCCTGCCGGGCGGCGCGCAACTGGTGCGCTCCTACCCGCCGACCGGAAGCGCTTACGTGTATGGCTATTCTCCGCACCTGTCAGTGATACCGGTTGCGGTGGCGAAGGATCTTTTCCCCGGAGAACGCGAGTTCCCGATCCTGAGCGAAGACGGCGGCTGGCTCGCCGTGCTGCGCACGATTCGCACGCCAGCGGAGAATCGCAATGAAATTGTCCTGCGCAAGCCGCTTACCGGCGAATCCAGAAGGTTCTGGCCGCACGGCATCGAGATCAACTGGCACGAGCTCGTTGCCGTCGATGTCGTGAATCAGGAAATCGTGCTGGCCCGGGGGCTGCGCGAATATCTGTGGATCAACTTCAACGGTCGTTTGATTCGCGGGCCGGTGAACACCGGTGCCGTGCAGGCGCAACCGCCGACCTTTCGCTGGGCGGGTAATGGCTGGTTTGCCTGGGATGCGTATCGTGACGACGGGGTTTACGGTTTCCGGCTGAAGACCGCTGCGCTGGATCGATACGTCAGCGCTGAAAAACTGCGCAGTCTGAATCATGCCGCGATTTCCACGGATACGCGGCATGCCGCGATGAGCCTGCAAACCCAACACGGACGCCTGTTGTGGTTGCGCGATGCCGTGGTTGTCCTCGACACCGAGAGCGGCCAGGAAATCTTCCGCCGTTATCTGCCGCGCTTTACCCGCACTCCTGTGGCGTTTCCAGGCAACGAGTTTTTTGCCTATGGCGAGCCGGATCGGGTTCGCGTTCTACGCTTGCCTTATTCCATTTCTATTTCATTACTTCATTAACCAAGCAGCGATATGCGGATCGAGAAATAGAGTTATTGTCACTGTTCCGTGCGGACGAAAAGTCAAAAACCTCCCTCACCCGTCGCTTCGCGCCACCCTC
>JANNTE010000272.1:0-6377 GCA_031403365.1 Betaproteobacteria bacterium | reverse complement strand
CACCACTCAGCGCGACTTGGCGCAGGTCTGCGCCGCCGGCACTTAGCCCGGCTCAGTCTTTTCGATAGTCGACGCGCGTGCGCCCGCTGGCGGCCGAGGTGTAGATCATTTCCTTGCCAGTCACTTCCTTCAGTTTCCAGGCGGCCGCGAAACCCGGCGGCATCAGACTCGGCAGCGTGGACGTCTCTATCTTGGTGTGCAAATAACCATCGCGCACCGACCAGTTGCCGCTGGCGGAAAAGTAATACACCAGTCGGCCATTTCTGATTTCGAAGTTGGGGCGATTGGGCAAGTCAAAATCGGCCGGTACCAGCATGCGCAGCTCGCCCTGCCAGTTGACACGCCCACCGGGCAATAGCGTAAATCGGTTTTCAACAATGACATCGTCGGGTGCCACTTCTCGCGAACCCCATGTGCCGACCACGACCTTGGAAAATTCGTCGTCCGATGCGGCGCAGGCGCCCAGCAGTGCCGCCACCAGCGCGCACGCTACTGGCCTGAGCTTCGTCTTCGCGTCGCGCACTGGCCGCTACACCAACAAAGGCCATTGTGCGGCCCATTGTTCGGTCGGATCGCGCCTGAAGCCGCTCTTGGCGAACTGGTGCCAGCGCCCGATCACGAAGGCCATCATGAGATTGGCCTGAGCGGCCGCGTCGGTTCCCTCCGGAAGCTCTTTTTCCGAAGCGGCGAAACGCAACGCCTGTTTCAGGGTCGCCTCCAGACGGTCGTGCAACTGGTTGATGCGTGCCTGCAAGCGCTCGTTTTCGTTCACCAGCGCGTCTCCGATCAGCACCCGAGTCATGCCCGGATTCTTTTTCGCAAAGCCCAGCAACGTCGTCATGATCGCCTCGAGTTGCTTCAGGCCGCCCGACTCTTCGGCGGTAATCTTGTTGATCAGACCGAACAGGGTCTGCTCGATGAATTCAATCAGCCCTTCGTACATCTGCGCTTTGCTCGCGAAATGCCGGTAGAGCGCGGCCTCGGAGACATCGAGTCTTGCGGCGAGCGCGGCCGTGGTGATTTTTTCCACTTTGGGAATTTCGAGCATGCTCGCTAAGGTCTGCAAAATCTGCAGCTTGCGTTCTCCGGGTTTGGTCGGCATGGCGGCGCTGATACAGGGTGGATGGAAAAAACTGGCAAAACCGCGCGGAATTTAGCACGAACCGGCGTACCGCGAATGCGCGGCGCATTAGAGCAGATGCAGCAATCTGGGCAACCGGAACAAGTGTCGTACTTTGGCGTCCACCCAGGCTGGCGCGCAGTTCGACCCGCCCACCAGTACGGTTTTCATGCCCAGGCGCCTGGCCGTCCGCAGGTTCTCGAGACTATCCTCCACCATCACACAGCGCGAAGCCACCAGTCTGTGTGCATGCATCAGGCGCAGAAATCCATGCGCTTGCGGCTTGGGCCGAAACCGGGTGTGCTCGATGCAAAACACATCGTCGAACAGATCGTCCACGCCGAGGACCTTGAGCACTGCTCCGGCATAGTGTCCGGGCGCGTTTGAGAACACGATCTTTCGACCCGGCAGGCGGTGCAGCACGGAGCGCAGTTCACGACGCGCGACCACCATGCGCTCCAGCGCCGGAAAGCGATGGGTTTCGCGCAGAAAATGCTCCGGATCGACACCGTGGTGCCGGATCAGACCCAGCAGCGTCGCTCCGTAACTCTTCCAGTAGCGCTCGCGCAGAATGCTGGCCTCCTCTGTCCCGACATCGAGCAGCGCGGCAACGTAGTTGGTCATGGAGCGGTTGATATGCGGAAAGATGTGCGCGCGTGCGTCGTGCAGCGTATTGTCGAGATCGAAGATCCACACCTTCGACCTGCGCATTGCGGCCACACTCATATCAGGTTCGGGACAACCAAACTACCCTGACTTGAGCGGCAAGGCATCAGCGGTTGCGAATCAGCGTTCCGACCCCCTGATCGGTCAGCACTTCCAGCAGCAGCGCGTGCTCAACCCGACCGTCGATGATATGCACGCTTTTGACGCCGCTCTTGGCCGCGTCGAGTGCCGAGCTGATTTTGGGCAACATGCCGCCGTGGATGGTGCCATCGGCGAACAGGTCTTCGACTTGCTTCGGTGTCAATCCGGTCAGCAGCTTGCCGTTCTTGTCAAGGACGCCGGGTGTATTGGTCAGCAGGATCAGCTTCTCGGCATGCAGAATCTCCGCCAGCTTTCCGGCCACCAGATCAGCGTTGATGTTGTAGGACTCGCCGTTCTCCCCCACCCCGATGGGCGCCACCACCGGAATGAATTCGCGGCTCTCCAGCAACGAAATGACTTCCGGGTCGATGCTTTGAATTTCGCCGACCTGACCGATGTCGATCCTGTCGCCGCCTTCCTCCTTGTTTGCGAGCAACATCTTTCGTGCGCGAATAAAGGAACCATCCTTGCCGGTCAGGCCGATGGCGCGTCCGCCGGCGTGGTTGATCAGATTCACGATGTCCTTGTTCACCAGGCCGCCCAGCACCATTTCCACAATGTCCATGGTTTCGCGGTCGGTCACCCGCATGCCCTGGATGAACTCGCCCTTCTTGCCGACGCGCTTCAACATCTCATCTATCTGCGGCCCGCCCCCGTGTACCACCACCGGGTCCATGCCCACGAGTTTGAGCAGCACCACGTCGCGCGCGAACGAGTGCTTGAGCTTGTCGTCAGTCATGGCGTTGCCGCCGTACTTGATGACGATGGTTTTGCCGTGAAAACGCCGGATCTAGGGCAGCGCTTCAGCGAGGATCTGCGCTTTCTGCGCTACTTCATCGGCAGACAGAGGCATGGCACGCTCACGTTAACTTGGACAGCGCGGATTCTACCGCGACAGTTGGCAAGGTCGTACTGAAACCGTGATCCCGCGTTGGCATTGCGCCCGGATCACAAGCGCCGAACGTCCGCGCTGGCAGAGCGCAATGCATACAAGCTTTACCGGGGGGCGGGGCGGCCTGCCCACCCCCACCCGGGGTCATCGATCACTGAATAGCCAGTTTCCTTGCGCTGGCAGCGGCCTTCTTGGGCAATCGCAGCTCAAGCACTCCTTCGTTGTACTTTGCTTCGGCTCCAGTCTGATCGACTTCGCCCGCCAGACTGAATGCGCGATAGACTTTGCCGTAGTAACGCTCGGCACGCAGAAGCTTGTTGCCTTGCTTATCTTCATGGTCATGCTTCACTTCAGCGGCAATGGCCACCTGGTTGCCATCGATGGTGATGTGAATGTCTTCCTTTTTCACACCAGGCATTTCGGCATGTACGGTATAGGCAGTGTCGGTTTCCGCGACGTCCATGCGCACCGGTACGGCGGGCGATCTTTCGAAGGCTTGCGGACGCACGAAAAACCCTTTGAAAAGATCGTCCAGGTTGTCGTCGAAAAGGTTGTATCGGATCAAGTTGGTCATGATGCGGTCTCCTGTAGGTCAGAAAGTGCGGGCAATTTATCTGCCCTCCGGCCTTATATGAGCGCACCCTCGGCGGTTTCAAGGGCGATGCCTGTGAAAGCTTGCGGGCCTGGATTCCGGACAAAAAATCCTTATGTCCCGTCGTTACCCGGATGGCTGTACCCGGCATGTCCAAATTGGGCCCTTGCTCAAGGTAAGCAAGGGCTGACAAGCCTGCATCCAGGCGCGCGTTCAATCCGTATCTGCATCTACGGCACTCAGCGGCAAGCCGTAACAGGAGAGGTGTCTGTCAAATCTACCAGGAGAAAGACTATGGAACGCAGCAAATTAGTGGGCATGGCAGTGGCGGCCTCCGCCGCCGCCTTGTTTATGGCGGGCTGTTCGAGCATGGGTGGTTCAAGCGGTACCGAAGCCCGGATGGCCTGCAATGGCGGCAACGCCTGCAAAGGTCAGAGTGAGTGCAAGAGCGCGAATAGCGCCTGTAAAGGCCAGAACGCCTGCAAGGGCCAGGGCTTCGTTTCCATGACTAAGGAAGAATGCAAAAAAGCCACCATGGGCTCGTAACCGGTGAACGCGGAAGCCCGTCCACACGGACTTCCGCGCTCAAATGACCAGGATGACTCCAGATTGACAACGAACTCGGCACTGGGATTCGGGCTTGGCCTGCGCACCGACCACTACGAGTCGATACTCGATGGTCGTCCGCGTGTGGACTGGTTCGAGGCCTTGAGCGAAAACTACCTCATACCCGGCGGCAAACCCCTTTACTTTCTGGATCGAATTCGCGCCGAATATCCCATGGTGCTGCACGGAGTGTCGCTGTCGATCGGCAGCACCGACCCGCTGGATCGTGACTACCTGAAAGCATTGAAACAGCTGGCGCAGCGCATCGAGCCGGCCTGGGTGTCCGATCATCTGTGCTGGACCGGGGTTGCCGGCAGAAATCTGCACGACTTGTTTCCCATACCCTACACCGAGCAAGCGCTGGATCACGTCGCCGCCCGGGTACGTCAGGTGCAGGATTTCCTGGGCCGGCAGATTTTGCTGGAGAACGTGTCCAGTTATGTGACCTTTCGCGACTCCGCGATGAGCGAATGGGATTTCCTGTCCGAAATCGCGCGTCGCGCGGACTGCCATGTGTTGCTGGACGTGAACAACATCTACGTGAGCGCCTTCAACCACGGCTTCGATGCCCTGGATTTTATCGAAGGCATTCCGGTCGATCGGGTGCGCCAAATCCATCTGGCCGGCCACAGCAACTGCGGCACGCATATTATCGACACCCACGATGCCGACATCGTCGATCCGGTGTGGGATCTGTACGCAAGCGCGGTGCGCCGCTTTGGAAATGTCGCCACCATGATCGAGCGCGATGACCATATACCGCCGCTGGCAGAGTTGGTGACCGAGTTGGAGCGCGCCCGCGAGGTTGCCGCGCGCACCCTGCAACAGAAAGTGGCGGCATGAAGAGCAGCACTTCGCTAGTGACGACGGAAACCTGCTTCCAGGACTACGTGCTCGGTGGCGATGCCGCCATCGACCGGTTGATCGAAGGCGGCAGCGCCCAATTCCGCGAATCGCGGTTGGGAATTTACCGCGACGCCTATCGACTGCGATTGATCGAGGTGCTCGGCAACGATTTCGAAATCCTGCGTACCTACGTTGGCGACCAGATGTTTGACGCCCTTGCCCGTGCTTACATCTCCGCGCATCCGTCTACGTTTCGCAATGTGCGCTGGTTTGGCGGCAAACTGGCGCAGTTTCTGCGCGCGACGGCGCCTTATTCGGGGCACCCGGAAGTGGCCGAACTCGCCCAATTCGAGTGGTCTCTTGGAGAGGCTTTCGATGCGCAAGACATCGAGACCGTCCGATTTGTGGACGTGGCCGCCGTGACACCGGAAGCCTGGGCCGATCTTCGCTTCCAAGCGCCGCCCGCCTTGCGCGTAGTGGCTTTGCGCACGAATGCGGTCGCAATCTGGAAGTCTCTCAAGGAAAGCAGCAGCGCGGTCGCGGTTGAACTTTCGCCCCAACCGGTCGCATGGGTTGTATGGCGCAAACAGCTTTCGCCATTCTTTCGGTCACTGGAAGCCGACGAAGCCTGGGCATTGCAAGCCATGATGTCCGGAGCCAGATTCGGCGAAATTTGCACCGGGTTGTGTGAATGGGTGGCTGACGACGCAGCGGCGGCAAGAGCCGCCCGCATGTTGCGCACCTGGGTTGAAGCCGGCTGGATCGCGGGGCTGCGGGTTGCAGGCTAGCCCGTCAGCGCTGGTCGTGCTCCGGCTGGGGGCCACTCGCGCGATCGCGCACAACGGCTTCGACCGCGACGCGGCGTTCGCGTTTGGACGCATCTTCGACGACCAGTTCCAACCTGATCTTCTGGCCCGCCACCAGCGACTGCTTCAGGTCGAACAGCATAATGTGATTGCCCCCCGGGGCAAGCATCACCGTCTTGCGGGCAGGCAGATCGAGAAATGGCAAAGGGCGCATTCTCATCATGCCTTCCTCCATTTTCATTTGATGGAGTTCGGCGGTCTCCGCCATTTTTGTCCTCACGCCCGTCAGGCGCAGCGGTTCGCGCGCGATCAGTTTCATATAGACCCCACCCACCTTCTGGCCAGGAACCGTGGCCCTCGTCCACGGATCCTTAACCTGAATCAGATCGGCTCCCTGGGCTGACCCCGCCAGCAGCCAGGCCAACAGGATCCCTCTGATACACGATCGTCCGGCGCGCAGTTTCATTCTGGTGACGCAAAAAGGTTGACCGGGCGTATTGTTCCAGACACGCGGCCGCACGGCAATCGAGAGTGCGGCACCGGAAATGGGCCGGGCGTCCTGTATAATCGCGCGCCTTCGCGATGATGAAATTCTTGCTCCTTCTCGCATCCTTGTTCGGCCTTCCGGCTCTGGCCCAGGCGCCGGTCTCCGGTACAACGCCTGCTCCGGTGGTATCGGCAAAGTCGTATCTTCTGGTCGATTTTCAA
>JANNTE010000271.1:0-2190 GCA_031403365.1 Betaproteobacteria bacterium | reverse complement strand
GATCCCGATGCCGATCACGCGCGTCGAGGGGGCGCCCATCAAGAGGCCGACGGCGTCGATTCAACGGTCGCCGCGCATGGAGCGCGACACCGGCAGCACCACAACGAGGCGCACATGACCGAAACCCCCATCGACCTGATCGACCCCTACTCTGTCGTCTCCGGTGCCAAGCCGGAGCGCAAAGCCTCGGAGCATCATTTTTTCAAGTTATCCGATGCGCGCTGCGAAAATTTTCTGCGCCAGTTCACCCAGCAAGGCGAGCGCCTGCAAACGGAAGCCGCCAACAAGATGAAGGAATGGCTGGGCGAGCCGGGCGACAACAAACTCGCCGACTGGGATATCTCCCGCGATGCCCCCTACTTCGGCTTCCCGATCCCCGGAACCGATGGCCAGAAGTTCTTTTACGTCTGGCTGGACGCCCCGGTGGGCTACTTCGGCAGCTTCCGCAATTACTTCGAGCGCATCGGCAAATCGCAGAAAGAGATCGACGAATTTCTGCGCCCCGGCGGCAACACCGAGATGGTGCATTTCATCGGCAAGGACATACTCTACTTCCACGCACTGTTCTGGCCGGCAATGCTGGAGTTCTCCGGCTACCGCACGCCGAGCAAGGTATTCGCCCACGGCTTCCTGACCGTGGACGGCCAGAAGATGTCCAAGTCACGCGGGACATTCATTACCGCCGAAAGCTATCTCCAGCAGGGCCTGAATCCGGAATGGCTGCGCTACTACTACGCCGCGAAGCTGAATTCGACGATGGAAGACATCGATTTGAACCTCGATGATTTTGTGGCGCGGGTGAATAGTGATCTGATCGGCAAGTACGTAAATATTGCAAGCAGAGTTGCCGGAATAATTCAGAGTAAATTTGGTGGAAACGTCAGCGGTGATTTACGGCCTGTGTCGCAAGCAGAACTCGTCAACCGGATGCTGACCATCGGCGGCAAAGTTAATATTCCTGCGCAGTTGGCACCACTGACGTTGGTGGTATCGAGCCAGGATGATTTGCTTGAAACGGCGATCCAAAAAGGCGACGAAATCCGTTCTGCCTATGACGCTCGTGAATATGGCAAGGCAATTCGACAAATTATGGACATTGCGGATGTCGCAAATCAATTTATCCAAGCGTATCAACCCTGGTCCCCCGCAAATAGCAAATCCGACGTTGAGTGGATTTGCTCGTATTCCTTGAATTTTTTCAAGGTTCTCACGGTTTACCTGAAACCCGTTTTGCCAAGACTGGCCGAAAGCGCAGAGGCGTTTCTCAATGTTTCGCCGTTTACTTGGAAGGACGTCGCAACAGGATTTCCGGAGAATCATCGGATCAAACCATACATACATTTGATGAGTCGGGTCGATCAAAAACAAATCGCCGCACTGGTCGCAGCCAACAAAGAGAATTTGCAAGCAGCCGAGCCTGCTTCCCTCATCCCCACCCCTTCTCCCGGAGGGAGAAGGGAGAAGAACGCAGCTACTTCGCACGGCGTATCGAAAGAGCAAGCCTCTCTCCCCTCTCCCTCCGGGAGAGGGGCTGGGGGTGAGGGAAAGCCCCACAAAAAGCCACCATTGCCACAAGACCTCCTCGACTTCGCCCGCAAACTGCGAACCGAACAAACCGACGCCGAGCAACTCATCTGGTCTTTGCTACGCAGTCGCAGCCTCGCCAGTGCGAAGTTCCGCCGCCAGCATCCGGTCGAAGAAGGGGCAAATAAATACATTCTCGATTTCTACAGCCACGATCTGAAGCTCGCTATCGAGCTCGATGGCAGCCAGCATCCGGACAACCAATCGAAGGATGAAGAACGCACAGCGGTGTTGTCGCAACTTGGTATCAAGGTACTGCGCTTCTGGAACAACGACGTGCTTTCGCAAACCGACTCCGTTCTGGAGTCCATCTGGAATACGGTGAACGACATGACTACCGAAAAATCTCCCTCACCCCAAACTTCTCCCTCACCCCCACCCCCTCTCCCGGGGGGAGAGGGGAGTAAGGTCGCAACGCCTTCTCACATCACCATCGATGACTTCAACAAAGTCGAGTTGCGCGTCGCGCGCATTGTGAGCGCGGAACATGTCGAAGGCGCGGAGAAGCTGCTCAAGCTGCAGCTCGACATCGGCACCGAAACCCGTCAGGTGTTTGCCGGCAACAGCGCGCATGGAGACCGTGGGCCACCGCATCACGGGACCCCG
>JANNTE010000270.1:0-2733 GCA_031403365.1 Betaproteobacteria bacterium | reverse complement strand
CTGGTGGTGAAGGAAGTACACGGCTCCGGCGGGTACGGCATGCTCATCGGCCCGACATCCACCGAGCGCGAGATTGAGGCCTACCGGCGACGCATACTCGACGCACCGGAAAAGTTCATTGCCCAGCCCACCTTGTCATTGTCCACTTGCCCGACATTCGTTGAGCAGGGCGTGGCGCCGCGCCATATCGATTTGCGTCCGTTTGTGCTCTCCGGAAAGGATGTCGTAATGGTTCCGGGTGGATTAACCCGGGTGGCGCTGCGCGAGGGTTCGCTGGTCGTGAATTCCTCCCAAGGTGGAGGAACGAAGGACACCTGGATCGTAGAGGACAAGGGGTGAGCAGGCAGCGACGAGCGGCCCGGGGGTGGACTGCGTTCGTCGACTGCCTCGGCTTTCCTTTCCTTTGGTGCGGGCTCCTCGCCCCTCATTGTTTGCCAGCCCATGCTTAGCCGTACTGCGTCAAACCTCTATTGGATGGCTCGCTATGTCGAGCGCGCCGAGAACACAGCGCGAATTCTGGATGTGGCCTATCGCATGTCACTCATGCCGCAAGATTCCGAAACGCTGCACTCGGAATGGCTCGCGCCTCTGAATATTTCCGGGACCTTGTATCCCTTCAGCGGGCGCTACAGCGACGTGACCGCCCGGGACGTCATGATGTTCATGGCGCTTGATCCCGAAAATCCGGGTTCGATTATTTCCTGCGCCAAAGCAGCCCGTGATAACGCGCGCGCGGTACGGGGCAGCGTGACCTCGGAAATGTGGGAGGTCCTTAACTCCACCTGGCTGGAACTGCAGCACCTGACCGAAGAGCGTTTGGCCGGCAATGGCGCGCTGACCTTTCTGGACTGGGTCAAGGAGCGATCCCATCTGTTTCGCGGCGTGACGGTCGGCACCGCCTTGAAGGACGGAGCCTTCCATTTCAACCGGCTCGGCACGTTTCTGGAGCGCGCGGACAATACCGCACGTATTCTCGATGTGAAATACCACGTACTCCTGCCCAAGGTGGAGGACGTGGGGGGAGCCGTCGACTACTACCAATGGGCGGCGGTGTTGCGTTCGGTATCGGCATTCGAGTCCTACCGCAAGGTGTACCGTGACGTGATCACGCCGCTGCGGGTTGCGGACCTGCTGATTTTGCGGCGCGATATGCCGCGCTCGCTACACGCCTGCATGGAAGAGTCCTACGAGATCTTCCATACCATTACCACGCCTTATTCCGGAGAGGCTTTGCGCCGCGCTGGCGAAATGCATGCCGGATTGCGCTTTGGTCGCATCGACGTGATCTTCAGCAATGGCTTGCATGAGTATCTGACAGCCTTCCTGGGGCGGCTGCAGGAGTTGGGGGAAGAGGTCAATCGCAGTTTTTTCAACGTGGCTTATGCTTGAAAAGGGTGCGCCCGGAGGGGCGATCCGCTGGGTTATCATGGAATTCCACGACTGACGGAACTTCCATGACTTACTGCGTCGCGATCAAACTTGATTCTGGGATGCTTTTCGCATCGGATTCCCGCACTAATGCCGGTGTCGATCACATCGCCACGTTCAGCAAAATGCGGATTTTTGAACAGAAAGACGAGCGCATGTTCGTCATTCTCTCGTCCGGAAATCTCGCTGTTACCCAGGCAGTGTTGCATATCCTGGATCGCCACAAGCACTTCGAAAACGACAAGCCGTCGATTTGGAACGTGGGCAGTCTGTTCGATGTCGCGGCGCTGGTCGGCGAGGCGCTGCGCGAAGTACAGCGACGCGACGGAGCCTTTCTCGCGCAGAGCAATATCGATTTCGGTGCAACGTTATTGCTCGGTGGGCAGATTCGGGGCGAAGAACCGCGGCTGTTCAACATCTATGCGCAAGGCAATTTCATTGAGGCCATGTCCGACACCATTTATTTTCAGGTTGGGGAAAGCAAGTATGGAAAACCCATTCTGGACCGCGTGCTAAGCCCGGCTACGCCGCACCACGAAGCGGCGAAATGCGCGCTGATCTCCTTCGACTCCACGGTTCGCAGCAATATTTCGGTCGGTTTGCCGATCGACCTGGCCTGGTATCCGCGCGATTCGCTGCGCATGGGTGCGCAAAAACGCATTGTCGAGGGAGACCCATACTTTTCGATGATTCGACAGAATTGGGGCAGCGGGCTGCGGCGGGTTTTTGGCGAGCTTCCCGACCCGGATTGGCTGTCCTGAAAGCCCGGACGATGGCCAGCCGATGAAGGACAGACACTCCGACGCGTATTTATCGCTTTCAGGATTTTCACCTGGCCAGTTGTCACCCTTTATCTGTCGTCCTGATTGATGACCATCCGCGTAGCCCTGACGCACGAAACCAGCTACCGATTCGACCGTCCGGTCAATCTGTCTCCGCATGAAATTCGCCTGCGTCCGGCACCGCATTGCCGCACGCCGATCAACAGTTACTCGCTGCGGATTGCGCCGACGAAGCATTTCATCAACTGGCAGCAGGATCCGTTCGGCAACTGGCTGGCGCGCGTGGTGTTTCCGGAGAAGAGCGCTGAGTTGAAGATCGTGGTGGATCTGGTGGCCGAAATGACGGTCATCAACCCATTCGACTTTTTTGTCGAGAGTTATGCCGAGACATTTCCGTTCAACTATTCCGCACCTTTGCAAATTGAACTCAAGCCATTCCTCGACAAGCAGCCTGCGGGACCTCTTCTGACCAGCTGGCTGGCGGACTTCCGTCGGAAGGTGTTGAATCGCCCACTGGCGGTTG
>JANNTE010000269.1:0-3016 GCA_031403365.1 Betaproteobacteria bacterium | reverse complement strand
CTGGAGATGATCGCCGCCGAGGCCGATCATGCCCGCGCCGGGCGGCCGGCCGAGATCTGGGCCAAAGTGAACAGCCTGATCGAGCCTGACGTGATCGACGCGCTGTATGCGGCCAGCGGGGCGGGGGTGAAAATCAGTCTGATCGTGCGAGGGATGTGCGGGGTGCGGCCCGGCATCGCCGGGTTGTCCGAGAACATCCGGGTGAAATCCATCGTCGGGCGGTTTCTGGAACACAGCCGGATCGTGTGTTTCGGCAATGGCGCAGGGCTGCCGTCAACCCGCGCGCGGGTGTTTTTCAGTTCCGCCGACTGGATGGGGCGCAACCTGACGCGGCGGGTGGAAACGCTTGTCGAGGCTGTGAACCCGACCGTCAAGGCACAGATTGTCGGGCAGATCATGGCGGCAAACCTGGCTGACGAGGCGCAAAGCTGGTTGCTGGCGGCGGATGGCAGCTATCGGCGGGACTGCGCCGGCTGAGCGGGCTTCAACCAGCCAGCGCATTGTTCGCGGCGGGTGTCTCGCTGGGCGGCAACGCGCTGCTCAAATGGCTGGCACGCGAGGGACCTCGCGCGCAGGCGGTGGTGAATGCCGCAGCGGCGGTATCCGCTCCCATGGACCTGATGGCAGCGGGAGACCGGCTGGGTGCGGGCATCAACCGGCTCTATGGCATGCATTTCCTGCGCACGCTCAAGATCAAAAGCCTGGCCAAACTCGCACACCATCCCGGTATCTATGGCGCCGACGCGGTGCGGCGTGCGCGCAGCCTGCGGGCGTTCGACAATGTTGTGACCGCGCCATTGCACGGTTACCGGAACACCGACGACTACTGGACGCGCGCCAGCAGCAATTCTGAACTGCGCGGCATTGAAGTACCGACCTTGATCGTACATGCGCGCAACGACCCGTTTCTGCCGGGTCCGTTTCTGCCGGTCGCGGGTGAAGTCTCGGCCAGCGTATGCCTCGACTATCCGGATCAGGGCGGACACGCGGGCTTTGCTTCCGGCCGCTTTCCCGGTCACCTCGATTGGCTTCCTGATCGCCTGCTGGAATTCTTCACCGGCGTTTCGAATGATTCCCGCCAACAGGCCGGCAACCGCCTTATGTGATAATCGGCCGTAAACCCATTGACTCAATTGCCATGACTCCCATCGCACCCGAAATCTTCAAGGCTTACGACATCCGCGGCATCGTCGGCAAATCCCTCACCGCGGAAGTCGCCGAATCCGTCGGACGCGCACTCGGCACCCAGGCGCGCGAACTGGGCCAGAGCAAGGTCTGCATCGGCCGCGACGGACGGCTATCCGGCCCTTCCCTCGCGCAGGGTCTCGCGCGCGGACTTCAGGCTGCGGGGGTGGATGTCATCGACGTCGGACGCGTGACTACGCCGATTCTGTATTTCGCGACCCATCACCTGCAAACCGGCTCGGGCGTGATGGTGACCGGCAGCCACAACCCGCCGGACTATAACGGACTGAAGATGGTGCTCGCCGGCGAAACGCTGTCCGGCGAAGCGATTCAGGGATTACGCCGGCGCATTGAATCCGGAAAGCTGGCATCGGGCGCGGGAACCTACAGCCAGGCCGAAGTGGCCGAGGCTTACCTCAAACGCATCAGCGCGGACATAAGGCTGAAACGAAAAATGCGCATCGCAGTGGATTGCGGCAACGGTGTGCCGGGAGCGTTTGCACCCGAACTGTTTCGACGGCTGGGCTGTGAAGTTGAGGAATTATTTTGCGAAGTCGATGGCACATTTCCGAACCACCATCCCGATCCGTCGCAACCGGAGAACCTTGAAGACCTGATCGCCGCGCTGGCAAAAGGCGATGCGGAAATCGGGCTTGCCTTCGATGGCGACGGTGACCGGCTAGGCGTGGTAACCCGGCAGGGCAAAATCATTTTTCCGGATCGTCAGTTAATGATCTTCGCCGCCGACGTTCTGAAACGCAATCCGGGCGCGGAAATCCTGTTCGACGTCAAATGCACGCGCAATCTGGCGCCGTGGATTCTGAAGCATGGCGGCAGGCCGACCATGTGGAAGACCGGCCACTCCCTGATCAAGGCCAAGATGAAGGAGTCGGGCGCCTTGCTGGCCGGCGAAATGAGCGGCCACGTTTTCTTCAAGGAACGCTGGTTCGGTTTCGACGACGGACTTTACGCCGGCGCGCGCCTGCTGGAGTACCTGAGCGGCGAGCCTGACATCCGGGCCGTATTCGAGCAGCTTCCCGACTCGCTCAATACGCCGGAACTGCAGATCAAACTCAAGGAAGGCGAAAACTACGCGCTCATCGACAAACTGCAAAAGACAGCGCGTTTTCCGGATGCGCGCGAAGTCATCACCATCGACGGTCTGCGGGTGGAATACAAGGATGGCTTCGGCCTGGCACGCTCATCGAATACCACGCCGGTGGTGGTGCTGCGCTTCGAGGCCGAAAACGCCGCCGCAATGCAGCGCATTCAGGCAGATTTCCGGCGCGTACTGAACATCGCCGCCCCGCAGGCTCTGTTGCCGTTCTAGCCGGCCACGAACCGGCGGCGCAAGCGCCGACACTCAAAGCAAGGGCTGGCGACGGCGCCGGGCGCCACCCCTGGCAGACCCGACGCATGGCGGAACCGGAACTCCCGGCGCTTGGCCGCGTGTCCGGCGCGTCCAACAGCCAGGCGCAGGCATTTTCTGGTATCTCATTACGCCCGTCCTGCAATTCTTTCGCGTCAGCACTTTTGTCAGCGTCAAACCGGAGGCGACCAGCTGGCCGCCCACGCTTGGAATTCTGCGCCGGGCATGGCTTGGCAGACCAGATCGCCCTGGGCCGTGTCAACCATGAGTGCACGCAGGAAACGCCAGTCCTCAATGTTTTCGACACCCTCAGCGGCGACACTGAGTTGAAGTTTCTTCGCCATGCCCACCGTCGATTCAACCACCGCACGCAAATGCGGCTGGTAAGCGGCGCCGGTGACGAAGGACTGATCCAGTTTCAGTTCACTGAACGGAATCCGCGCCAATTGCTGGAGCGAAGAA
>JANNTE010000268.1:0-5925 GCA_031403365.1 Betaproteobacteria bacterium | reverse complement strand
ATTACCACCTGCGCCCTGTTTGCCGGTTTTTACGCCATTGTCCAGGCCATGAACCTGCGCTTTGAGTTGGCGGCGCAAGGCATTTTGGCCGCGATGATCTTTGACGGATTGGACGGCCGCGTGGCGAGATGGACGCACACGCAGAGCGAATTTGGCGCCGAGTACGACAGCTTGTCCGACATGGTTTCCTTTGGCGCCGCACCCGCGCTGGTGATCTACGAATGGTCGCTGAAAGGCATGGGCAAGCTCGGCTGGTTCGCCGCCTTCGTCTATTGTGCCTGCGCGGCCTTGCGCCTCGCCCGCTTCAACACCAACATCGATGTGGTCGACAAGCGCTACTTCCAGGGACTGCCCAGCCCCGCTGCCGCCGGACTCATCGCCGGACTGGTGTGGGCCCTGGAATCCTATGACGTGGCCCGGGCCGACGTGCCCTGGCTGGCCTGGGCGGTAACCCTGTTCGCCGGCATCACCATGGTTACCAGCGTGCGCTTCTACAGTGGCAAGGACATCGATATGCGCAAAAGCGTGCCATTTCGCATGGTCGTCATCATGGCGCTTGTCGTGGTGGCAATCGTGCAAGTGGCCGATAATTTGCCGGAGCTGCTGTTCAGCGTATTTCTGATATATGCCCTGTCGGGCTACGCGATGTGGGCCTGGGAGCGGGCGCGAAAGAAACCGCCGGTCACGCCTTTGGACGCCTCGGACTAGGGGCCGGGCCCGGGTCCGGGCTTGCACGGCCGGAAAAATCTGCTTATAGTCCGGGACATGCACTCCCGACAGCACGGCCAACCTGGACCTTTCCTGATCAGCAATCTGCTGACCGGCCTGCTGCTGCGCCCCGCGCGCATATAAACTATTCCCAAATTCGCAGCAACCCAGCCCGCCGAAGCAACATCCGGCGGAGGTGGTCCATCCCCAATTTGTGCGAGTAACCGCCATGAACCGAAATCCTTCACAGAAATATCGCCCGTTTACCCCGGTCGCTTTGCCGGACCGCACCTGGCCGAACCAGGTCATCACGCGTCCGCCGGTCTGGTGCAGCGTGGATTTGCGCGACGGCAATCAGGCGCTGATCGAGCCCATGGATGCGGAGCGCAAGCTGCGCCTGTTCATGCTGCTGATCAAAACCGGGTTCAAGGAAATCGAGATTGGATTTCCGGCCGCCTCGCAGACTGATTTCGATTTCGTGCGCAAGCTCATCGACGAGAAACTCATTCCCGATGACGTAACCGTACAGGTGCTGACCCAGGCACGCGAAGCGCTGATCCGCCGCACGTTCGAGTCGCTGCGTGGGGCAAAGCGCGCCATCATGCATTTGTACAACTCCACCTCCACCGTGCAGCGGCGCGTGGTGTTCGGTCTCGACAAACCGGGCATCGTCGCGATTGCCGTCGAGGGTGCGAAAGCGGTGCGCGATTGCGCCAGGCAACAGCCCGATACCGAATGGGTGTTCCAGTATTCGCCGGAAAGTTTTACCGGCACCGAACTCGACTTTGCGGTCGAAATCTGCGATGCGGTCAACGCGGTCTGGCAGCCGACGCCAAAAAATCCGGTGATCCTGAATCTGCCCGCGACGGTGGAGATGTCCACGCCGAATGTCTATGCGGACCAGATCGAATGGTTCGGCCGCCATGTCGCAAAACGCGACAGCGTCGTGCTCTCGGTGCATCCGCATAACGACCGTGGCTGCGCGGTAGCCGCCGCGGAGCTTGCGGTGATGGCCGGCGCAAACCGCATCGAAGGCTGTTTGTTCGGCAATGGCGAGCGTACCGGCAATGTGGATCTGGTCACGCTGGCAATGAATCTGTATTCGCAGGGCGTCGATCCCGGACTGGATTTTTCCGATATCAACGCGGTGATCCGCACCGTTGAGCACTGCAACCAGTTGCCGGTGCATCCGCGCCATCCCTACGGCGGAGAACTGGTGTTTACGGCATTTTCCGGTTCGCACCAGGACGCGATCAAGAAGGGCCTGGCCGCACGCAAGGCGGACGACATCTGGGATGTGCCTTATCTGCCAATCGATCCCGCCGATCTGGGCCGCGCCTACGAAACCGTCATTCGCGTCAACAGCCAGTCGGGCAAGGGTGGTATCGCTTATTTGCTGGAGCGCGATTTCGGCTTGTCTTTGCCGCGCCTTTTGCAGATCGAGTTCAGCCAGGTGATTCAGTCCATTACCGATGCCACCGGCAAGGAGTTGTCTTCGATAGACATCAAAGCCGCCTTTGACCGCGAATACCTGGATAGCGAAAAGCCTCTTGCCTATCTCGAGCATCGCATTACGCATGAGTCCGGTCACGGCGAAATCGAAAACGTCAACGCGCGGCTCAAATGCAACGGGCGCGAGATCACCATCGCCGGGAAAGGCAACGGCCCGGTTGACGCGTTCGTGCGCGCGCTGTGCGCGGGCTGCGGCATCGAGTTTCATGTCATGAATTATCACGAGCACGCGGTGGGTGGTGGCGAAGATGCAACTGCCGTGGCCTATGTGCAGATTCGCATCGGGCGCGAGCAGACGCTGTACGGCGCCGGCATGCATGGCAACATCGTTACGGCCACCCTGCGGGCGGTGTTGTCGGCAGTCAATCGCGCCGCGCTCAAGGGTTTGATTGCCGTCCGGGAACCGGCACAACGGGTTGCAGTGGTCTAAAAAAAACCGAGTAAGTCCTGATCGGTCATTCCCGCGAAAGCGGGAATCCGGTTTCGCCAATGAAAGCCGGCCCCCGCATGCGCGGGGCAGGCTGGATTCGGATTTATCCGGGCGCCTCACGGCGTAAGACGGTCCGCCTCCCGGGGCGGAGAATGTTTCTTCCACGGGCACTGCCGGCGGCAACACGCTAAACTCCCGGCTACAATCCGCAACCTCCCCGCGCAAATTAATTCGCATTGACTTTGACTTCCATTCAATGGCAAACAGAGCAGAACTTGCGCCCAGCGCCTTGCATAAAATCGTCATCGTCGGCGGTGGCGCGGGCGGGCTGGAACTGGCCACGCAACTGGGTAGAACCCTGGGCCGGCGCAAACAGGCGCTGATTACGCTGGTCGATCGTTCACGCACGCATCTGTGGAAGCCGCTGCTGCACCAGGTCGCGGCCGGCAGCATGGATCTGAACGATCACGAACTCGATTACCTGTACCAGGCGCGCTGGCATCATTTCCAGTTCCGCCTCGGTCGCATGGCTGGACTCGACCGCGCTGCGAAGCACATTCATCTGGCGCCGACGCTCGACGAAGTTGGCCGCGAAGTGCTGCCTGCGCGCAGCATGGCCTACGATACGCTGGTGCTGGCGCTGGGCAGCACCACCAACGATTTCGGCACGCCGGGTGCCGCTGAACATGCGATCTCGCTGGATAATCCCCAGCAGGCCGCCTTGTTTCATTCGCGTTTGCTCAACGCCTGCCTGCGTGCGAATGCGCAGTCCGGCCCGCTTGGTGCCGGGCAGTTGCACGTCGCCATCATCGGTGCCGGCGCCACCGGCGTGGAGCTGGCGGCGGAACTGCACAACACCATTCGCGAATTCCTGTCCTATGGCCTGGATCGCATCAATCCCGAGCAGGACATCAAGATCACCATAGTCGAGGCAGCACCGAAGATCCTGCCGGCGTTGTCCGAACGCCTTTCGGGTGCGGTACTGGAGCTGCTGAAGAAATTGAAGGTTGAGGTATTGACCGGCGAGCGTGTGACCGAGGTATCGGCGCATGGCGTGAAAACCGCGACCGGCCGTGACATCGCCGCTGAACTGGTGGTTTGGGCGGCGGGTATCAAGGCGCCTGATTTCCTGAAGGACATCGGCGGCCTGGAGACCAATCGTATCAACCAGATCGTCGTTGAACAGACTCTGCAAACCGCGCGCGATGCGAATATCTTCGCCTTCGGTGACTGCGCCAGTTGCCCGTGGCCGGAAAAAAAGGGCTTCGTGCCGCCGCGCGCCCAGGCCGCGCACCAGCAGGCCTCGCATCTGTACCGCATGCTGCCGAGACACTTGCGCGGCGAGGCGCTTCGTCCTTACCAGTACCGCGATTTCGGCTCGCTGATTTCCCTGGGAAAGTTCAGCACCGTCGGCAGCCTCATGGGCGCGGTCACGCGCGGCAGCGTCATGATCGAAGGCCTGTTCGCCAAGATGATGTACATCTCGCTGTACAAGATGCACGAATTTGCCCTGCACGGCTTTACCAAGGTTTTTCTCGACACGCTGGCGCGCATCATTACGCGGCGCACCGAGCCGCATATCAAACTGCATTGAGCATGGCGCCTGTTTGCGTAAGCCTGCGTGGCGGTTTATTTGGCATAGCGTGCCTGGCACTGAGCGCCTGCTCGAGCGTCCCGTATGCGCCCAGGCCAATCGATGCCGATGCGAGCGCTGCACAATACCGTGCCCGATCCGCACAAGCCGATGGTCTGAAGGCCTTTGCCGTGGCGAACGGTTACGCGGGCGCGGACTGGCCGCCGGCGCAATGGGGTTTGAAGGAATTGACTTTGGCGGCCTGGTATTTTCACGCCGATATGCGCGATGCGCGCGCCCGCGCCAAAGTAGCACGCGCACAGCAAGGCGCAGCAGGCGCACGACGCAGCTGGTTCGGCAGGCTCAAGCCCGAACGCCATAGCCGCGCTCCGGCCGATGGCGACTCGCCGTGGAGCCTCGGACTGGAGCTGGAGATTCCGCTGGTCGCGCCGGGCCGGCGCGCGGCCCTGGCAGAGCGCAATGCGTTTCTGGCAAGCGCAGCTGAAATCGATGTGGCTCAAGCTGCGTGGGAGGTACGCGCACGTGTGCGCGACAGCCATGATGAATTGCAGGCAAGCCGCAGTGCGATACAGACGTTCGACGCCCAGATCGAGGAGCGAAAAAACATTATCGCGATGGTGAATCGCCGCGTGGATGCCGGCATATTGTCGGCACGCGAGCTGGGAACCGAGCGCTACCTGTTTGCGCAGCTCATCAACCTGCGTGACCAGCAACTGGGCGCCTATCAGCGCGCGCAGGGCAATCTTGTCGCCGCCCTCGGTCTGCCGCTGGACGCGCTGGCCAGCGTGAATCTGCGCCCTCCAGCCGAAGCCATGCCGGACACGGACCTCGCGGCCGACGCGCTGAGCCGCCAGGCCTTGCGCAATCGCCTGGATGTGCATCGCAAACTTCTCGAGTTTGGCGCCGCCGATGCCGAGGTCAAGCAAGCGGTGGCGGCGCAAAATCCGGAGATAACGCTGGGGCCGGGTTACGCCTGGGATCAAGGCGACAACATCTGGTCGCTCGCGCTAGGCCTGTCGCTGCCACCCGCTGCGCAGGCGCAGGCCGCGATCCGCGAAGCACTGGCGCGCCGCGAACTGGCGGTGGAGCAGTTCGCGGCAACCCAGATCGCGGCGATACAACGTGCCGAGCGCGCCGGCGCGCAATATCAACTTGCCCGCGAACGCATCGCCTCAGCGCAGTTGCAGATGCGCGAGCAGCAGGAACAGGAAGCGCGCGTGCTGCGCCAGTTCGATGCCGGTGCCGCCGACCGCCTGCAACGCGTTGTCGCGCGCATTGATGCTTTGACGGCACACATGCAATACCAGACCGTACTGGCCGATGCACGCCAGGCGCGTCCTGGGAAATCGCCGCCGCCACGCGCGGCAGAACGCGTCGCGGTCAGCCCGGCGCGCGAGCGTAAACAGTAATTCATAATCCTCCCCGTCGGTGAGCGCCTCTCGCAAGCCGGAGCCGTGGCGGCAGGGCACGGCGGCCGCATCGAGCGCAACGTTGGATCCCCGCGGCGTCAGGGCCGGCAGGTCCTTCGCCAGGCCGTCACTCACGTCCATCATGGCACGGACCTCGGCGCGCCCGGCCAGCCACGCACCCTCGGCGAGACGCGGCACAAAGCGAAAATGGTGGCCGGTCAACCGGCTGCCGCCGAGTTCCCCGGTGACAAAAATCCAGTCGCCGGTCCGGG